>CAWULT010000012.1:0-61870 GCA_963923455.1 uncultured bacterium
CCGTCCCACCTCCGCCGGCAGTTGCCAGCGGTGGGGTCCGGCGGGCGAGCCGGCCGCCGCTGCCGGCGCCCCGCTCCACGACACGCCCGCCAGTCCTCCGCCGCCGTCGGCGTGGGCTGCGGGGATCCGGTACCTGCCAGCGCTATTGCGGGCGGCGGCGATCACGCTGGGCCTCTCGTGCCTGTCGATGCTGCTCGCGGTCGCGGTTGGCATCGCGATCGCGAGCGGACGGGTCTACGGCGCGCCCGCCCTGCGCGTGGCGCTCACCGCGTGGGTCGAACTGCTTCGCGGCACGCCCCTCCTGCTCCAGCTCTTCGTCCTCTACTTCGGGCTGGCGCCGCTCGTGCAGTTGCCGGCGTTGCTGGCGGCCCTGATCGGCCTGGGGCTCAACTACGGGGCCTACGAGAGCGAGATCTACCGCAGCGCGCTCGAGGCGGTGCCCTCCGGGCAGCTCGACGCGGCACGCGCCCTCGGTTTCAGCGACGCGCAGACGCTGCGCCTGGTGCGTGGCCCGCAGGCGCTTCGCCTGGCGCTGGCGCCCATGACGAACGACTTCGTCGCGCTGCTCAAGGACAGTTCGCTCGTCTCGGTGATCACGGTCGTCGAGCTGACGAAGCAGACGTCGATCTTCGCGGCCAACATCGGCAGCTGGGTCGTGCCGGGCGCCATCTGCGCCGCGCTCTATCTCGCGCTCTCGCTGCCGCTGGCGCGGCTCGCCCGGCGCTTCGAGCGCCGATGGGGGAGCCGGTGAGCGCGCTCGTCGTGTCGGCGTTGTCGGTGGGGCGGGGGGGGCGGCTGATCGTGCGGGACCTGTCCTTCGACGCCGCGCCCGGCGAGATCGTCGCGGTGATGGGCCCGTCGGGCACGGGCAAGACGACCGTGCTCCGCGCGATCGCGGGCCTGGACCCGATCGCGTCAGGCACCGTGACCGTCGCCGGCTTCGTGCTCGCCGCAGGCCCCGTGCCCAGGGGGGCGCGCCAGCGCGAGCTGGCCGCCCGCGTCGGGATCGTCTTCCAGTTCCATCACCTGTTCGCGCACCTGTCGGCCGTCGAGAACGTGGCACTCGCTCCGGTGCACGTGCTCGGGCGGCCCGCCAGCGAGGCCGGCCGGCGCGCCCGGGCGCTGCTCGCGCAGCTGGGTGTCGCGCACCGGGCCGACGCGCGGCCGCACGAGCTCTCGGGTGGAGAGGCGCAGCGCGTCGCGATTGCCCGGGCGCTGGCCGTGGAGCCGCCCGTCCTGCTGATGGACGAGCCCACCGCGTCGCTCGACGCCGACCGCCGGGCCGAGCTCGCCGGCATCCTTCGCGAGCTGGCGGCCGGCGGCCGCACGATCGTCGCGGCGACGCACGACGGGGATTTCGCCGCGCGTGCGACGCGGGTGCTGCGGCTGGCGCCGGCCGGTGTCGGGCCGGCCGAGCGGCACTCGCCCTGAACGGTGCGCGCCCTGAGGGGCGGTCGCCCGGGCCATCCCGGCGACCGCGGGATGACCTGCAGTATCCTGACGGGGCCGCCGGGTGGCCGCCGTCCTTCGCCATGCACAAGAAAGCAGACACCGACGCCTATCGCATCGAGCTCGACACCGAGCGCCGGATCCGGCACCGGAACAAGCTCTATTACCGATTCAACCACTGGCCCATCTGGATCTTCGTGTTCTTCATCGCGCCGGGCCCGTGGACCTTCGACCTCTTCGCCAAGGGGTTCGACGCCAGGCTCGGCACGTGGCTCGGCGTCGTGCTGGTGGGCACGGCCGTCGCGGGCCTGCGCGGGCGGCTGCCGGGGTGCGAGCCGGCGCCGTACATCATCCGGTTCACCGAGGATCGGCCGAACCCGCTCTATCGCCGGATCTGCTATACGACCGCGTGGGGCGAGGTCGTGGCCTTCGCCGTGCTGAACGTCGCCGGCCTGGCCTGGGCGGTCATCAGCGGCGAGTGGCGGCTGAAGCAGATGTACGAGGCGGCGTATTTTCCGATCGCGGGCAGCATCTGGGCCCTCGGCGCCGCGGGCTACCTGCCGCGTGTCAAGGCCTCGACCAGGGGCGAGGGGCACGAACGGCGCTACTTCTACGGGTCGGTCTGGGCCGTCGCCATCGCGCAGCCGATTCTCTGGTTCCTGTGGAAGACGATGCCGGCCAACCGGGTCGGCGACGCCGTCAAGCTGGCGGTGTTCGTCGGCGTGCTCGGCGCGGTGGGCCACCTGTCGCGGCGCGGCTTCCTGCCGCGGACGCGGCCGATCCTGCCCGGTGAGTGGGCGGTCGACTGACGATGCCGATGCTCGTGCCGATCGATGCGCTGACGTCGCCCACGCTGAAGCACCTGCGGGAGCTGTGGTGGGACGATGAATTCACGGAGTTCCTGGCCGAGACGCTCCGCCCTCGCCCCGGCACCCGCATCCTCGACGTCGGCTGTGGCGCCGGCACCGGCGAGGTGACGATCGGCCGCCTCCAGGTGTCGCAGCTGCGGCTCGTCGGCGTCGACATCGACGCCGAGAAGGTCGCCGCCGCGCGGCAGGAGACCGCCGGGCACAACCAGCGCGTGGGCCTCGCGGTGGCCGACGTGACGGGCCTGCCGTTCTCGGACGGCGCCTTCGACTCGACCTACTGCGTGGCCGTGTTGCAGCACGTTCGCGACGCGGCGCGGGCGATCCGCGAGATGGCACGCGTGACGGCACGCCGCGGGCGGCTCGTCGTCGTGGAGCCGGACAACCACGCGCGCTACGCGTACTGCTCGGTGCCGGCCGGCGCCCGTGCGTTCGACGCGGCCGCGCACTTCTTCGCGACGCTCGCCACGGTCCGCGGCGAGCAGACCGACGGCGCGATCGGGCCTCGGGTGTCGGGCCTCTTCGCGGCGTGCGGTGTCGAGGCGCTCGACGTCCGCATGTTCCCGGTGTCGCAGGTGAAGCTCGGCGCCCAGCCCGACTCGATGTGGCGGCAACGGCGGGCACGGATCGAGCAGGCCATTCAGCAGGCGCCGACCGATGCGGTCCGTCGCGCCGGAGATCAGTATCTGATGGAGCTCGCGGCGTATCAGACCGAGGCCGGGCAGGCCGGGCCGGCCTTCGTCGAGATCCAGCACACGATGCTGTTTGCCACCGTTGGCCAGCAAGCGGAGTAGGACCCAACCCTCGAACGGGGCCGGCGGTCGGCCCGCGGCCCGGGCGGAGGGGCACGAGGGCTGGGACGAGTACGCGCCGTTCTACGACTGGGAGAACGCGCGGACGCTCGGCCGGCGCGACCTGCCGTTCTGGCGGACGCTGGCGTTGCACCACGGCGGGCGGCTGCTGGAGCTGGGGTGCGGTACGGGGCGCCTGTCGCTTCCGCTCGGCCGGGCCGGCGTGTCGGTGGTCGGCATCGACCGGTCGGAGCCGATGCTGGCGCGGGCGCGCCAGCGGGTCCGGCGCGCGGGGCTCGGCCGCCAGGTCCGGTTGATTCGGGGCGACATCCGCCACCTGCCGTTCGGCCCGACGCCTCCGTTCTCGGTGGTGCTGGCGCCGTACGGCATGCTGCAGTCGCTGTTGCGGGAGAAGGACCTGGCCGACACGCTGGCGGCCGTCAGGCGTGTGCTGCGCCGGGGCGGCGTGTTCGGCATCGAGCTGGTCGCCGACCTGCCGGCCTGGGAGGAGTATCGCAAGAGGGTCAGCCTGACGGGCTGGCGTGGCCGTCGCGGCGGGGCCCGCGTCACGCTGGTTGAGACGGTCCGACAGGATCGCGAGCGGCACCTGACCATCTTCGACCAGGAGTTCAGCGAGCGCCGCGGCCGGACGGTGGAGCGCCGGCGGTTCTCGCTGACCTTCCGGACGCTGTCGGTGCCGCAGATGGTCCGCCGGCTCGAGAAGGCCGGCTTCGAGGTCACGGCGCTGCTCGGTGACTACCGGGGCGGGCCGTGGGATCCGCGGGCCGAGGTGTGGATGATCCTGGCGCGCCACCCCTGACCCGCGGCGCGTGGTAAGATCGAGGGTCGCTTTCTCGTTGCATCCATTGGAGTTGTTGCATGTCAGGCCATTCCAAGTGGCACACCATCAAGCACAAGAAGGGTGCCGCCGACGCCAAGCGTGGCAAGGCGTTCACGCGCATCATCAAGGAACTGACCGTCGCGGCCCGGAACGGCGGCGGTGATCCGGCCAGCAACCCGCGCCTGCGCACCATCATCGCGGACGCCAAGGCGAACAACATGCCGCGCGAGAACATCGAGCGCGCCATCCGCCGCGGCACGGGCGAGGAGCCGGGTGTCTCGTACGAGGAGATCACGTACGAAGGCTACGGCCCGGGCGGCGTGGCGCTGCTGATTCAGTCGCTCACCGACAACAAGAACCGCACCGTCGGCGAGATCCGGCACATGCTCGCCAAGTACAACGGCAACCTCGCGGCCGAGAACAGCGTCGCGTGGATGTTCAGCCGCAAGGGACAGGTGATCGTCGAGAAGGCCGGCGTCGACGAGGAGAAGCTGCTGAACGCCGCGCTCGAGGCGGGGGCCGACGACGTCAGCGACGACGGCACCGTGTGGGACGTCGTGTCGGCGCCCGAGGCGTTCGAGGGCGTGCGCGACGCGATCAAGGCGCTCGGCATCGAGCCGGCGAGCGCCGAGGTGGCGATGGTTCCGCAGAATCACATCAAGATCACGGGCAAGGACGCCCAGCAGATGTTGAAGCTGATGGACGCGCTCGACGACCACGACGACGTGCAGCACGTCTGGGCGAACTTCGACATCGAAGAGAAGGAGATCGAGGCCTCCCTGGCGTGAGGATCTTCGGCATCGACCCCGGTTCCGAGCGCACCGGTTACGGGTGTGTCGAGACCGAGGGCCGGCGCCACCGCCTCGTCGCCTGCGGCGCGATCACCGCGTCGGTGTCGGACGCCTTTCCCGACCGGCTCGCCAGGATTCATCGCGAGCTGCGGGCGCTGCTCGCCGAGTGCCGGCCCGACGGCGTGGCGATCGAGAACCTGTTCCACGCCGTCAACGCCCGCAGCGCGTTGAAGCTCGGCCACGCGCGCGGCGTGGCGATGCTGGCGGCGGTCGAGGCCGGTTGCCCGATCGCCGAGTACACCCCTGCCGAGGTCAAGCGCGCGGTCGTCGGCTACGGCCGCGCCGAGAAGGCCCAGGTGCAGCAGATGGTGAAGCTGCTGCTCGGCCTCGACGAGGCGCCATCGCCGCACGACGCCGCCGACGCGCTCGCCGTGGCCATCTGTCACCTGCACCTCCAGCCAGGCCGTCAGCCGGCCGCGGCGAGCCGCGGCGGCGCGCGCGCGCCGAAGTCGTGGCGCCAGTACCGCCCGCCGGCCGGCCGATGATCGGTTACCTGCGGGGCCGCGTGCTCGAGAAGCAGCCCAACCGCGTCCTCGTCGACGTGCAGGGCGTCGGCTACGAGGTCCACGTCCCGCTGTCGACCTACTACCGCGTCGGTGACGAGGGAGCCGAGGTGGTGCTGCGCGTGCACACCCACGTCCGCGAGGAGGCGCTGCAGCTCTACGGCTTCATCACCGACCTCGAGCGCCAGCTCTTCGAGCGGCTGATCGGTGTCAGCGGCATCGGGCCGAAGCTCGCCGTGGCGCTCCTGTCGGGCATGGAGGCGCGCGACCTGCTGTCCTGCGTGCAGCGCGGCGACGTGGCGCGGCTGACCGGCATTCCGGGCATCGGCAAGAAGACGGCCGAGCGGATCGTCCTCGAGCTGCAGGACCGCGTGGCGCAGCTCGGCGAGCCCGTGCTCGAGCCGCCGGGCACGCCCGGCGCGCCCGGACATCGGCTCCGGGACGACCTGCAATCGGCCCTGCAGAACCTCGGCTATCATCGCCCTCTGGTCGAAAAGGCCGTGGACTCGGTGCTGGCGGCCGACGCGAACCCGTCGTTCGAGCCGGCGCTCAAGGCTGCGTTGCGCGTGCTGATGCGGCGGGCGTAGGCGGACGTGCCGATGGCCGGGACAGGTGGAGGCGTGGACGAACGGCTTGTCGCCGGCGGGCGTATCGACGAGGACGCGAAGTACGAGGCCGGGCTGCGTCCGCGGTCGCTCGACGAGTACATCGGGCAGGATCGGCTGCGGGCACAGCTCCAGGTGTCGATCGCGGCGGCCAAGGGCCGGCGCGAGGCCCTCGACCACGTGCTGCTCTACGGCCCGCCCGGCCTTGGCAAGACGACGCTCGCCTACGTGATCGGCGCCGAGCTCGGCGTGCCGGTGCGCGCGACCGCCGGCCCCGTGATCGAGAAGCCGGGTGACCTCCTCGGCATGCTCACCGACCTGCAGGAGCACGAAGTGCTCTTCATCGACGAGATCCACCGGATGTCGCCGGCCATCGAGGAAATCCTCTATCCCGCGATGGAGGACTTCGAGGCCGACGTCATCATCGGGCAGGGGCCGGGGGCCCGCTCGGTCAAGGTGGACGTGCCGAAGTTCACGCTCATCGGCGCGACCACGCGCGCGGGCCTGCTCACGTCGCCGCTGCGCGCGCGCTTCGGCATCACCCACCGGCTCGACTTCTACACCGAGGCCGATATCGAAGAGATCGTGCGGCGGTCGGCCCGCATCCTGGGCGTGCCGATCGACGACGCGGCGGCGCGCGAGGTGGCGCGCCGCTCGCGCGGCACGCCGCGCATCGCCAACCGCCTGCTGCGCCGCGTGCGCGACTACGCGCAGGTGCGCGCCGACGGCCACATCACCGCCGACGTGGCGCAGGCCGCGATGGCGATGCTCGAGGTGGACGAGCACGGCTTCGACGAGGTCGACCGCAAGCTCCTGCGCACGATCATCGAGAAGTTCAGCGGCGGCCCGGTCGGCGTCAACAGCCTGTCCGCCGCGATCAACGAGGAGCGGGACGCGATCGAGGACATCTACGAGCCCTTCCTGATCCAGGGAGGCTACCTCGACCGCACCCCGCGGGGGCGCGTGGCCACGGCCCGCGCCTACGAGTACTTCGGATTGACAGCTCCAAGGAGGGATCCTCGCCTGTGGTGAACCCAGCCCCGCGCATGGTGTCGCGTGCGCGCATCTCCAGCCTGGCGACCTTCGTGCCGCCGAAGGTCCTGACCAACGCCGACCTCGAGAAGATGGTCGAGACGAGCGACGAGTGGATCCTGCAGCGGACGGGCATCCGGGAGCGGCACATCGTCGAACCGGGCGTGGCCACCTCCGATCTGGCCACCGAGGCGGCGCGCGTCGCGGTCGAGCGGGCCGGTCTCACCCCGGACCAGATCGACTTCATCGTCGTCGGCACCACGACGCCCGACACGATGTTCCCGAGCACGGCGTGCCTGGTGCAGCACAACATCGGCGCCACCAATGCCTGGGGCTACGACCTGCTGGCCGCGTGCTCCGGCTTCACCTACGGCCTGACGACGGCGGCCAACATGGTGTCGACCGGCGCCAGCAGGCACGCGCTGGTCATCGGCGCCGACGTGATGTCGAGCATCATCGACTACACCGATCGCACGACCTGCGTGATCTTCGGCGACGGCGCCGGCGCGGCCGTGGTCGAGGCCTCCGACGACGAGAACATCGGCATCATCGACTTCCTGAACTACGTGGACGGCGGCGGTGGCCCGGCGCTGTGCATGCCCGCCGGCGGCAGCCGCCAGCCCGCGTCGCACGACACGGTCGAGCAGCGCCTGCACTACGTGAAGCAGGACGGCCAGGCGGTGTTCCGCTTCGCGGTGCGCAACACCGAGGAGGCGTGCCGCCGGTTGCTCGCGCGCAACGGCGTCACGGCCGACGACATCGATCTCTTCGTCTCGCACCAGGCCAACCGGCGCATCATCCTGGCCGCGTCCGAGAAGCTGGGCCTGCCGCTCGAGAAGGTCGTGATCAACGTCGAGCGGTTCGGCAACACCACCGCCGCGACGATTCCCCTGGCCCTCAACGACGCCGTCAACGACAAGCGCCTGAAGCGCGGCGATCTCGTGCTGATGGTGTCGGTCGGGGCGGGCTTCACCGTGGGCGCCCTGCTGCTCCGGTGGGGGCTCAAGTAGCGGGCGCAGGGCCGGCGCGGCGGCCGGTGCCGCCGGAGGACGAGCGCCGCCTGGAGTGGCTGCGGCGCGCGGCGTGGGCGCTCGATTCGGCGTTTCCCGTGCCGGGCACGTCGTTGCGGGTGGGGCTCGATCCGATCCTCGGGTTGGTGCCGGGCCTCGGCGATGCGGTGCCGCCCCTGCTCGGCGTCGTGATGCTCTGGCAGGCCTACCGGCTCGGGGTGCCGCGGCTGGTGCAGGTGCGGATGTTCATCAATACGGCGGTCGACGCGGTGATCGGATTCGTCCCCGTCGCCGGCGACCTGTTCGACCTGACGTGGAAGGCCAACCTCCGGAACCTGGCGCTGCTCGAGCTCCACGCCTACGAGGTGCGGAGGTCTTCGACCGGCGACAGACTGTTCGTGTGCGCCGTGATCGCCGGCCTGCTCGCGGCGCTCGCGCTGCCGGTGCTGCTGCTCGTCTGGCTGGCCCGCCTGCTGGCCGGCGCGCTGATGGCCTGACGCGCCGGACCTGACGCCGTGCCGCTGCTCATCCCCCGCGACCGCGACGCCGTGGCGCTGACGGTGGACGGCCGCCAGGTGCGGCTGACCAACCTGCGCAAGCCGTTCTGGCCCGAACTCGGCGTCACGAAGGGCGATCTGCTGCAGTACTACGCCGACGTCGCCCCCGTGCTGCTGCCGCACATCCGTGACCGGGCGATGGTGATGCGCCGCTATCCCGACGGCGCGGCCGGGCAGTCGTTCTTCATGAAGCAGACCCCGTCGCCCCACCCGCCGTGGCTGCGCCTCTGTCCGATCGACCACGGCGAGGGCAAGGTCGTCGAATTCCCGGTGATCGACGACCTGCCGTCGCTGCTGTGGTGCGTCAACCTGGGCTGCATCGATCTGAACCAGTGGTACGCGCGCTGCGACGACGTGCACCGGCCCGACTACCTGCACGTGGACCTCGACCCCAGCGAGGGCGCCAGCTTCGACCGGGTGCGCGAGGCGGGACTGGTGCTGCGGGACGCGCTGGTGCACCTCGGCATGAAGCCGCTCGTCAAGACGAGCGGGTCGCGCGGCCTGCACGTCTACGTGCCGATCGTCCGCGGCCCGCGCCAGGAGTCGGTGCTGGCGTTCACGCGCGCGCTCGCCACCGAGATGGCTGCCCGGCACCCGGCGCTGATGACCGTCGAGTACCGGAAGGCGACGCGCCCGCGCGCCCGCGTGCTGCTCGACTACCGGCAGAACGCGTGGGGGCAGACGCTCGCGAGCGTCTATTCCGTGCGGCCGAAGCCGCGCGCGCCGGTCTCGACGCCGGTCACGTGGGACGAGGTGGCCGCCGGCATCGCCATCGAGGACTTCCGAATCGACAACGTCCGCGCACGGATCGCCGGGCGCGGCGACCTGTGGAAGCCGCTGCTCGCCGCGCGCGGCCGCACCAACCTGGCGCGCGCCTTCGGGCTGGACGCATGAACGTCGCCGACTTCGACTTCGACCTGCCGCCCGGGCAGATCGCGCAGGAGGCCGTCGAACGCGGCCGCTCGCGCCTGCTCGTGCTGCCGCGCCACGCGGGCGCGATGACGCACGCCACGTTCACGGACCTGCCGCGCTTCCTGCGGGCCGGGGACCTGCTGGTGCTCAACGACAGCCGGGTCTTCCCGGCGCGCCTGCTCGGGCACCGCGTGCCGAGCGGAGGCGCCGTCGAGTGCTTCCTCGTCGCACGGATGCCCCAGGCCGATCCCGACCCGCGCACCGAGGCATGGGAGGCGCTCGTCCACCCCGGCCAGAAGCTCAAGCCCGGCGCGAGGGTGCTCTTCGAGCGGGACGGCGTCCGGCTGCACGGCGAGATCCGCGCGCGGCACTTCCACGGCCGCCGCACCGTGATGCTGTGGGCCGAGGGCGACTCGTCGGTCACGGAGACCATCGACCGCATCGGCCACATGCCGCTGCCGCCCTATATCAGGCGTGACGACCGCGAGGCCGATCGGGAGCGCTACCAGACCGTCTATGCGGGAGAGCGCGGCTCGATCGCGGCACCCACGGCCGGCCTGCACTTCACCGAGGCACTGCTGGCGGAGCTGCGGGTGATGGGCGTCGAGGCGGCGCGCGTGACGCTGCACGTGGGGTACGGCACGTTCAAGCCGGTGCGCGTCGAGCAGGTCGAGGACCATCAGGTGGATCCCGAGCGCATCGCCGTGTCGCCCGAGACGGCCACGGCGCTGACGCGTGCCCGGCAGCAGGGGCGGCGCATCATCGCGGTGGGCACGACCACCGCGCGGGTGCTCGAGTCACTGCCCGTCAGCGAGGCCGGTGAGGTGGCGCCGATGACCGGTGAGGCGCGCGTGTTCATCCACCCGGGCCATCGGTTTCAGCTCGTCGACGGCCTGATCACCAACTTCCACCTGCCGAAATCGTCGCTGCTGATGCTGGTGTGCGCGTTCGCGGGGCGGGAGCGCGTGCTGGCCGCCTACCGCGAGGCCGTCGCGCAGGGCTACCGCTTCTACAGCTACGGCGACGCGATGCTGATCGTCTAGCCCGCCGGCCAATCGGCGAGAATAGGCGCCATGCCGTTCCCCTACGAAGAGTTCGACCTGTCGGGCGTCCGGACGTATCCGCTGGCGTCCCGGCGCAGCAAGGCGAAGGCCGAGGACTTCGCGCGCCCGTGGTCGCCAGGGGGCTCCTTTCAGGCGTGGTTCGACTCGCTGCCGGCCATTCTCGGCGCGCAGGACGTCCGCCGGGTGGTGCACGCGATCGTCGAGGCGCGCCGGCGCGGGCGCGGCATCGTGTGGGCCGTCGGCGCGCACGTGATCAAGACAGGGGTCTCGCCCGTGCTGATCGACCTGATGCAGCGCGGGTTCGTGTCGGCGCTGGCGATGAACGGCGCCGGCGCCATCCACGACTTCGAGGTGGCGCTCGCCGGCGCCACGTCCGAGGACGTCGACGAGGCGCTCGGGCCGGGCCGGTTCGGCATGGCGGAGGAGACCGGCACCGAACTGAACCGCGTCATCCGGCGCGCCGCCGAGGCCGGCCAGGGCATCGGTCAGACGCTCGGCGCACATCTCGTGGAGCGGCAGGCCCCATTTGCCGACCGCAGCCTCACGGCCGCCGCGCACAGGCTCGGCATCCCGGTCACGGTTCACGTCGCGCTGGGCACCGACGTCATCCACATGCACCAGGAGGCGTCGGGCGCTGCGATTGGCGACGCGAGCCTGCGCGACTTCCGCTACTTCACCTCGAACGTGGCGCGCCTCGACGGCGGCGTGTTCCTGAACTGCGGGTCGGCCGTGGTGCTGCCCGAGGTGTTCCTGAAGGCCGTGGCGCTGGCGCGCAATCAGGGGGTGGCCCTCGACGACCTGACGACGGTCAACATCGACTTCGTGCGGCTCTACCGGCCGCAGACCAACGTGGTCAGCCGCCCGGTTGCCGGGACGCGAGGCACCGGGATCTCCCTGGTGGGGCACCACGAGATTCTGATCCCCCTGATCGCCGCGGCGGCCTGTGAGGCGTCGCGCTAGCGCGGGGGCGCGCCGCGGGGTGGTGCCGGGCGCCCCGAGGCGTCGTGGTCCGTCGATACGATACAATCACCTCTTGTGCCGGAGTAGCTCAGCCGGTTAGAGCACGCGTCTCATAAGCGCGGGGTCGGCGGTTCGAGTCCGCCCTCCGGCACCAGCCTTCGCCAGTCGACCCCTCCGGCCCCCGGGCATCGGGAGCGTCGGCTGGCCCCTTCTAAGTTCGGTCGTCCGCGCGTCCGTCCGCGCCGGCGGCCCGTCCGCCAGGCTCCGCGCCGGTCCGCTGGAGCCCGGGCAGGACCGTCAAATTCATGTCGGCCCTTCTCCAGCAGGTGCGCCGCACCATCGACCGTCACGGGCTCTGTCCGGCCGGCTCGCGGGTCCTGATCGGGCTGTCGGGCGGGTCCGATTCGGTGGCGCTCACGATGGTGCTGCGCGACCTGGCGCGCCGAGGCGGATTCGAGGTGGCCGGGCTGGCGCATCTCAACCACCGGTTGCGCGGCACGGCAGCCCGGGACGAGGCCTTCTGCCGTGAGCTGGCTGACAGACTCGGCCTTCCGCTGGCGGTCGAGTCCATTGACGTGGCGGCCGTGGCCGCGCGGGACGGCCTGTCCATCGAGCAGGCAGCGCGCCGGGTGCGCTACGGGTTCCTGCAGCGGGCCGCCGACGCCGGCCGTGCGGACCGCATCGCCGTCGGGCACACCCGCGACGACCAGGCCGAGACCTTTCTACTCAAGCTGATGCGGGGAGCGGGCTCCACCGGGCTCGGCGGGGTCTACCCCAGGAATGGCGCGGTGATCCGGCCGCTGCTCGACGTCAGCCGCGACGAGCTGCGGGCCCACTTGCGGGCGGCGGGGCAGGCGTGGGTGGAGGACGAAACGAACGCCGACCTGGCCAATCCGCGCAACCGGATCCGGCATGTCGTGCTGCCCGAGCTGGACCGGGCCTACGGCGGGTCCACCCGCGCGGCGATTGCCCGGGCGGCGGACCTCGCCCGGGATGACGCCGAGTGGCTCGACGAGGCGGCGGCCCGGCGGTTCGCCCAGCTCGTCGAGGTGTCGCCCCGTTCGCTCTCCCTCGACCGGGCCGCGGTGCAGGCCGAGCCCCGGCCGATTCGACGCCGGCTCCTGCTGGAGGCGCTCCGGACGGTGGCTGCCGGACGGGAGGTCGGGCTGGCCCACGTCGACGCCGGGCTGCAGGTGCTCCAGGGTGCGCTCGCGCGTGCCGATGTTCCTGGGGGCCGATGGGAACTTTCTGGCCGAAACTTGGTCCTATACAGCAGTGACACAGGATCAAGTGATACTCTGTAGAAGCGCGTACCCGCAGGCAACGCTCTGGGCGGGACACGCGCAAGTGCCGACAAGGCGAGTGGGAGGCAGGGCTTGAACTCGACGATCAGGAGCCTGGCGTTTTGGATGGTCCTCGTGGTGGTCGGGGTCCTCGTCTGGAATTTCTCCACCAAGTACCAGGCGAGCGCCAAGCCCTTGAGCTTCAGTGAGTTCATGGCCTCGGTCGACGCCGGTCAGGTCGAGCGGGTCACCATCACCGGCAACGACATCAACGGCGTCACCAAGACACAGGAAGCCTTCCGCACCTACGCGCCGCCCCAGTACGAAGGCCTCGCCAACAAGCTCATCGAGCGCAACGTCGTGGTGACGGCGCGCGAGCCCGCCGCCAGCCCCTGGGCCGCGATTCTCTACACGTGGGCGCCCATTCTGCTGATGATCGGCTTCTGGCTGTTCTTCATGCGCCAGATGCAGAGTGGCGGCAACAAGGCCCTCTCCTTCGGCAAGAGCAAGGCGAAGCTGTCGTCGAGCGCGCAGAAGAAGGTGACGTTCAAGGACGTCTCCGGCGTGGACGAGGCCAAGGACGAGCTGCAGGAGATCATCGAGTTCCTGCGTGAGCCGCAGAAGTTCCAGAAGCTCGGCGGCCGCATCCCGAAGGGCGTGCTGCTGATGGGGCCCCCGGGAACGGGCAAGACGCTGCTGGCGCGCGCCGTGGCCGGCGAGGCCAACGTGCCGTTCTTCTCGATCAGCGGCTCCGACTTCGTCGAGATGTTCGTCGGCGTCGGCGCCTCCCGCGTGCGCGACCTGTTCGAGCAGGGCAAGAAGAACGCACCCTGCATCGTGTTCATCGACGAAATCGATGCGGTCGGCCGTCACCGCGGCGCGGGCCTCGGCGGCGGGCACGACGAGCGCGAGCAGACGCTGAACCAGTTGCTCGTCGAGATGGACGGCTTCGAGTCCAACGAGGGCGTGATTCTCGTGGCGGCGACGAACCGGCCCGACGTGCTGGATCCGGCGCTGCTGCGGCCCGGCCGCTTCGACCGCCGCATCGTCGTGAACCGGCCCGACGTGAAGGGCCGCGAGGGCATCCTGTCGGTGCACACGAAAAAGATCCCGCTCGGCGACGACGTCGACGTGGCGGTGATCGCGCGCGGCACTTCTGGCTTCTCGGGGGCCGACCTGGCGAACCTGGTGAACGAGGCCGCGCTCAACGCCGCGCGGTACAACCAGAAGGTCGTCCGGATGCAGGACTTCGAGTTCGCCAAGGACAAGGTGCTGATGGGCGCCGAGCGGCGCTCGATGATCATCACGGAGGAAGAGAAGCGCGTCACCGCGATCCACGAGGCGGGCCACGCGCTGCTCACGGTGAAGCTGCCGCACGCGGACCCGATCCACAAGGTCACGATCATCCCGCGCGGGATGGCGCTCGGCCTGACGATGCAGCTGCCGACCGACGAGAAGCACAACTACTCGCGGGAGTACCTGGAAGACCAGATCGCCATCCTGCTCGGCGGCCGCATAGCCGAGGAGATCACGATCGGCAGCATCACGACCGGCGCCGGCAACGACCTCGAGCGCGCCACCGACCTCGCGCGCAAGATGGTGTGCGAGTGGGGCATGAGCGGCGCGATGGGCCCGCTGACCTTCGGCAAGAAGGAGGAGCAGATCTTCCTCGGCCGCGAGATCGCGCAGCACCAGGACTACAGCGAGGACACGGCGCTGCACATCGACCAGGAAGTGAAGCGCTTCGTCACCGAGAACTACGCCAAGGCCGAGACGATCCTGCGCGAGCACAAGGAACAGCTGCTCGCCATGGCCGACGCGCTGCTGGCGCGCGAGACGCTCGACGCCGAGGAGGTCAGGCGCATCGTGGCTGGCCTGCCGCTCGACGAGCCGACCGCCCCCGAGGGCACGGCCCCGGCTGCGCCCCCGCGCGAGTCGTCCCGGGCCAAGGAGCGGCCGGCGATCGTGCCGCCGCTGCCACCCCGCCCGCTCACGCAGGAGTAGCCACCGGGGGCGCGGCCTCGAGAGGCCTCGGCCCTGCCACGGACTGGACACACCAGGGCCCGCACGCCACAGGCGCTGCGGGCCTTTTCGTTGATGCACGAACGCCGACGCTTCATCGTGCCCCTGGCGGGCGGCCGCAGCCTGGCGCTGGGTGCCCGGACGCTCGTGATGGGCATCCTCAACGTGACCCCCGACTCGTTCTCGGACGGCGGGCAGCACGCGGACGCCGCCCATGCCGTCGACGCTGGATTGCGGATGGTGGACGAGGGCGCGGACCTCATCGACATCGGGGGCGAATCCACGCGGCCGGGTGCGCTGCCGCTCGACGCGGCCGAGGAGCGCCGCCGCGTGCTGCCCGTCGTGGAGGCGCTGGCGGCGCGGGTTTCCGTGCCGATTTCGGTGGACACCTACAAGGCGTCGGTGGCCGACGCGGCGCTTTCCGCCGGGGCCGCCCTCGTCAACGACGTCAGTGGCCTTCGCTACGAGCCCGCGCTGGGTGACGTGGTGGCCCGTCACAGGGCGGCCATCGTGCTGATGCACACCCGTGGACGCTCGCGCGACATGTACGCCCAGGCCAACTATCACGACGTGATCGACGAGGTGCGCGACGAGCTGCGCGAGAGCCTGGCCTTCGCGGTGGGCCACGGCGTCGACCGCGACCGCATCGTCCTCGACCCGGGCCTCGGCTTCGCCAAGCACACGGCCCACAGCTACGAGACGCTGGCGCGGCTGCACGAGCTCGCGGATCTGGGACGCCCCCTGCTGTCGGGCCCGTCGCGCAAGGGCTTCCTGTGGAAGCCGTTCACCAGGGAGCTGACGGGGGTGGACCGGGACTGGGTGACGGCGGCCGCCGTCACGGCTTCGGTCCTCTGCGGCGCGCACATCGTGCGCGTGCACGCGGTGCGCGAGATGGCGCGTGTGGTCCGCATCGCGGACGAAATTCGGAAGTATCATCGCGCACAGTTCGAATGACCGCCGTGGCGTTCCCTTCCCGTCGGCCCGTCGTGCGGCCGTCCGGCCCAGAGGCGGCCCGATGAACGAGTGGCTGGGCCAGCTGACGTCCGCGCTGCAGCGCACCCCCGTCGGGTGGTGGGATCTGCTCGACATCGCCATCGTGGCGCTGATGATCTACGAGCTGCTGGTGCTCATCCTGGGCACCCGCGCCGTGCAGATGGCGCTCAGCGGCGGCTTCCTGCTGGCGCTGTTCTTCATCTCGCGCTGGCTCGAGCTCGAGACGGTCAACTGGGTCATCCGCAACCTGGCCAGCTACGTCGTCTTCGCCATCATCGTGCTGTTCCAGACCGACATCCGCCGGGCGCTGGCGCACTTCGGCCGCACGCCGTTCGTCCGCTACTTCGCACGCGCCTCGTCGAGCGCCGAGGAGACGGTGGAGGAGCTCGTGACGGCCGCCACCAACCTGGCCGCGCGGCACGTCGGCGCCATCATCGTGATCGAGCGGGAGATCGGCCTGCGCAACTACATCGAGGGTGGAATCCCGCTCGACGCCACCGTCACTTACGACCTGCTCGCCAGCATCTTCCAGCGCACCTCACCGCTGCACGACGGGGCCACGATCATCCAGGGCGACCGCATCGCGGCGGCGGCCTGCTTCCTGCCGCTGTCGGTGAATCCGCGCGTCAGCCGTGACCTGGGCACCCGCCATCGCGCGGCGCTCGGGCTCACCGAGGAGAACGATTCCGTGGCCGTGGTGGTGTCCGAGGAGACGGGGGCCATTTCGCTGGCGACGGGCGGCAAGCTGGATCGTGGCCTTTCGCCGGACACCTTGCGGATCCGGCTGCGCAGCCTGCTGGGCCTGAACCGCCGCGGGCCGCTGCGCCGGCGCGTGCGATCCACCGAAGAGCGTGCGAGCGGGCACGACGGCGATCGCGCTCACCGGAGCGAGGGCATCTGATGCGGATTCCGGGCATGCGCCGCATCGGTCTCAAGCTCGTGTCCGTGGCGCTGGCCGCCCTGCTCTGGCTGATCGTCGCCGGCGAGCAGATCGTCGAGCGCGCGCTGCGCGTGCCCCTCGAATACGTGAACCTGCCGTCGCAGCTCGAGCTGGTGGGCGACGCCCCGGCCAGCGTCGACGTCCGCGTGCGCGGGTCGTCTGGCGCCTTGGGCCGCCTCGCCGCCGGGGAACTCGTCGCGGTGCTCGACCTGCACGCCGCGCGGCCGGGCCTGCGGTTGTTCCACGTGACCAGCGCCGACGTCCGCGCCCCGTTCGGCATCGACGTCGTGCAGGTGTCGCCGTCGAACGTGTCGATGCGGTTCGACGTGGCGGCCACCAAGACGGTGCCGATCGCGCCGCGGATCGAGGGTGAGCCGGCGCCCGGTCTGGTCGTCGACACCGTGTCGGCCGTGCCGGCCACGGTCGACGTGGTCGGCGCGTCCAGCGTGATCCGGACCATGACCGAGGCCATCACGGAGCCGGTGTCGGTGACCGGCGCCGCCGGCACGGTGGTGGAGCAAGTGACGGTCGGCGTGGCGGATCCGTCGGTCCGCCTGCGGGCGCCGATGACGGCGCGCGTCACCGTGACGTTCAGGGCGCGCTGAGGCGCCGGGGAGAGCCATGGCTCGGCTGTTCGGCACGGATGGGGTGCGCGCGAAGGCGGGTGAGCCGCCGCTCGACCCCGCGACGGTTCGGCGACTCGGCGGCGCGCTGGCCAGGGCGCTGCGGGCCACCGGGCCAGCCGGCGAGCCCGTCCGCTTCCTGTCGGGTCGAGACACGCGCGAGTCGGGCGCCTGGATCGAGCGGGAGCTGGCGAGGGGCATGGCCAGCCAGGGCGCCTCGCTGACGAGCGCCGGCGTGATCCCCACGCCCGCGATCGCCTACCTGACGCCTCACCGCCGGTACGCGGCCGGCGTGGTGATCTCGGCTTCGCACAACCCGTTCGAGGACAACGGCATCAAGGTGTTCTCGGGCGCGGGCGAGAAGTTCACCGAGGAGCGCGAGCACGAGGTGGAGGCCATCATGGCCGACGCGTCGTGGTCGGTGCCCGATGCGCCGGCACCGGCCGTCGAACAGGTGGACCTGCGCGGCGAGTACGAGGCGCACCTGCTGCGCCTGCTGCCCGGGGGCGCGCCGGGCCTGCGCGTCGCGGTGGACTGTGCCAACGGCGCCACCACGACCGTGGCGCCCGCCGTGTTCGAGGCGATCGGCAGTCACGCGACGTTCCTGGCGTGCGATCCCGACGGCCGCAACATCAACCTGCACTGCGGCTCGACGCATCCCGCTCACCTGGCGCGCATCGTCGTCGAGGGCGGCTATCGGCTCGGCGTGGCGTTCGACGGTGACGGCGACCGCGCGATCTTCATCGACCACACGGGCGCGGTCGTGGATGGCGACGCCGTGATGCTGATGTGCGCCAAGCGGATGAGGGCGGAAGGGCGCCTGGCTGGCGACGCGATCGTCGCCACCGTGATGAGCAACATCGGCCTCGAAATCGCGCTGCGCGGCGCGGGCATCGGCCTGGTGCGGTGCGGCGTCGGCGACAAGTACGTCATGGAGGCCATGCAGCAGCAGGGCCTGTCGCTCGGCGGCGAGCAGTCGGGGCACGTGATCTTCAGCGAGCACCTGTTCACGGGCGACGGCCTGGCCACGGCGCTGCAGGTGCTGCGGACGATGGCCGCGACGGGCCGCGACCTGCGCGACCTGGCGTCGGACCTGACGACGTATCCCCAGGTACTGCTGAACCTGCGCGTGCGGCAGAAGAAGGACCTGCGCGAGGTGCCGGCCATTGCGTCCGTGCTGGCGTCGGTGGAGCAGCGCCTGGCCGGTACCGGCCGGCTGCTCGTCCGGTACTCGGGCACCGAGCCGTTGCTGCGCGTGATGCTCGAGGGCAAGGACGAGGGCGAGATCCGGCGCTGGGGCCAGGAGATCATCGACACCGCGCGCGAGCACCTGGGATCGGCGCCGTGAGCGCGATGGCGGGCGAACGGATGGCAAGGCTGTCGGTGAACGTCAACAAGGTGGCCACGGTGCGCAACTCGCGCGGCGGCGCCAGCCCATCGGTGGCGGCGGCCGTGCGCGCGTGCCTGGCCGCGGGCGCGCCGGGCATCACGGTTCACCCTCGAGCCGACGAGCGCCACATCACGCCGGCCGACGTCCGCGAGGTCGCCGCACTGCTGGCGCCGCTGCGCGGGACGGTTGAGTACAACATCGAGGGCGACCCGCGCCTCGACCTGCTGGGACTCGTCGAGGACGTGCGGCCCGACCAGTGCACGCTGGTGCCGGTGTTGCCGGGCGAGCTGACCAGTCAGGCCGGCTGGCCACCCGGGACGCCACGGGACCTGCTGGCGGCCGCCATTCGCGACATGCGCGCCGAGCGCATCCGCGTCAGCCTGTTCGTCGATCCCGTCGATGCCGCGATCGACTGGGCCGCCGACATGGGCGCGGACCGCGTGGAGCTCTACACCGAACCCTTTGCGCGGGCGTTCGAGCGCGGCGAGGACGCGGCGCGCGAGTCGTTCAAGACGTACGTCCGCGCGGCCGAGCGGGCCCACGCCCGTGGCCTGGGCGTCAACGCCGGGCACGACCTCGACCTGGCGAACCTGGTGCTCTTCCGCGGCCTGCCGCACCTCGACGAGGTGTCGATCGGCCATGCGCTGATCTCGCACGCGCTCTTCGTCGGCCTCGAGCGCAGCGTGCGGGATTACCTGGAGGTGCTGGCGGGATGACGCATCGCGGTCCCGGGGAGGCGGCGCGCGCGCGGCCGGCCCCGACGATTTCCGTCGCGCACCGTGCACCCCGACGGGCTGGGTCCATGTCCCGGTTCTCGGGCACCCACGCGGCGGCCATCGTGGTGGCCGCGGCGGCCCTGCTGCTGGCGCTCTCGTCGCCGGCTGCGGCAGCCAGCCGCACCGTACAGTTCCGCGCGGCGGACGGCCGAACGGTCACGGCGTTGCTGAACGAGGCGAATCGCCGCCCCGCGCCGGCGGTCCTGCTGCTGCCGATGATGGGCCGGCCGAAGGACGACTGGCAGGCTGTGGCACAGCGCCTGGCCGATGCCGGCATCACCGCGCTGGCCATCGACCTGCCCGGCAGCGGCGTGCCGGCGGACGGGCCCGAACTCACCACCTGGACGGTGGACATCGGGTCCGCCGTCAGCTACCTGACGTCGAGGGACGTGGGCGCCACGGCCGTCGGCATCGCGGGCGCGTCGCTCGGCGCCAGCCTCGCGGTGTACACGGCAGCCGGCGACGGCCGTGTCCGGGCGGTCGCGCTGGTCTCGCCCGCGGCCGACTACCGGGGCGTCCGTATCGCCGCGCCGCTGAAGCAGATCCTCGGCCGGCCGGTGTTCATGCTGGCCAGCCACGAGGACCCCTACTCGGCCCGATCCATACGCGAGCTGAGCAAGGGCAACGAGACGGCCTACGAGACCGCGTGGTCCCAGATCCCGGCCCACGGCACCACCCTGCTGGCCCGGGAGCCCGACCTGGTGCGCATGCTCGTGGAATGGTTCCAGCGGGTGTTGGGATGACCCGCGCGGTCCCGGCCCCGAACGGACTAAGATCGACGGTGCACGCATGAGGACCGACTCCATCGTCTACACGCTCGCCGGCATGTGTTTCGGCGTCATCCTGGGCTGGCTGCTGGGCGTCCAGGAAGGGGGCGGCCGTTCGAGCGCCACGACCCTGACACCGGCGGCGGCGCCGGCGCAGCAGGCCCCGCAGCAGGGCCAGAACGCGGGCGGCGGCCAGCAGGCCCCGCAGCTCGACGAGGCGCGGGTGCAGGCCCAACTCACCATCTTCAACGCGGACCCGAAGAACGCGGGCGCGGCCGTCCAGCTCGGCAACCTCTACTTCGACGCCGAGCGGTGGGACGACGCCATCACCTGGTACCGCAAGGCGATCGCGCTGAACCCGAAGGACCCCGACGCGAGCACCGACCTCGGGGTCAGCCTCTACTACACGAACAAGACCGACGAGGCGCTGGCCCAGTTCGAGACCTCGCTGAAGATCGACCCGAAGCACACGAAGACGCTGCTCAACAAGGGCATCGTGCTGGCGTTCGGCAAGCAGGACATCGCCGCGGCGTCCGAGGCGTGGAAGCAGGTGGTGGCGCTGGCGCCGGACAGTCCCGAAGGGCAGGCGGCCAAGCGTGCCCTCGACGGCGTGGCCTCGGGCCACCAGAACGAGGGGGCGGCGCCGGCGAGCAACCCGTGATTCGCGTCGTCCTGATCCTCGTCCTGATTCTCATCCTGGCCGCCGCGTTCTGGCGCGTCGTGGACGGGGTGATCGAGGTGCTGGGCGGCACGACGAAGCAGCGCCGCGCCAAGGCCGGCGTGCCGGCGATGCGGCTGGTGCGGGATCCGGTCTGCGGCACGCACGTGTCGCCAGGGGCGGCGGTGACGAAGACGATGAAGGGAGCCACCTACTACTTCTGCTCCGAACGCTGCCGCGAGGAGTTCGGCCGGCGATGAGCACCCGCCTCGAAGAGCAGCTGCGGGCCGACATCGTCGAGGCCGGCCGGCGCATGTACGCGCGCGGCTACGTGGCCTCGAACGACGGCAACATCAGCGCCCGCGTCGACGACACGCGCCTGATCACCACGCCGAAGAGCGTCTCCAAGGGCTTCATGACGCCCGACATGATGGTGATCGTCGACTACGACGGCAGGAAGGTTGCTGGCGACCGCGATCCCTCGTCGGAGCTGCCGATGCACCTCGAGGTGTACCGGAACCGGCCGGACGTCAACGCCGTGTGCCACGCCCACCCGCCGCTCGCCACCGGCTTCGCCGTGGCTGGCATTCCGCTCACCAAGGCGGTGCTGGCCGAAGTGATCACGACGCTCGGCAGCATTCCGATCGCCGAATACGGCACGCCCTCCACCGCGGAGCTGCCGGCCGCCGTCCGCAAGTACATCAAGGCGCACGACGGGATGCTGCTGGCCAACCACGGCGCCGTCACCTGCGGCCCGAGCGTGATGGCGGCCTATTACAAGATGGAGACCATCGAGCACTTCGCGAAGATCAGCCTGGTGGCGCGTCTGCTCGGGCGCGAGAACCTGATCTCCCGCGAGGAGGTCGAGCGGCTCCAGGGGTTGCGCGGCATGTACGGCATCGCCGCGCCGGCGCCCCTGTGCACCGTGCCCGACGGCGCGGCCGAGGCGGCACAGGTGGCCTGCCAGGTGCTCGAGGCCCCCGAATCGTCCGGCGAACGCCTGGTTCCAGAGGTGACGAGCGTCCTGCAGCAGGCGAGCAGGGACGGGGAAATTCGGCTAACATACGGCGAGCTGACGGCGCTCATCGCGGACGCCGTCAAGCACTTACGGGATTGAGGCTCCGGGTCGACGCGGCCGGCAGTCCCGACCGGATAGCGAGGCACAGGAATGGGTGAGGCGCTCGGAATGATCGAGACCAAGGGTCTCGTGGCGATGATCGAAGCGGCCGACGCGATGGTCAAGGCCGCGAAGGTCACCCTGGTCGGCTGGGAGAAGATTGGCGCGGGCTACGTCACGGCCATCGTGCGCGGCGACGTGGCCGCGGTGAAGGCCGCCACCGATGCGGGCGCCGCCGCGGCGCGCCGGGTGGGCGAGCTGGTGTCGGTGCACGTGATTCCGCGCCCGCACGCCAACCTGGAAGACGCCCTTCCCATCGGCAAGTCGGGCTCCAAGAGCTAGCCCGCATCGATGATTCTGGCCCGCATCGTCGGGACCGTCGTGGCGACGCGGAAGGACCCGAGGCTGGTGAGCAGCAAGCTGCTCATCGCCCGCCCGATGGATCCACACGGCAAGGCCGAGGGCAACTACCTCGTGGCCGTCGACACGGTGGATGCCGGCGTCGGCGAGACGGTGCTGATCGTCAGCGGCAGCTCGGCGCGGATGGCGTCGGGCATGAAGGACTGCCCGGTCGACGCCGCCATCGTCGGCATCGTCGACACCGTGGAAGTCACGTCGGGCGACTGAACGCTCGCGGCCGAGGCGGGCGCCCAGCCCGTGCGACCGCCGCCTTCCCACACGACACGGCGCAGGACCCATTCCCGTGCAGCTCGCCAAGGTGATCGGAGACGTCGTCGTCACCCGCAAGGACGAGAACCTCGCGGGCGTGACGCTGCTCGTGCTGCAGCCGATCGCCGCCGACGGCAGCGCCATCGGCCGGACGCTCGTGGCTGTCGACTCGACCGGCGCCGGCCCGGGCGAGACGGTGTTCTTCGTGCGCGGCAAGGAAGCCAGCTTTCCGTTCCACCCCACCGAGGTGCCGGCCGATGCAGGCGTCGTGGGCATCGTGGACCACTGGCACGTGGGCTGAGGCGGCATCCATGCAGCTCGGACGCGTCGTCGGCACGGTGGTGGCCACCCACAAACACGCCAAGTTCGAGGGCGCGAAGCTCCTGCTCGTGCAGCCGGTGACGCCGGCCGACGAGCCCCGGGGCGTGCCGCTGCTGGCCGTGGACTCGGTGGGCGCCGGCGTGCACGAGAAGGTGCTGCTCGTGATCGAGGGCCGCGCCGCCAACGAGGCGCTCGGCCGGAAGTTCGCGCCGGTGGACGCGGCGATCATCGGGATCGTCGACGCGGTGGACGTGCAGGAATGACCGAAGCCGAGGTGCGCGCGCTCGTGCAGAAGGTGCTGGCCCAGCGCGGCATCACGCCGCCGGCGGCACCGGGCCTGCCGCCTGGCGCATCCGGTCAGATGTCGGCCGTGGCGCTCTACCGTCGCCACCCGAGCCACGCCACGTTCACGCTGCAGGTGACGGTCGAGGGCGACGCCCCCGCGCCGTGCGTGATCGAGCCCGGCGTGCCGTGCGACCACTGCGGCTACTGCCGCTCCTACGGACACTGAGCCCGGCTGCGCGCGATGACCGTGAAACCGTCCGTGCTCGTGACGAAGCGATTGCCCTCGGTGGCCGTCAACCGGCTCGCCGAGGTGTGCGACGTGGACCTGCACGACGGCGCCGCGTTCCTGACGCACGACGAACTCGTGGCGCGGGTGAAGGGCAAGCAGGGCCTGGTGGCGCTGATGCCCGACCAGGTGAACCGCGCCGTGCTCGAGGCCGGCACCGACCTCAAGGTCGTCTCCGTCGTGGCCGTCGGCTACAACAACATCGACGTGGCGGCCGCGCGCGAGCGGGGCATCGTCGTGACCAACACGCCCGACGTGCTCACCGAGAGCACGGCCGACCTGACCTGGTCCATCCTGCTCGGCATCATGCGCCGCACCGTCGAGGGCGACCGTCTGGTGCGCCGCGGCGGGTGGAAGGGCTTTGCGTTCGACTTCATGCTCGGTACGGAGCTCGCCGGCAAGCAGATGGGCATCGTGGGCTACGGGCGCATCGGCCAGGCCGTGGCGCGCCGTGCCCGCGCGTTCGGGATGCGGGTGGCCTTCGCCGCGCGCGGCGCGAAGGCGTACGACGACGCCGAGGCCATGCCGCTCGACCGGCTGCTCGCCACCTCCGACGTCGTCTCACTGCACTGCCCGTTGACGCCGGAGACGACGCACCTGATCGACCAGCCGGCACTGGCCAGGATGAAGCGGACGGCGTACCTGGTGAACGCCTCGCGTGGGCCCGTCGTGGACGAAGCCGCGCTGGCGTGGGCGCTCAAGAACCGCCTGATCTCCGGCGCCGCGCTCGACGTGTACGAGGAGGAGCCGAAGGTCCACCCGGACCTGCTGACGCTCGAGAACGTCGTGCTGAGCCCGCACCTTGGAAGCTCCACGTCCGAGACGCGGACCGCGATGGCGGATCTCGCCGTGCGGAACGTGCTCGCCGTGCTCGCCGGCGAGCCGGCGTTGACGCCGATTCCTTGAGACGCAGCGGCAGGGCGCGGACGGGGCGGTCGTCGTTCACACGCGCCCGCGGGAGCAGGGCAGTACCGCCAGCGGTGCCCGCAACAAGGGTGACAGGTCCATGGTGTGAGCTCTCCATCCGGCGTCTGGTCCTGGCGCCGGTATCGCGCCTGCATTGACGTCCAGCGTCGCCGGGTTGTTTCGCGCGGTTCCGGGATGGCCATGCGGAACTTGCCCCGCCACGGCTCTTCGGAGAACATCACGTCACATCCCGGAGGACCGATGCGCCTGACGAAGCTCGTGCTGTCGATTCTGCTCGCCCTTCCCGGTGCCGCGCTGGCGCAGCAGCCCCCGGCCGCGTCCGGCGAGGCGGTGTTCGCCCGTGCCTGCGCCAGCTGCCATCAGGCGGGGCAGACCGCGGTGCCTCCGCCCGACGCGCTCCGTGCGTTCTCGCCGGAGGCCATCGTCAACTCGCTGGTCAACGGACGGATGAGCGTGCAGGGGGCGCCGCTGAGCCCGGCCGAGCGCGCCGCGGTCGCCCAGTTCATCACCGGCCGTGCGCCCATGGCCGCGGCCCGCCGCGAGAACCGGTGCGCGGCGCCGACGCCGGCGACGGACCCGATGCAAGGGCCGAGGTGGATGGCGTGGGGCGGCGACGCCTCGAATACCCGCTATGCCGCGCAGGGCGGGCTCACGGCGGCGGACCTGCCGCGCCTGAAGCTGAAGTGGGCGTTCGCCTACGAAGGGGCCACGGCCGCCCGCGTGCAGCCGGCGCTGGCTGGGGGCAAGCTCTTCGCCGGCAGCGACAACGGGGAAGTGCACGCGCTCGACCCGAAGACGGGATGCTCCTACTGGACCTACCGTGCCGAGTTCGGCGTGCGCAGCGCGCTGACGGTGTGGCCGTACCGGGCCGGCACCGCTACGCGCTACGCCGTGTTCTTCGGCGACCAGAAGGCCAATGCCTATGCCGTCGACGCCGTGACCGGACAGCTGGTCTGGAAGCGCAAGGTGGACGACCATCGCCTGGCCGCCATCACCGGCGCGATTGCCGTGGCCGACGGCAAGGCGTTCGTGCCCGTGCAGGGGTTGGGCGAGGAGGGCACGGGCGGTCGCGGGCAGGACCCGTGCTGCACGTTCCGCGGCAGCCTGGTTGCGCTCGACGCGAGCACGGGTACGCCGGTTTGGCGCACCTACACGGTGGACGAGCCGAAGCTGCGTGGCAAGAACGCGCGCAACGGCACGGATGCGTACGGGCCCGCCGGGGGCGCCATCTGGTCGTCTCCGACGGTGGACCTGGCGCGGCGGTCCGTCTACGTCACCACCGGCAACGCGTACGCCGACCCGCCGCAGGCGATGGCCAACGCGGTGGTGGCGATGGACATCGCGAGCGGCAAGGTGAAGTGGGTGTTCCAGGGCACGCCCAACGACACGTGGCTGGGCGGCTGTCCGGCGAAGAGCGATGGCAACGGTTGCCCCACCGTACAGGGGCCCGACCACGACTTCTCGGCCGCGCCGATGCTGGTGACGGTGGACGGGCGGCAGGTGATCGTCGTGCCGCAGAAGTCCGGCATCACGCACGCGCTCAATCCGGACACGGGTGCGCTGCTCTGGCAGTACCGCTTCGGCCAGGGCGACGCGCTCGGCGGCCAGTGGGGCGGCGCGTTCGACGGCCGGCAGGCGTATGTCGGCAACGGCAGCTACCGCTCGCCGGCGCCCGGAGGCGTTCGGGCCGTTCGCCCCGGCACGGGCCAGGAGGCGTGGAAGGCCGAGCCGCAGCCGGTGCTCTGTGCCGGCCAGGCGCGGTGCAACGCGTCGCAGGGCGGCGCGGTGACGGCGATTCCAGGTGCCGTGCTGGCCGGCTCGATCGATGGCGGCCTGCGGGCCTACGCCGCCGACGACGGGCAGATCGTCTGGCAGGTCAACACCAACCAGGCCTTCGAGACCGTCAACGGCGTGCCCGGTGTGGGCGCCAGCATCGACGGTTCGCCGCTCATCGTCGGCGGCGGCATGATCTTCGTGAACTCGGGCTACGGCGGCATCGCCGCGCGGCCGGGCAACGTGCTGCTGGCGTTCGGCGTGGACTGAGCCCGTCGGCGCGACGCCGCGGCGCGTGCCCTCAGGCCGCGCGCCGCAGCACCGTCCACATCCCCGCGCCCGCGCGGCTCGTCGTGCCCGTCCACGGCCCGGGCAGGGCCTTCAGCAGGTCGTCGGGCGGCAGATAGATCGGCGTCTGCTCGCCGCTGCTGTTCACCCAGACCAGCACGCCGTCCGGCGCGAGCACGCGATCCACTTCGGCCGGGAACAGGAACGCGTTGATCAGCACGACGGCGGCCGCGGTCCTGTCGGCCAGCGGCAGCGTGGCGGCGTCGGCCAGCACGCGATGCCCAGGCCCGGCCGGGGCGAGCCTCAGCATCTCGAGCGACACGTCCACGGCCACCACGCGCCTGAAGCGGCGAGCCAGCGCGCCCGAGTAGTGGCCGGTGCCGCTGCCCACCTCGACGGCCAGCCCGGTCGCCGGGTTCGTCCGGCCGAGGCCCCGGTCCAGTGCGTCCATCACGACCGCCAGTCGCTCGGGCGAACTGCGCGTATGCCATTCGGCGGCCATGCCGTCGAACAGCGCGACCACCTCGCGCTGCAGGTCCTTCGTCCACCCGCCGGGATCGAGCCCGGCGGCGCGCCGCGTGGCCCGGCGCATCGGGTGGTCGGGATGCCCGTGGCCCGAGGACGTGTGGCCGTCGATGGCGAGTGGCGGAAGAATCGTCAGCGCCGTGGACGGGCCGCGCATGGTCACTGTTATACTCCGCGCGCTCAGCCTCGGAGGGCTACTCATGCAGCAGATCGGCAAGATGGCGGCGTCGATGTTCCTCGTAACCGTGCTCGTGGCGGCCGCCGCGCTGCCCGCCAGCGCGCAGAGCGCGTGCGACCGTGCGTGCCTGACCGGCTTTCTCGACGCGTGGTTCAAGGGGCTCGTGGGCAACAGCGCCGCCGGCGTGCCCGCCTCGCCGGACGTCAAGGTCACGCAGAACGGCCAGCTCACCACCGTGGCGGGCACCTTCTGGGAGAGCGCCGACAGCGTGCCGTATCGCTTCGACATCGCCAACCCGCGCCTCGGCGACACGGCCTCCGAGGCGGTCGTCCGGAACGCCGATGGCACGATGACGATGGTGTCGGTGCGGCTGAAGGTGAAGAACGGCGCCATCACGGAGGTCGAGACGGTCAAGGCCAACCAGGGCGAAGCCGACCGGCTGTGGGGCCCGGAGGTGTTGCTGAAGCGCGGTGTCTCCCCGGCGTTGAAGCTGTCCATTCCCGAGGCCGAGCGCGATTCCTACTACCGCCTCATCGCGGTGGCCGAGAGCTACTGGCGCGCCTTCCAGACCAACGGCACGCCGGCGTATCACCCCGCCGACCTGCTGCCCGACACCGAGCGATTCGAGAACGGACTGCAGACCACCGGCATGGTGCGCGACGGTGCCTACGTCTCGGCGGCCAGTGGCTTCGACGCCGGCCGCTTCCTCGGTCGCAACCTGTGGGACCGCCGCTATCCGGTCGTGGACGAGGAACGCGGCATCGTGCTGTCGATGGTCCGCTTCGGCCTCAAGGACGGCCAGAAGAGCCAGAGCGTCGCCACTGCGAACAGCCGTATCGTCGCCGAGTACTTCACGGTGAAGCGCGGGCTGATCCAGGAGGTACACGCCGTGCTGTTCAACGTGCCCGACACCCTGCCGCCGCTGTGGCCGGCCGACTACGGCCCCGGTCGCGGCGGCGCGGGCTGGTAGGCGCCGGCGCCGACCGGCACTCAGCCCTGCTGGCGCACGTGTCCAGGGCCCGCGCATCGACGCACATGACACGACCCGACACGAGACAGGCCGAGAAGGACTACCTCGCTCGCACGGGCTCGTCCGAGTGGGAGCGGATCAAGCCGTTCTCTCCTCCGGGTTCCGACACGCTCGAGGAGAGCGCCCATCTGCTCCACGACTTCGCGTCGGCGATGCTGACGCTGCGGCCGTCGCCGGACGACCTGATCCTGGACCTGGGCGCCGGCGCCGGCTGGTGCTCCGACCTGCTGGGTCGCCTGAATCGCACGGCAGTTGCCGTCGATCTCGCGCCGGACATGCTGAAGGCCGGCCGGAGCCGGCCCGGCGCAGGCGTCCGCGCCGTGGCCGGCGACATGGAGGCCCTGCCCTTCCGCTCGGGCACCTTCGACAAGGCGGTCTGCTTCAGTGCGCTGCACCACGTGCCGAACATGGCGAGGGCCCTGACCGAGATCGCGCGCGTGCTCCGGCCCACCGGCGTGGCGCTCTTCTCCGAGCCCGGCGAGGGTCACGCCGACGCAGCCGTGTCGGCCGCCGCGATGCGCGACTTCGGCGTGCTCGAGCAGGACGTGGTGATCGAGACGTTCGTTCGCGACTGCCGGACGGCCGGCTTCGAGGACGTGCGCGTCAAGCCGCTCGCGTACACGGTTCCCGGCTTCGATCTGACGCTCGACCAGTGGCAGTCGTGGACACGCCTCGCCGCATCGTCGCGCCCGCGCCGGGCGCTGTCGAAGATGGGTCTTGCCGTCCTGGAGGCCCTCGGCCTCGGCAAGCGCGGCGCGCTCTTCGAGGACACGTTCGCCGTCGCGCTGGTGCGGACGCTGAGACAGGTGATCAGGCACCACCCCATCATCGTCGCGTCGAAGAGTGCTCTGCCCGCCGGGTCTGCCGGGACCGCCTGGCGGGCAGAGGTCGTCATCGAGCACTGTCCCTCCTCGGCGCCGGCGGCGTCCACGATCGCCCTGGTGGTGCGGATCACGAACCGCGGGAACAGTCCGTGGCATCCGTCGAGCCGGTCCGGCGTGGGGCACGTGGCGGTGGGTGTGCAGCTGCTCGACCGTGACGGCCGCCTGCTGGCGCGCGATCACAGCCGGCACGGCCTGCCGCACGCGGTCGAACCCGGCCAGACGGTCGGCGTCACCTGCGAGGCCCCGACGCCGCCAGAGGCTGGCCCGTATCGATTGAAGGTCGACCTGGTTGCCGAGGGCGTCACGTGGTTCGAGGCCGCGGGCTCGCTGGCACCATCGGTGCCCGTGTCCATCGAGCACCGGCGCCCGTGACCGGCACGGACCGACCCCGGGTCCCTCCTCAGCGGGCGGCGCTGCCGTCGACGATGGCGTCCCACATGCGCTCGGCCCGTTGCCGTACGCTCGCGACGTCGGCCGGCAGCATGAAGCGCTCCCGCACGAGAGCGTCGGCCGCCGCCGCGACCTTGCCCAGGTAATCGGCCCGGCCCGCGTAGCGCTCGTCGATCGAGCGCCGCGCATCGCCCGTTCGCTGCCGTTCAGCCCGTGTCCGGGGAAAGGCCTCGAAGCTGCCGATGAGCCCGGCCAGGTACTGCAAGCCTGGCAGCTGCGGCTCGGTCACGTTCCATCCCGTGTGCGTGCCCAGTGGCACGGCGATCTCCGGCAGGGCAATGCCTCCGCGGTCGTTGCCGTCGGCGTCGACCTGCGGTACGAGCACGGGGTAGGCGGCGCCGAGCACCGGAGGCTCGTTCGAGATCACGCGGTTCGCACGAAACCGCGGGCCGAAGTCCATTCGCCATACCGAGGGCATGTAGGTGGGCAGGACGATCGACGGGGATCGCGGGAACTCGACGGTCGCGCGAGCGACCAGCTCGCGCCTCGCCAGCGTGGGGTAGCGCGAGGGCGGAGGGGCGATCCGGTCGTGCACCCACTCGTCCAGTGCGAGCAGGAGCGCGCGCTGGGCCCAGCGCTGCTGCGCGAAGTTGGCGAAGTAGCGGAGGTCCAGCGTGCCGCGCTTGCCTGGCGGCAGCGGGCCCGACGAATGCGGCGTGCCGGCCAGGAAGTACAGGCGCGACGTGTCGGCCAGCGGCGCGTCCTGCACGCCGTCGTCCGTGGTGTGGGTGAGCGATCCGGCGCGGGCCCAGTACTCCGTGGACGAGAACGTGTAGACGATCTTCGGAACGGTGTGCGACGCCCGGGCTCTCGACAGGAGCTCGTCGTCGGTGAACGGCGGCACGTCCACGGGCCGCAGGATCGACAGCACCGAGTTGCCGGCCTCGCCGGGCCGGGCGAAGCGGTGGTTGAAGCTGCCACCGCCCGCGCCGGCCGAGGCGATCATCAACCCGTCGAAGGCCGCCGCGCCATCCTCGGCCGCATTGAAGCCGTCGCGGACGAATTCGCGCAGGAAGCGCCCGCTCTGCGAGTAGCCGTATCCGATGACGCGCGGCGTGGCCGTCCCAGGCGCCCGCAGCGGCGAGTCGGCTGGCACGTGCTTGAGGTACGCCGCGAAGTCACGGACGGCCGCCAGGCCCAGGCCCGCGACCGGGGAGCCCTCGGCGGAGTACACGGCCTCGTACAGCCCGGGTTCGACGGTGCCCGTGACACGCACCGCGCACCCGCCCGCGTCGAACGTCCAACGGGAGCCGGCAAGGCGCATGGGCTCGGCGTCGAGCCTCACGCGATAGGTCAAGGCGGCGGCCTGCCGCATGGCCGGAGCCGCGCAGTAGGCCAGCCGGAAGGCCAGGCCGCCCTCGATCCGGCTCGGTACGATGGCCGTCTCGCGCACGACTCCGTCGACGCGAGCAAGGGGCGCGCTGAACGTCAGGCCCTGTGACGGGGGGACGTCGAACTGCCAGCCGAGGAACGCGACCGTGAAGCCCTGTTCCAGCAGGAACCGATCGCCGAGGTCCCACGCCTCCGGCGCCGGGCCGCCCTGGCTCGCGTCGCTCATCAACGCCAGCGACTGGTCCCGGCCCCGGTTGACGACTTCGACGAACACCGTGCCGCGGGACCGACTGGTGGCCTTTGCGACGAACATCAGCAGATCGCCGGAAAACTCGACCAGGCCATCCGTGTTGACGGGCGCGGCATCGATATCCGCGATGGCCCGGTTGGCCGGACGCTTCGGATCGACGGCGAAGTGGACGCGGGCGATTACCCGCTCGTGCGTGCCGGCGTCGTCGCGGCGACGCACGTCCACGCGCACCACAGCCGCCGAGACGGCATCGGGAAACAGGACCAGCAACAAGACGAGGGCGAGTCGAGGCAGGCGCATTCGATTGGTCTCCGTCGGCCGGGCTAGCGCAGCACCACCGGTGGCCACGCGATGCGTGAGACGACGACGATCGAGCCCACGAACACCACGACGCGCCGGTTCGTGAGCGCGCGGGGCTCCCGGTTCAGCAGGGCTGGCGTGAAGCCGCCGGCCGCGACGAGCGATACCGGCATGCCCAGCGCGCGGGCCAGGTGGGCCGTGAAGCCGGCGTGCTCGCCCGTGTTGCGCATGTCCGCGTTCGTGTACTGGTACACCTGCAGATTGCTGTCGCCCACGACGAGCACCGGCGACTGCTCGACGTCCTCGTAGAGGCGCCCCTCGGGCGTGAGCACCTGGCTCATCGTCGAGACGCCGCGCTCGCCGGCGATCGTCACGGCCCTCGTCCGATATCGTGCCGCGTCGGGCGCCGCGGCCTTCGCGAACGGATACGACGCCAGCCGCGCGGCCACGTGGCGTGCCGCCAGCTCGATCTGGCGATCGTTCCAGTGGTCATCCTCCTTGAGGCCGAGGCCGTAGCCGGCCCGTGCGGCGCGAAACACCGGCAGCAGGTCGCTCACCTCGACGTCGGCCTGCAGCAGGCGCAGCAGGAACTGTCGTCCGCGCGGCTGTACGATCCCGTCGGCCGGCGGCATGGCGAGATGGTTCTCCGGGTACACCTCTTCGATGGCCGGGATCGGCAGGTAGATGAAGTCGATGCCGCGCGCCTTGAGCTGCTGGTCGAGCGTGACGAGCACATCGCGCGGACGGGTGCCGTTGACGCCGGCATCGAGGTCGGCGTCGGTCAGGTAGTCCACCGCGTTCTTGTTCAGGACGTAGCCGTGGGCGCCGCGACGGGAGCCTCGCGCCAGCTGGGTGAACTCGTCGCGGACCGGTTGCAGGCGCTGCCACCAGCGGTCCCAGGTGCCGGCGCCGGAGCGTGTCAGCAGGGCCTCGAGCGCGGCCGACGCGCCGGCCATCGCGTTCGGTCGCGCCGCGGCGTCGGGGCGCGGCGTCTGCGCGGTGGCGATCGAGGCGAGCGCCACGGCGCCGGCGGCCAGCACGCCGATCCATAGTGGCAGTCGCCGTCCGTTCGGCGTGCGCGTCATCGCCGCTCTCCGGCAATGGTCCAGTAGGCGGGCGTCGTGAAGTCCTGGAGGTCGTCGGACCGCTGCAGGCTCCGGACGTCGCGGCCCGCCTCGTCGAACGGAATCAGCTCCAGCCTCACGCGGTTGCCTGGGACGTAGCGGGCCGGGGGCAGCAGCCGGCGTTCGCTCATCACCAGCATGCCCGCGACGATCTCGCGGCCGCCGTACCGGCCCTCCACCACCCGGTCCACCCGCACTTTGTACATCGAGACGCACGACGCATAGGGCGCCGAATCGGGGTCGGGCACCGTCGAGACCTGCTGGATGGTACCCTCGATGGTCAACCTATTCGCGCCCTGGGTCGCAGTCGGCCCAGGCGGTGCCGGCTGCGCAGAGGCTGGCGTCGACGCCGCCTGTGTCGCGGCCACGGGTCCCGGGGGCGTGACGGCGGACAGGTCGGGCACGGCCCAGTGACGTCCGGCGAGTTCGCGGACGGCGAACGCGAATACCACCACTCGCTTCGCCGCCAGGCGCGTGGCCATTCCGGGCCCGGTCAGCTCGGTGGAGAGCAGCGAGGCGGCTCCACCGTTCCGGGCCACGACGTCCACCGGACGGCCGAGCGCATACGACAGGTGTTCGGCGAAGCCCGCCGAGTCGCCCCATCCCATCTGCGGCGCCGAGTAGATGTTGGTGAAGCTGTCACCGAGCAGCAGCACGTCGCCAGCGACGTCTGGCCGCCACGCGTGCCCGGCGGCGTCGACCACGCGCTCGACCATCACGGTCTCGGGCCGGAAGGTCGTCTGCCCGGGCGGCAGCTGCAGCATGTCCACCAGGTCGCCGACGCGAGACACCCGGGCAGGCCGCACCTGCCAGTCCGCAGCCCGGGCGTCGACGATCAGCGGACGGAGGAAGGCGGCCAGCGCGGTCGCGGCGGACTGCATCGACGCGGGCGTCCAGTGGGTGTCCTGCGCCAGGAACGTCAGCGGCGGCGGCTCGAAGACGTCCGCGCCCGCCTCGCGCAGCATGGCGACCAATCGTGGGTAGTCGGGGTTGTTCGGCGGGGCGTCAGCCGATCCGAGACGGGTCGCGAGACGGTCGCCGTGGCGCATCGCCTTGTCGGGCAGCGGGACGATCACCAGCCGCCCGCCGGTTCGCGCCACCGCCCGCTGCAGCGCGAGCAGCGCCGGCAGCGGATTGGGCTGCGGATATGGCACGCCCTCGCGTTCGGCCATCCGCGCGGCGCGCGCCGAGAGGTACGCCTCGTCGAGGAACCCGGGGCCGGCCGCGTAGTCCACGCCTGGCTGGTAGAACAGCCACCCGTCGCGTCCCACGATCACGGTGTCGTTGCCGACGCCGAACCAGCGCGTGAGCGCGAGCTGGAGCCGCGGCTGCACTGCCCGTCGCAGCCACGACTGCCGCGCCACGGCGTCCTCGAACGCGTGCAGGCTCCGGGCGGTCGGCGGCGTGGAGAAGAGTTGCAGCGCCTGGACGGGACCGCCGCCGTAGACGTCGACGACAGCCTGGGTGATCGGTACCAGCGCGATCGCGGCCACGAAGGCCAGCGAGAGCGCGTACGCCACCGCAGGCGTCACCTCGGTCGACGCGAGATCCCGCTGACTGGCCTCCTCGCCGGTCAGCCGCGCGCCGTCGTGCCCTGCCGTCGCCCGTTCCATCTGTCAGAACTGGTAGTAGAGGAACGGATTCACGGTCTGTGTCCACATCAGCAGCACCGAGACGCCGAGCACCGCCAGGCACACGGCGGCCCGCATCGGCGTGAGGCGCTGCGTGTACTGCCACGCCTGCGGTGCGCCCCAGACGAACACGGCGGCGACGGCCAGCACCAGCAGGTGGTACGGCGTGTACATCGCGCCAGCGGCGAGGCTCGCGCCGGGCGGAACGGCAGCCAGCCCGGCCAGCGACCGCAGGTACGTCCCCGCCGCGCCAATCGAGTCGGCCCGGAAGAACACCCAGCCCACGCAGGCCACGGCGAAGGTGACGGCCACGCGCGCCGGGCGCGGCAGCCTGCGGTAGAGACTGTCCTTCCCCTGCCCGCGTTCGAGCGCCAGCATGGCGCCATGCAGCGTGCCCCATACCACGAACGTCCACGACGCGCCGTGCCACAGGCCGCCCAGCACCATCACGATCAGGAGGTTCGCGTAGGTGCGTGGCAGGCTCACGCGGTTGCCGCCCAGCGGGATGTAGAGGTAGTCGCGCAGCCAGGTGGAGAGCGAGATGTGCCAGCGTCGCCAGAAGTCCGTGATGCTGTCGGCCTTGTACGGGTCGTCGAAGTTCCTGACCAGCAGGAATCCGAGCATCAGGCCCAGGCCCACGGCCATGTCCGAGTAGGCCGAGAAGTCGAAGTAGATCTGGAAGGCGTAGGCCACCAGCCCCGTCCAGCCGTCGACGGCGGAGAGCGCGGCCGCGCCGAACGCCCGGTCCGCGACGTGCCCGAGCGGATTGGCCAGCAGGATCTTCTTGCCCATGCCCAGCGAGAAGAACGCCACGCCGCGCGCGAACTGCTCCCAGGTGAAGCGGCGGCTCCGGAGCTGCCCGGCGAGCGTCGCATAGCGGATGATCGGGCCCGCCACCAGGTGCGGGAACAGCGAGACGAAGCACAGGAAGTCGACGGGTCGCCTGAGCGCCCGCGCCTCGCCTCGATACACGTCGATGCCGTAGCTCATCGACTGGAACGTGTAGAACGAGATGCCGGCCGGCAGGGCCAGGTGCAGCACGGGCACGAGCGGCACCGCGACGCCGCCGAGCGCAGCCAGCGCGTTCAGGTTGGCCGCGCCGAAGTCGTAGTACTTGAAGAAGGCCAGCAGCCCGAGGTTCGACACCATCGACACGGCCAGCACCGCCTTCTGGCCGGGCGTCCGCGGTGTGCCCGGCGGCAGCAACGGAGGCTCGCCGTCCACGTCGGGCAGCCCGGACAGGCGGACCAGCAGTCGCCCGCACACGTAGTCCACCGACGCGCTGAAGAGCAGCAGCCCCACCCAGACCGGGCTGGCCCACCCGTAGAACACCAGGTTCGAGGCCACCAGCATGAACGAGAGCCACCGGAACGGCAGCGCGTAGTTCAGCAGCAGGACGACCGGCAGGAAATAGAACAGGAACAGGTGCGAGGAGAAGACCATGACGCGCCGGGTCCGGCCATTCTACCCGCGGCGTCCGGTGCGCTGGCGGCTTCGGCTGCGGCTACGGTGCCTCGTCTGCCGTACGGGACGATCGTGGCGCCGAGCGTTGCGCCAGGATCGAGGAAAGCTCCCTGCCGAAGTGGTCGAGGCTCGTGGCCGAGCGGGTACCGCTGACACGCGGCGCGGACGGGCCGCCCACCCACAGCGGGACGGCGTCGGGCAGCCGGCGGCGCAGTTCCTGGACGTAGGTGCGCGCGTCGGTGGCCGGCATGGCCGTGACGGCCACCACTACCAGCCCGACACCGCTGCGCGCCGCGGCCTCGGCCACTTCGTCCGCCGGCAGGTCCGCACCGAGATAGATCACGCCGACGCCTGCCGACGCGGCCAGCACCGCGGCGCACAGTGCTCCGAGCTCGTGGCGCTCGCCGCTCGGCGTTGCGATCAGCACGCGCGGGGCGCCGGCACCGGCCGACAGTACGCGCAGCAGGCCGCCGAGCACGTGACGGATCACGCTCGAGAGGAGGTGCTCCTGTCCTGGCCGAATGGTGCCGTGTTGCCAGCCGTCGCCGACGAGGCGCAGCACCGGCAGCACCACCAGGAACACCAGCTGCGACTGGTCCAGCACGGCCGCGAGTCGGCCGAACTCCCGCTCGACTCGCACGGCGTCGTAGGCGCGCACGGCGTCCATCAGGGGCCCGATGAGCGCCTCGTCCGCCGCTCGCATCCCGTCCCGGCCATTCGACGGGGCGCTGACCAGTCCCGCCAGGGCTTCGTCCGTGAGCTGCGCAATCTGGCCGATCGAGTGGCCCTGCTGGACGGCGGCCCGAAGGAGCTGCAGCCGGGCGATGTCCTGGCGCGTGTAGCCGCGCCCCCGGCCGACGCGTCCCGGCGTCACCGCCCCGTAGCGGCGCTCCCAGGCACGGAGCGTGTCCGTCGAGAGCCCCGTCAGCCGCGCGGCGGCTTGCACCTGGTAGACCGGGCCTTCGTCGTCCGTCAGCGGAGCCATCGCGAGGCCGTTACCGTGGTCCAGGCCGCCAGGGCGCACGCGCTGGCGCCCCAGAGGATGTCGACGATCGCGAGCGCCGGCGACCAGCCACGCAACGTTGCCAGATTCGTGAGGTCGTAGACGCCGTAGACGACCAACCCGAGGCCGGCGCCCCACACGAGCGCCGACGCGGGGGACGTGGCGCGCGCCGCGGAGAACCACACCGTACCCGCGGCGAGCAGCAGGTACACCAGGGCGGCCACGGACCACAGGGGCGCGAGGCCCCCGTTCTCCATTCGCGCCAGACCGGCCAGCCGCTCGCGGTAGAAGCCGCCCATCACGACGCCGAGCCAGAGCCCGTCCAGCACCACGAAGGTGAGGAGTGCGACCACGAACTGCAGGAGTCCGGCAGGCATCAGTCCTGGCCCCGGCGAAAGCGATAGTGCGCCACGACCCACTGCTGCCCGCGGTCGTAGTTGAAGAGTTCTGCGCACGCCATGAAGAAGACCCGCCAGCGCACCCGCCAGCGGGTCACGTCGTCGGCGCCGTACGTCCGGGCGAAAACCGGCTCGATGGCGCTCCAGCGGGCGTCCATGTTGGTGAGCCAGGCTTCGGCCGTCCGGCCGTAGTGGGTGCCATCCTCGACCCATTGTGCGTCGAGCGCGAGGTCCCGCTGATGGCGCGGCAGCAGTGCGACCGACGGCATGATGCCGCCCGTGAAGAAGTGCTGCGCCATCCAATCGGAGCCGTCGCGAACCTCGTACGGATAGGCGAACCGCGTGTGGGCGAACACGTGAACGAACAGGGCGCCGCCCGGGCGCAGCCAGCGGCGGATGCTGGCGAGCAGGCGACGATGGTTCCGGACGTGCTCGAACATCTCGACCGAGACCACCCGATCGAACGAGGCCGGTGCGGTGTCGAAGAACTGAACGTCGCCGGTGATGACGGTGACGTTGCGCAGCCCCTCGGCCTCGGCTCGACGCTCGATGAAGGCCCGCTGGCTGGCCGAGTTCGACAGCGCCACGATGCGGGCCCGCGGCAGGGTGCGGGCCATGTGCAGGGTGAGGGAGCCCCATCCGCAGCCCAGCTCGAGGATGTCCTGCCCGTCCTCGAGCTGCGCCCGTTCCGCGGTCAGCTCGAGCATCGCGTGCTCCGCGTCGCCCAGCGTGCGCACGCCTTCCGGCCACCAGGCGCTGCTGTACTTCATGTTCGGCCCGAGCACCTGCTCGAAGAACGCGGCCGGCACCTCGTAGTGCTGCGCGTTGGCCTCGGCGGTGTGGATCGCCAGGGGCGACGCCGCCAGGTCGCCGACGAACTGTTCGAAGCGCTGCTGCTGTGCCGTGACGCCGCCGGCGCGCTGCTCGCGCAGCCGCCCTGCGCAGATGCGCCGGATGCCCATGCGGATGACCGGGTCCGGCACCACGCCGGACTCGAGCAGACCGTCGTACCACCGCCTGATCGGCGCCGCGCTCAACGCGGCGGATGCTTCGATGCGCATGTCACCCTCGCGGCAGCCACGGCACGAAGACGCTCGTGGTCTGCTGGTACTGCCGATAGGCGTCGCCGCGGCTGTGCAGGGCGTGCGCCTCGGTGGCGGGAATGCCCGTCACCCGGAACAGCAGGAAGAGCATGATGGCCGGGCAGGCCCAGGCCAGCGCGCCCCATGGCGACGCCGAGGCCGCCAGCGCGTAGGCGACCCACACCAGCCACTCGAAGAAGTAGTTCGGGTGGCGCGAATAGCGCCACAGCCCGGCGCGGCACACGCGCCCGTGCGAGTGCGGATCGTCCTTGAAGCGCTCGAGTTGCCGGTCCGCGAGTGCCTCGCCCGCCACGGCCACCACCCACAGGGCGAGAGCCAGGTACTCGGTCCAGCGCAGCGACGGCTGCCGATCGGTCACGGCGATCGCCACCGGTAGCGAGAGGGCGGCGGCCAGCAGCGCCTGTGCCTGGAAGAAGACGAAGAAGCGGGCGGGCAGCGCCGTCCGCCACGCCTCGCGCAGTTCGGCATAGCGCGGGTCTTCGGGCCGGCGCCAGACCCGGTCCCGCCACAGATACAGCGCGAGTCGTGCGCCCCAGACCGTCATCATGCCGGCGACGACCGCGCGGCGCGGCGCGAGGCCCTCGCCAGCCAGGCCGTAGCCAACCGCCATCCCGGCCAGGCTGCCCGCCCATCCGACGTCCACCACGCCGGCGTTGCCCGACCGCAGATGCCAGGCCCACAGCAGCGCCATCAGGACCGCCGATCCGAGCCAGCCCGCGAGAAGCAACGGCCACGGAAACCCCGGCTCGGAAATCATGTTGACCATGATATGTCAATGACAAATCTTTGACAAAGCCTTGCTACTCTGCTATTCGTTCAGCATGCGCCCCGAGCCCACGGTCGAACGGACGCTCTCTCCCAGCCGCCGCCGGGAGCAGCTGGCCGTGGCCCGATTCGCCGCGCTCCACCTGGCGGCGCTGAGCGCCTTCGCGTTGCCCTGGACCGCCGAGGCCGCTGCGTGGCTGGCTGCGAGCTATCTCGTGCGGATGTTCGGCGTCACCGCCGGCTACCACCGCTACTTCTCACACCGCTCGTTTCGCCTCGGCCGCCTGCCGCAGTTCGCGCTGGCCTTCCTGGCGCAGACCTCCGGCCAGAAGGGCGTGCTGTGGTGGGCCGCGCATCACCGGCATCACCACCGTCACGCGGATCGAGCCGACGACATCCACTCGCCACACAGGCAAGGGTTCGTCTGGGCGCACGTCGGCTGGGTGGTGTCGGACCAGCACGTGTCGTACGACACGCGCGCCGTGCACGACCTGGCCCGCTTCCCCGAGTTGCGGTGGCTCGACCGGCACCATTGGGTGCCGACGGTGCTCTATGCCGCCGGCACGTGGCTGCTGGGCGGTCTCACGGGCTTCGTGTGGGGCTACCTCGTGGCGACGGTCGCGCTCTATCACGCCACGTTCGCCATCAACTCGGTGGCGCACGTCTGGGGATCGCGGCGGTTCGACACGCCGGACGACAGCCGGAACAACTGGTGGCTGGCCCTGCTCACGCTCGGCGAGGGCTGGCACAACAACCATCACCACTGCATGTCGAGCGCCCGCCAGGGCTATCGGTGGTGGGAGGTCGACCTCACGTGGCTGGGGCTGCGGGCGCTGGCGCTCCTCGGTGTCGTCCGTGGACTGCGGGCCTTCCCGGCGGCGCTGCGGAGAGCCTCCTGATGCGCATCGCGGTGATTGGCAGCGGCATCGCCGGGCTCACCGCGGCCCACCTGCTGAACCGGCGGCACGAGGTCTGGCTGTTCGAAAAGGACGGCCGGTTCGGCGGACACACGCACACCATTCCGGTCACCGATCCGACGGGTGCGACCGTGGCGCTCGACACGGGCTTCCTGGTGCACAACGAGCAGACGTATCCGAACCTGATTCGCCTGTTCCGCGAGCTCGGCGTCGAGACGCAGCCGTCCGACATGTCCTTCAGCGTCCACTGTCCCCGCACCGGGTTCGAATACAGCAGTCGCGGCCTCGCCGGATTCTTCGCCCAGCGCCGCAACGTGCTGCGGCCGGGGCACCTCCGGCTGCTGGCCGAGATCGTCCGTTTCAACCGGCTCGGCGCGCGCGCGGCTGCCGACGACCAGGCCCGCCGGTGGACGTTGGGCCAGTTCCTCGACACGCATCGCTTCGGGGGCGAGTTCCGGGACCGGTATCTCTACCCGATGACCTCGGCCATCTGGTCGACGTCCTTCGCGGACATCCGGCGCTACCCGGTTCTCGCGCTCGTGCGATTCCTCGAGAACCACGGCATGTTGAGCGTGGGGCGGCCTCCGACGTGGAAGACGGTACGCGGCGGCAGCTCGCGCTACCTGGGTCCGATTCTGTCGCCGCTCGGCGCGCGCGCGGTCCTCGGCGCGGCGGTGACCGCGGTGGAGCGCTGCGGCGAACACGTCACGGTCACGTGCGACGGCCAGCCCCCGCGTCGCTTCGACGCGGTCGTGCTCGCCACCCATGGCCATCAGGCGCTCGGCGTGCTGCGGAACCCGACCGCCACGGAGCGCGACGTGCTCGGCGCGTTTCGGACGAGTCGCAACGACACCTGGCTCCACACCGACACGAGCTGGCTGCCGACCCGGCCCGCCGCGCGCGCCTCGTGGAACTACCGTCTGTCGGCCGATCCCTCGTCGCCTCCGTCGGTGACGTATCACCTGAACCGCCTGCAGCAACTCGACACGGCGCAGCAGTACTGCGTGACGCTCAACCCCGATCGCGAGATCCCCGCCGAACGGGTGCTCCGCCGGATGATCTACGAGCACCCTCTGTACACGCACGACGCCCTTGCGGCGCAGGGCCGCTGGGCCGAGATCAGCGGTCGCGATCGCATCCACTACTGCGGCGCGTACTGGTTCTACGGATTCCACGAGGACGGCGTGCGGTCGGGCATTCGCGTCGCCAGGGCCCTTGGTGTGGAGTGGGGGCATGCCTGAGCCAGGGCTGTACGTCGGCTCGCTCCGGCATCGCCGGTTCGCACCCCGGGCGCACGCCTTCACCTACCCGATCTTCATGGCGCTCGTCGACATCGATCGGCTGCCGGAGCTGATGCGGGCCTCGCCCTTCACGGCCTACAACCGCCTGGCGTGGGCCAGCCTGCACGACGCCGATCACCTCGATCCTGGGCCCGCGTGCCTCCGCGACAAGGTGCGCGATGCGGCGGCACGCGCGGGCTTCGAGTTGCCCGACGGGCGCGTCATGCTGCTGACGCACCTCCGCTACCTCGGGTACGTCTTCAACCCGGTCTCGTTCTTCTATTGCTACGACCGGGACGACCGGTTGCAGGCGGTGCTCGCGGAGGTCAACAACACGTTCGGTGGCCGCCAGACCTACTGGCTGACCGCGCCGCACCGTCACGCCGAGACGGGCGGGCTGTCGTTTCGTACGCCCAAGACGCTGTACGTGTCCCCCTTCCTGCCGATCGAACTCGACTGGACGTTCCACTTCGCTCCGCCAGGCGACTCGCTGCTGGTGCACATGACGGCGGTGCCGCCAGGGTCCGCGCCCCTGCTCGACGCCACCCTGCGCCTGGACCGGCGCCCCTGGACCGGCGCCGGCTGGCTCAAGACCCTGTGCCGCTTCCCGTTGATGACCGTGTCGGTCATCACGGCCATTCACTGGCAGGCCCTGAAGCTCTACCTCAAGGGCGTGCCGGTACATCCCCGTGGAACGGCGGATGGCGTCGACGCCAGAGGCCCGATCCATCCCGGAGCCCCTGTCCCATGACCACCTGGTTCGATGAGGCCGCCAGACGCCTGTTCATCCGCGCCCTCGAGGGCATCTCCGAGGGGCGGCTGCACCTGGTGACGCCGACCGGTCGTCTGGAGTTCGGGACCGGCGAGCCGAGCGCCACGCTGGTCGTTCACCATCCGCGCATGTTCCGCCGCGCACTGCGCAGCGGCGGCATCGGCATCGGCGAGTCGTACATGGACGGCGACTGGTCCACGCCGGACCTGGTGGGCCTGGTGACGCTGATGCTGCGCAACGCCAGGGTCATCGACACGGCGTCGGCGCCGTTCGGGTGGTTCGCATCGGCGATCGGCACCCTCGCGCGCAGGATGCGCGGCAACACCCGCGCGGGCAGCCGGCGCAACATCCACCACCACTATGACCTCGGCAACGACCTGTTCAGGCTGTTCCTCGACCGAAACCTGATGTACTCGTGCGCCTTCTACCAGACGCCGCACGACTCGCTGGAGCAGGCGCAGGCCCAGAAGCTCGACCGCATCTGCCAGAAGCTGCACCTGCGGCCAGGCGACCGCGTGGCCGAGATCGGGACCGGATGGGGCGGATTCGCCGTGTGGGCGGCCACGCGCTACGGCTGCCAGGTCACCACGACGACCATCAGCCGTGAGCAGTACGAACATGCGCGCGAGTGGGTGGCGACGCTGGGCGGGGATGCCCGGCGCATCGATGTCCGCCTGGAGGACTATCGCGACCTCACGGGCGAGTACGACAAGGTCGTCAGCATCGAGATGTTCGAGGCGGTCGGGCTCGACCACTACGAGGAGTTCTTCCGTGCCTGCCACCGCCTGCTGAGGCCGGGCGGCCAGATGCTGCTGCAGACGATCACGACCGACGACTGGCGATTCGACGCCTATCGCGCGGAGCCGGACTGGATCGAGCGATACATCTTCCCGGGCTCGGAACTGGCGTCCCTCGAGGCGATTCTGCGGACGCTGAAGCAGCACACGCACCTGCAGCTGTTTCACGCCGAGAACATCGGCGTGCACTATGCCCTGACGCTGCGCGAATGGCGTCGCCGGTTCCTCGCCCGCCTCGACGAGGTGCGGGCGCTCGGCTACGACGACCGCTTCATCCGGATGTGGGACCTCTATCTGGCCTACTGCGAGGCGGCGTTCGCCGAGCGGCACATCGGCGACTACCAGCTGCTGCTCACCCGCTCCGGCGTCCGCGGTCGCCTGTTCGGCGAGCCCGCCGCGCAGCCGGCGTCCCTTCGCGCCGGGACCCCCGATCCGCTCCAGGCCGTGTCGTAGTCGCGGCGGGCGTCGCGTCGTGCCGCCGCGACGGCCCGCACGGCCGGAACGGGAGCGGGGCACGCGCGCCGCCGCCGGTCGACCGGCCGGTCGTCTTCGGCCACAATGAACCGACCGATGCGGAACCAGGCCCGCCCCCGACCGAGCGACGCACGCGTGGAGCGTGTCATGCGTGCGCTCGCCCGCGCCATCACCGGACTGGAGCTGCCCGCCATCGAGAAGATCTCGGAGTCGCAGGCCGAAGACCCGTTCCAGGTGCTCATCGCGACGGCGCTCTCCGCACGGACGCAGGACGCGACCACGCTCGCCGCGTCCACGCGTCTCTTCAGGCGCGCGCGCACGCCGAGGTCGATGGCGAAGCTTCCGGTGAAGGAGATCGAGACGCTGATCTACCCGGTGAGCTTCTACCGCAACAAGGCGCGCAACGTGAAGGCGTGCTGCGACATGCTGGTGAAGGAGTTCGGCGGGCAGGTGCCGCGCACGCTCGACGACATGGTGAGGCTGCCCGGCGTGGGCCGCAAGACGGCCAACCTGGTGATGATCCTGGCGTTCAAGAGCCAGGACAACATCTGCGTCGACACGCACGTCCACCGCATCTCGAACCGCATGGGCTGGGTGCGCACGGAGTTCCCGGACGAGACGGAGCAGGCGCTCTACGCGGCCACGGATCGCCGCTGGTGGCCCTACATCAACCTGTATCTGGTCACCTGGGGCCAGAACGTCTGCCGGCCCGTGTATCCCCGATGCGGGGATTGCGTGATCGCCGCGGACTGCCAAAGAATTGGCGTGGCGGCGCCGGGCAGATCGAGGCGCGCGACGGGGCATCCGACGGGCGGCTCACCGAAGGCGAGGAGGACGACATGAAGCGGGCTCTCTGGTTGTGCGCGGTGACGGCGGTGGTGCTGGCGCCGATCGTGGGGTCGGCGCAGGCGCCGGCGAAGCCGGCCACCACGGGCCGTGCCGGCGGCAAGCCGGCAGCGTCGGCTCCAGCAGGGCGCCGCGGCGGCGCCGCGGCAGCGCCGGCGCGCAAGCTCTCGCCCGGCGCGGGGCCGGTGATTCGATGGGAGACGGCGAAGGGCGCGTTCGAGATGGAGACGTACCCGAACGAGGCACCGAAGACGGTGGAGCACATCCTCGCGCTCGTGAAGCGGAACTTCTACAACGGGCACCGCGTGCACCGGCAGGTGCCCGGCTTCGTGGTGCAGTTCGGCGACCCGCTGTCGCGCGACGTGAGCAAGAAGCACCTGTGGGGCACCGGCGGCAGCATGTACGCGATTGGCGTCAACGAGGCCAGCCCGTTGCACACGCACGTGGCGGGGGCGGTGGCCACCGCCCACCCCGGCGACCCACGCCAGGCCGACAGCCAGATGTACATCATGCTGGCACCGCGCCACAGCCTGGACGGTGACTTCACCGTGTTCGGCCAGATCATCTCGGGCATGGACGTCGTGCAGAAGCTCGCGGTGGGCGACGTCATTCGAAGAGCGACCGTGATCGAACCGCCTGCGGCGCCGAAGTAGGCCGCGCCCCCCGCTCCACCAGAATGGCCTCGAGCTCCGGATAGCGCCTCCGGAGCTCGGGTGGATACGCCCCCTCGATCGGCTGGCCCAGCTGGGCCTTCAGCATCACCGCGTTGACGACGGCCTTCGAGGCGAAGTGGTTGTTCGTATAGAGATACGACTTCTTCGTCAGCTGCGCCGCCGCGCCCGCCACGTCCGAGAACTCACGCAGTTCCTCTGCCGAGTAGAGGTAGTCGTAGCGGTCCTCGGCCTTCTCGTGGCGCCACCACTGCGCGGCGTTCCGGCCGTGCAGCCGCATGTAGTAGAAGCTCGTGACGTTGGGCAGGTAGTTCTGCCGGATCGAGAACCGGAACTTCGGCTCGTCGATCTGGGTCCATGCGGCGCCGTGCGCGCCGAGCAGCGCGAGCGTGTCCGCGATGCGGTCGCTCCAGCTGGCGTGCCGCAGCTCGACGGCCACCGGGTAGTCGCCGAAGGCCCGGAGCAGCCAGGCCAGGTAGTCGCGCGACGCCGGCGAGTCCCTGAAACTCGGCGGAAACTGCGCCAGCAGGGCACCGATCCGGCCCGACGCCGCCAGTGGCTCGATGCCGCGGCGGTAGTCGTCGACGTCGCTGCGCGTCACCTCGGCGAGCAGGTCGAGCCACGCGCCCTCGGCGCCGGGCGCCGTCTCGAGCGCCGCCTGCCGGAACATCCGCGGGTGCGTGAACTTCTGATAGAGCTTCAGCGAGAACTCGAAGCCGGACGGCGTCCGGTCGACCCACGTGCGCGTCGCCTCGGTCCTCGGCTGGCCGTAGAAGGTCGAGTTCACCTCCACCGTGTCGAAGTGCTCGGCGTAGAACCGCAGCTCGTCGAACCCGGCCGTGCCCGCCTTCTTCGACCGCGTGCCCGGATAGAACAGGCCGTTCCAGGTGCCCGCGCCCGAGGGGTAGCTCCAGCCCGAGGTGCCGATGCGCAGCGCCATGCCGTGATTGTCCCCCGGCTGCGGCCCGTCCGCCCGGGCGATAATGAAAGGGTTGCTGACCCTCAACGAAATCTTCTTCTCGATCCAGGGCGAGTCCTCCTACGCGGGGCGCCCGTGCGTGTTCGTCCGCCTGACGGCCTGCGACCTGCGGTGCTCGTGGTGCGACACTCCGTACGCGTTCCACGAGGGCGGCAAGCGGTCGCTCGACTCGATCCTGGCGGAGGTGGAGTCTCACCCGTGCCAGCTCGTCGAGGTCACCGGCGGCGAGCCGCTGCTCCAGGAAGGCGTGTATCCCCTGATGGAGGGCCTGCTCGCGCGCGGCAAGCAGGTGCTGCTCGAAACCGGCGGACACCGCAGCACGGCGCGGGTCCCGGAGGCGGTGGTCGCCATCCTCGACGTCAAGTGCCCGGGCAGCGGCGAGGCGCACAAGATGGACTGGTCGAACCTGGAGCGGTTGCGCCCGCACGACGAGGTGAAGTTCGTCGTGAAGGACCGGGCCGACTACGACTACGCGCGCGACGTCATCGCCCGCTACGACCTGGCCAGCCGGGCCGCCGCCATCCACCTGTCGCCGGTGCACGGCGTGCTGCATCCGCGGACGCTGTCGGAGTGGGTGCTGGCCGACGGCGTGCCCGCGCGCGTGCAGATGCAGCTGCACAAGATCATCTGGTCGCCGGAGACGCGTGGTGTCTGACGCGGTCGTCCTGTTGAGCGGCGGGCTCGACTCGTACACCGCCGCCGCCATCGCGCGTGAGGACGGCTTTCGCCTGCACGCGCTCACGGTGCGCTACGGGCAACGGCACGCCAGGGAGCTCGAGTCGGCGCGCGCCGTTGCGGCGTGGCTCGGCGTGGCGCGTCACGTCGAGATCGACGTGGATCTGTCGCGCTTCGGCGGCTCATCGCTGACGTCGGACATGCCGGTGCCGAAGGACCGGCCCATCGACCCGGCCGTCATCCCGTCCACCTACGTGCCCGCGCGCAACACGATCTTCCTGTCGATCGCGCTCGGCTGGGCCGAGGTGCTCGACGCGCGGGACCTTGTCATCGGCGTCAACGCGCTCGACTACTCCGGCTACCCGGACTGCCGTCCCGAGTTCATCGCGGCGTTCGAACGGCTCGCCACGCTGGCCACGGCCCGGGGCGTCGGCGGGGCCCGGTTCCGCGTGCACGCCCCGCTGATGACCCTGTCGAAGGTGGAGATCATCCGCCGCGGCCTCTCGCTCGGCCTCGATTACGGGCTGACGCACAGCTGCTACGATCCGGATGCCGCCGGCCGGCCCTGCGGCCGGTGCGACAGCTGCGTGCTGCGCGCGGCGGGCTTCGCCGGAGCCGGCGTCGCGGATCCGGCCCTGTCCCCATGACCGATCGCCTCTACTACACCGACCCGTACCTGCGGACGTTCGACGCCACCGTCGTCCGCACGCTCGACCACGAAGGCCGCCCCGCCGTGGTGCTGGACCGCACGGCGTTCTACCCGACGTCAGGGGGGCAGCCGTTCGACGTCGGACGGCTCGGCTCGTCCGCCGTGCTCGACGTGGTCGACCTCGACGGCCTGGTCGCCCACGTGGTCGATGCGCCGCTTGCCGACGGCACGCCGGTCACGGGCGAGATCGACTGGGCGCGGCGCTTCGACCACATGCAGCAGCACACGGGGCAACACGTGCTGTCGGCCGCGCTCGATCGGTTGTTCGGCGACCGGACGGTCAGCTTCTACATGGGCGCGGCCGTGTCGACGATCGACCTCGCGCGGGAGCTCCCGCCGGCCGACCTGGAGCGCGGCGTCGACGAGGCCAACCGGATCGTCTGGGAGGATCGGCCCGTCTCCATCCGCTTCGCGTCCGACGACGAGGCCCGCGCGATGCCGCTGCGGAAGGAATCGGCCCGCACTGGCGAGCTGCGGCTGATCGACGTCGAGGGCTTCGACCTGTCGGCGTGCGGCGGCACGCACGTGGCGCGCACGGGCGCCGTCGGACTCATCGCCGTCGTGCACGCGGAGCGCTTCAAGGGCGGCCAGCGGGTGACGTTCGTCTGCGGCGCCAGGGCCCTGCGCGTGCTGCGCGAACACCGCGACGCCGTGGCCGGCTCGGTGAAGGCGATCTCGGTGCTGCCGCAGGAACTGCCCGCGGCGGTGGAGAAGGTGCAGACCGAGGCCAAGGCGTTGCGCAAGCAGGTGTCGAGCCTGCAGGTGCGGCTGGCCGCGCAGGAGGCGGCGCAGCTGCTGGCAGCCACGTCCCCGGGCCCCGACGGCGTCAGGCGCGTCGTCACGGTCTACGAGGGGTGGGACGCCAACGGCCTCAAGGCGATTGCGTCGTCGCTGGCCGCACACGGGCAGGCCGCCGTGGCGCTCGTCTCCGGGGCCTCGCCGGCGCTGGTCGTGGTCGCCCGATCCGAGGGGGTGGCGGTGGACGCCTCGGCCGTCCTGGCGCAGCTCACGGCGCGCTTCGGAGGCCGCGGCGGCGGCAAGGCGGGGCTGGCGCAGGCCGGCGGACTCGACGCCGCACCCGATGCCGTCGCCGCGGCCGTCCACGACCTCCTTTTGACAAACTAAACTGAACCGTTCAGTATTGCCGCTCCGGAGGCGCTGCCTGATGATCCGCGTACAGAACCTCGTGAAGACCTTTGGCGACGTGAAGGCGGTGGCGGACGTCTCGTTCGAGGTGAAGGCCGGCGAGATCTTCGCGTTCCTGGGCCCGAACGGCGCCGGCAAGACCACCACCATCCAGATGCTCACGACGCTCCTGCGCCCCACGAGCGGCGGCGTCACGCTCGACGGGCTCGATCCCGCCGAGCGTCCACTCGAGGCGCGCCAGCGCTTCGGCATCGTGTTCCAGGACCCGAGCCTCGACGGCGAGCTCACCGCCTGGGAGAACATGGACATCCACGGCGTGCTCTACCACGTGCCACGCAAGGTCCGGCACGAGCGCATCGAGACGCTGCTGAAGCTGTTCGAGCTGTGGGAGCGCAAGGACGCGTACGTGAAGACCTTCTCGGGCGGCATGAAGCGGCGCCTCGAAATCGCGCGCGGCCTGCTGCACACGCCGAGAATCCTGTTCCTCGACGAGCCCACGCTGGGCCTGGACCCGCAGAGCCGCAATCAGCTCTGGACGCACGTGAAGCACCTCAACGACACCGAGGGCGTCACCGTGTTCCTGACCACGCACTACATGGACGAGGCCGACCGGGTGGCCCACCGCGTCGCCGTGATCGACCACGGCCGGATCGTGGCGCAAGGCTCGCCAGCCGAGCTCAAGCAGCAGACGGGGACCGATTCGCTCGAGGGCGCCTTCCTCGCGCTCACCGGGTCGACGATCCGCGACGAGCGCGTCGACGGCGGCACGGACCAGATGCGCCAGATGGCGCGGATGTGGAGGCGTTAGACGTGGGCGTGATCTACATCCTCTGGCTTCGCGAAGTGAAGCGCTACTTGCGCTCCCGCCCGCAGATCATCGCATCGCTGGCGCAGCCGATGCTGTATCTGCTCGTGCTCGGCTTCGGCCTGGGGCCGGTGTTCCAGCAGTCGGGGCAGGGGAGCTACGTGCAGTTCATCGCGCCAGGCGTGATTGGCATGGGCATCCTGTTCACGTCGATCTTCTCGGGAATCGGGCTGCTCTGGGACCGGCAGTTCGGCTTTCTGAAGGAGACGCTGGTGGCGCCGGTGCCGCGGCTGCAGATCATGGCGGGACGGACGCTCGGGGGGGCGACGATTGCGATGATCCAGGGCACGCTCGTGCTCGTCGTGTGCCTCATCGCGGGCTTCCGGCCCGAGAGCCTGGCCGCGCTGCCGCTGGCGCTGCTCTTCATGGCGCTGACGGCCGTCGTGTTCGCGGCACTCGGCACGGCGATCGGATCGAGCCTCAAGGACATGCAGGGCTTCCAGCTCATCATGAACTTCATGGTCATGCCGATCTTCTTCCTGTCGGGCGCCCTGTTCCCGCTCGACAACCTGCCCACGGCGCTCGCGGCGGCCACCCGGCTCGACCCCCTCTCGTACGGGATCGACGGGCTGCGCGGGGCGCTCATCGGGTTTGCCAGCTTCAGCCCCCTGACGAACCTGGCGGTGCTCGCCGTGGTGGCGGCGTTGTTCCTGGTGCTTGGCGCGCGGGCGTTCTCGCGCATCCAGGCGTGACCGGCATGGCGCGGCGGCCTCCCGGTCTCCGTTGACGATGGCGCGCACCCGCAGTGCCCGGGCCCACGACGGCGTGCTCGATGCCGCGCTGCAGCTCTTCGCGCGGCGGGGCGTCGACGCCACCAGCATGGACGCCATCTCGGCCGAGTCGGGTGTCAGCAAGGCCACCATCTACAAGCACTGGGCCGACAAGGACGCGTTGTGTCTCGAGGTGCTGGCACGGCTGCACGGTCGCGACCAGCCGCTGCCCGACCTCGATTCGGGCGACGTGGCGGCCGACATCCTGTCGGTGCTGACCTACGAGCCGCCGCCGGAGTTCGCAGAACTGCGGATGCGGATCATGCCGCACCTGATGGCGCACGCGGCGCGCAACCCCGCCTTCGGCAAGGCGTGGCAGGCGAGCGTGTTCGACCCTCCGCGACAGCAGTTGCGTGCGATTCTCGACCGCGCGGTGTCGCGCGGTGTCCTGCCGCGCTCGCTCGACCGGGACGTGGCGATCGCGCTGCTGCTGGGGCCGATGATGTACGCCCACGTCCAGAAGGTGATGCAGCGTCAGCCGCCGGCCGGGCTGGCCGTGGCGGCGGTGGCGTCGTTCTGGAAGGCGTTCGGCGGTGAGCCGGGCGCGGGCGGCACGGCGGCCGCGCGGCGTGGCCGCGCGAAGACGCCGGGCGTGCGAAGGCGAGCCGGTCAGTAGACTCCGGCTGGATCCTCGAGGGGCCCGGAGAGGATGACGTGCCGAACGTCATCGATCGACGACAGGCCGCCCGGCGCCGCGCCGCCCCATTCGAACCGGGTCTCGTCCGGCGTCCAGTGGAACAGCACGGCCCGCCACGCCCGGCTGGGACCACCGCGCTCGTAGTAAACGAGGCAGCGCTCGTACGAGCAGCCGGCCGCGACGAGCCGGCGCAGCGGCAGCCGCGCGTCGCCGGTCGCGTCGCCGGCCCGGAAGGCGGCTCCCGGCTCGGCGATGTCGAGCGCCCGACCGCCGAACAGCGCCTGCAGCTCCGCCCGGACGCCGAGCGGCAGCCCTCTGAGGGACGTGACGATCTGGAAGCCGTCGTCCCGCAGGTGAGTCCGGAGCTCGCCGGAGAGCGTCGCCGTGGGCGCCGCCTGGCCGCGGGCGGCGACGGCCGACCAGATGCCCAGGCCGATCGCGCAGAGCACGCCGAGAAGTCGTGTGTGACGCATGTGGAACTCGATCCGGCGTTGGTCGCGCCCTTACGGACCGACGCGCCTGAACGACGCGATTCGGACGGCCATCCGGTCCACCGCGTCGGTGGCCTCGGTGCCGGTGCCCTCGAAGTTGTTCAGCAGGATCACGAAGGCCAGGTGTTCGCCCTCGGCCGTCGTCGCGTAGCCGGCCAGCGTGCGGATGTTCGACATCGTGCCGGTCTTGGCCAGCACGCGGCCCTCGGCTGCCGTCCCCTTCATCCGCCGCGCCAGAGAGCCGTCCACGCCGGCCACCGGCAGTGCCGCCACGAACGGCGAGCGTCCCGTCGGGTCGTGCATCCGGGCCAGCACGGCCAGCAGCGCCTCGGGGGCGATCACGCTCCGGCGCGACAGACCCGAGCCGTCCACCAGCTGCACGCCGTCGGGCGGGACGTTCCACGCCGTCAGGCGCGCCCGAAGCCCGCCGAGCGCGGCGTCGTTGGTGGGCACGTCCGCCGGCACCGCGTTCAGCCGCATCACGGCCTCCGCGTAGAGGTTGATGCTGTCCTTCAGCAAGGGCCTCACGATGGCCGAGAGCGGCGACGACATGTGGCCGGCGATCAGCGTCTCGGCCGTGAGGACGGGCCGCGGGCGGATGTCGTCGACGTCGAAGGCCCCGCCCGGCACCTGGACGCCGGCCGCCACGAGCGCGCCGCGCAGCCGCTGCGCGAACCACAGCGTCGGGTTGCCCACGGCCACGGCGAGGCGAGCCGCGGGGCCTCCCGCGGGCACCGAACCCGCCACGGTCAGGGGCGTCTCGCCCGGCCGCTGTTCGGGCCAGATGAAGGCACGCGAACCCGGCGCGCCGGTCGCCGTGCGATTGACGAGGGCGCGCCCGGCGGCGTTCGGATCGGGCACCATCGTCGTGGGCTGGCCCTCGGCCGCGCCCGCGAGCACCCGAAGCCCCGTCACGTTCTGGTCCGCGTTGAGGGCGCCGAAGACGGCGCCGGTGGGGTAGCCCAGGTCGTCCCACGTCCACGCGAGCTGGGGCCGTGGCTCCTCCACCTGATCGTCGTCGGCGACGATCAGGCCCTCGATGCGCGTCACCTTGCCGGCCAGCACCTGCGCCAGCGCCGATACGTCTGCGCCGGCCGGGCCGCTCCACGTGGGGTCGCCGTGGCCCACCACGACGAGGTCGCCCTTGAGCACGCCGTCTTCGATCGGACCGGTCGCGTGGAGCTCGGTCAGGAAGGTGTAGTCCCAGCCGACAGCCTCGGCCGCGGAGGCCACGCTGACCAGCTTGGCTGTCGAGGCTGGAATCAGCAGCGTCCGGGGGTTCAGCTCGAACAGACGCTCGCGACGGTCGAGCGACTCCACGACGACGCCCCACGCCCCGTGCCGAACGCCGGGCAGGGCGGTGGCGGCCACGAGGTCCGCCCGCAGGGCCTGCACGGCCGCCGCGCCTTCGGCCGGGGGGGCGACTGCGCCGGGAGCCGCCGCGCCGCCTCTCCTGCCGGCTGGGGTCTCACCCGGTGTCGCCGGGACACGCGTGGCGCACCCCGCGGCCAGCAGTCCGAGGACACAGACGGCCCGGAGTGCGGCGCGTCGCATCAGCGCTACTTCAGCGCGTCGAGCGCCTTGAGCGCGTCATCGAGGGCCGCCGTGTCGACGCGGGCCTGCCCTGGCTCGCCGGTCCGGACCGCGAAGGCGTCCGCCCCGGCACGGCCGATCGACGCCGTCTCCGTCCTCTTGTCGAACGCGGCGGTGACGACCACCGCTGGCGTCTTGAGGGAGGCGTGCGTGCCGGCCTCGAACGACTGGGCGCGCAGGCTCGACAGCTTGGTCAGCGCGTCGTCCACCTTCGTCGCGTCGAGCGTCTTGCCCGCGCCGTTCTTCCAGGCGTCCTTGCCGTCGGCGCCCTTCGTCTTCTCCAGGACCAGCGTGTCCGTGCCGCGCGTCACCTCGACGCGCGTGGCCGTGAACGACCGGAAGTCGAAGAGGTCCTTGCGGCGGAAGTCGTCCACCGGCTTCACCACGTCGGTGCGCAGCGTCGGCGCCACGGTGAACACCATCGACCGGCTGCCGTCCCTGGCGAAGACGAGGGCGTTCTCGGTCCTGCCGAGCGTCAACGTGGCCGTGGCGCTGCCGGCCGTCACCGCGAAGGTGGTGGTGGGCTTGTCGAGCCCGTAGGGCCCGAGGTCCGGCGCGGCGTCCGCGGTCACGCCCTGCATCCGCGCGGATCCGAGCCGCTCGAGCGCGCCTTCGACGGCCGCGAAGTCGGCGCGGGCGGCGATGGGCTCGACGATGGACCACTCCTGACCGCTCTTCTTGAATCGGAGCCTGGTGGAGCCGTCGGTCACCGTGAAGCCGTCCACCTTGGCGCGCTCGAACTTCAGGATGGTCTTGTCGCGCAGCGCGAAGGTGTCGCGGTTGAAGGTGGAGTCCAGGTACGAGGACACCAGGAACACCCGCGGCGAGTCGGGAAGCTTCGCGTAGAGGTCGCCGCCGGCAGGCGCCTTCTCGCCGAAGAGGACCCGTTTCGGCGTCTTGTCAGCCTTGGTCTTGAAGGCCACCTCGATGCGCGCCGGGTCGAGCCCGTACTGCTTCAGGTCCGACGGCTTCTCGTCGACGACGCGCTGGACGTCGAGCGTGCCGAGGCTCGCCACGATCGACGACAGCTCGCCGCCGTCGGCGTCGGCTTCGAGCGGTTCCACCACCTTCCACGCGTCGCCAGTCCTGCGGACCGTCGTGTGCTGGCCGCCGGTCGTGATCGACACCTCGTCGACGTCGTCGGCCGAGACGCCGGTGAACGCGCGCTCCGGCTTCGCCGTGTCCTCGGACGGCTGGTCGGCGAAGTAGATGTAGCCCACCAGGCCTGCCAGCACCAGGATCAGCAGGACCGTCGATGTCAGGCGGCTCATCGCGTCATCCCCTCCGGCGGCGTGACCACGTGAAGAGGCCCGCGCCGAGTACGGCCAGGGGCACGCCAAGGACCGAGAGCCACCCCAACAGCGTGATCTGCGCCGGCGTGATCGTCAGCCGGCGGTCCGAGGCTTCGCGCGGGCGGATGGCGATCAGGTTCTCCTGCTGCGCGAGCCAGCCCACGGCGTTCATGAAGAGGTCCTTGTTCCCCTCGACGCCCAGGTAGGCGTTGGCCGCGAAGTCGGAGTCGCCAATCGCCGCGACGCGTGTCTCGGGCGTCTTCGCCGCCTCCTCCTCGGGCTTGGCGGCGTCGCCGGCCGGCTTCTCGGCCGCCACCGACACGGCCACGCCGATCGAGACCGGGCCGGCCATGTCACCCTTGTCGGTCTCGGGCGCCAGCTTGGCCGGATCCTCGAGCTGCGAGAAGGTCGTCTCGGCCCAGCTGCGCTGCGCCGTCTGCAGGAACGGCTGCGCCGTGCGGCCCGCCGGCGCGCCCATGGCCGGCACCATCGCCCGGACGAGGGGGAACATCGTCACCAGCTCGAACCGGTCCGTGATCGCGTGGGTCGGGTAGGGCGGCGCAGCCACGGGCACCGTTGCCACCGACGTCCGGCCGCTGAGGTCCACCACGACGGAGTTGGTGGCGGTGATGCCCCACTCGGCCAGCAGGCCCTCGAGGCGCGGCATCGGCGCCGGCTCCTTGAAGTCGGGCGGGTCGAGCAGCACGAGCAGCGCCTTCTGCTTCGCCAGGTGGTCGCGCAGGATCGGCAGCTCCTGTTCGAGCAGGTCGGTCTTCGGCCCGGCGATCACCAGCACGGTGGCGTCGGCTGGAACTTCGTTGGTCTGTGCCAGGATCAGCTTGTCGAACTCGTAGTTGTCGCGGCGCAGGCTCTCGGCGATCGCGCTGTAGCCGGTCCGCTGGTCGCTGCTCGACGGGTCCTTCTCGCCGTGCCCGGCCAGGAAGTAGACCTTCTTCTTCGACGGGTTGAGCACCTTGATCAGGCCGTTCGTCAGGTCCTGCTCCGTGTCCGACGTCACGCGCTCGCGCCGGCCCATGTACTCGACGACGACCGTGCCGTAGGTTTCCACCTGGTACTCGCGCGTCTTGACCGGGCTGCGGTCCGCGTCCACGTACTCGACGCTCACCTGCTTCGAGCGGTATTCGTACTCGGCCAGCCGCCCGCGGAACCGGTCGAAGTTCTCGCTCTTGTCGAACACCAGGAACCTGACGGGCGCGGTGAGCCCCTCGAGCAGCTTCGTCGTCTGCTCGGACGGCGTGAACTGCTTGTTGGCCGTCAGGTCCCACCGCTTGTTCTGGCGCGTGGAGACGTAGTTGACGGCCACCAGGATGCCGAGCGCCACGATCACGCTGACGCCGGCCAGCGCGCCGTAGCGCGTGTTGCGCTGCTGCAGCGACGCCGCGACCTCGCGCCACTGGCTCAGCGTGTAGAGCAGCACCAGCGCCAGGCCTGCCCAGGCCCCGTACATCGCGTACTGCTCGGCCTGCACCGAGACGTTCATCGCGCCGGCCCAGCCGAGCACTTTCACCGCGACCGAGCCGAACACGACCGCGGTGCCGATCCATCCGAGGACGTTCAGAATGCGAGCCATGGTTCGATGCCCCGCCTATCCGCGCCACCGCTCGGTGTCGACCGAGCGTGCCGTCAGGAACAATCCGAAGGTGATGAAGCTCAGGTAGTACACCAGGTGCTTCGTGTCGAGGATCCCCTTCGTGAAGTCGTCGAGGTGGTCCGTGATCGACAGGTAGTTCAGCACCGCCTGCGTCGTCGGGCCCGTGAACGAGGCGATCCAGTTGATCACCCACAGCATCAGGAACACCGCGAAGGTCACCATCCCGGCGACGATCTGGTTCTTCGTCAGGCTGGAGATGAACAGACCCACCGAGATGAAGCAGCCGCCCATCAGCAGCAGTCCGAGGTAGGTCGTCGCGACGGGCTTCCACTCGGGGTTGCCGAACAGGAACAGCACGCCGACGTGCACCAGCGTCAGCCCCAGCATCGACGCGTAGAGGCCCATCGCGCCGAAGAACTTGCCGAGGATGATCTGCAGGTCCGTCAGCGGCGAGGTGAGCAGCAGCTCGATCGTGCCCGAGCGCTTCTCTTCCGAGTAGGTGCGCATCGTCACGAGCGGCAGCACGAACAGGAAGATCACGGTGGCGTTCAGGAAGACCGGCCGGATCAGCTGTTCGTTGACGTTGACCGGCGGCGCGCCGCCGAAGCCGGCCGCCTGCATGCTCTGGCGGTCGAAGTAGAGCAGCAGCGCGTAGAAGAAGTAGCCGTAGGTCAGCGCGAAGAAGCCCAGCACCGTGTAGGCGATGGGCGAGGCGAAGTACGCCTTCAGCTCCTTCTGGGCAATGGCCAGGACGTTACTCATCGGTGCCCTCCGCCGGCGCGGCCGCCTGTGTGGGTTCCTGCGTGGTCAGCTGCAGGAAGACGTCTTCGAGGCTGATGCGCAGCGGCCGCAGCTCGAGCAGGCCCCAGCCGCTGCCGACGACGGCCGCGGCCAGCTCGCGGCGCACGTCGCGCCCCTGCTCGCTCTCGACTTCGAACGCGGCGACCGGGCCGTGGGCCTCGGACGCCGTCACCCGGGTCACGCCCGGCACCGAGGCCAGCCGCGCGCCCGCGTCGGCGCCCAGCGCGTCCACCTGCAGGTACATCTTCTCCGAGCCGCGCAGGCGGGCCGTCAGGTTGTCGGGCGTGTCCACCGCGACCACCTTGCCGCGGTTGATGATCACGACGCGCTGGCAGGTCTGGCTCACCTCGGGCAGGATGTGCGTGCTCAGGATGATCGTGTGGTCGCCGGCGAGCTGCTTGATCAGCTGCCGCGTCTCGATGATCTGCTTCGGGTCGAGACCGGCCGTCGGCTCGTCGAGGATCAGCACGTCCGGGTTGTGCAGCAGCGCCTGGGCGAGGCCGACCCGCTGCTTGTAGCCCTTCGAGAGCTTCCCGCAGTGTCGCGCCGCCATGTCGGCCACGCGCGTCTTCTCCATCGCCGTGGCCACGCGGGCCTTCCGCTCCCCGCGCGGCACGCCCTTGATGCGGGCGCAGAAGAGCAGGTAGTCACGGACGCTCATGTCCGGATAGAGCGGCGGCGTCTCGGGCAGATAGCCCGTGCGGCGCTTGGCCTCGACGGGCTGCTCCTGCACGTCGTAGCCCGCGACCAGCGCCTTGCCGCCCGTGGGCGGCATGTAGCCGGTGAGCACGCGCATGGTCGTCGTCTTGCCTGCGCCGTTCGGGCCCAGGAAGCCGAGAATCTCGCCCCGTTCAACACGGAAGCTCACGTCGTCGACCGCCGTGAAGGCTCCGTACCGTTTCGAGAGGTGCTGCACCTCGATCAAGGTCGTCCTCCGATGAACTGTGCGTGTAACTCTTAGAGGGGTGGCTGTTTAGAGCCCAGCCAACTCGCAATCCTATCCGATGCGGTTCGCGCGCGGCAACCACGCAGCGACGCAGCGAAGGATTGGACGCCCGACCGGGCGTTTGAGTCTGGATCCGCCGGGGGGCCGGCGGCGGTCAGGCCTTGCGGTTGGAGAAGAAGTGCGACTGGACGAACGCGTCGAGCGTCGCCTGCACGTCGGGGGTCAGCGCGTCGAACCGCAGGCCCATGCCGACGCCCTTCTGCGACCACGTCACGCGGGCCCCGCCCTCGACCTCGTGCGCCGCCCCCGGCAGCCGGAAGCGCACCCGCGCGGCGGTGCCCACCGCCAGCGGGCTGGTGGCGCGGATGGCGAGCCCCTTGTCGCCTACGTTCAGCGTCACCGCGGCCGCGATCGTGCTGCCGAAGCGATAGGAGACCGGCACGCCGATCGTCACGCGCGGGCTGACACGGCGGTTGTATCGCTGGGGGAAGAGGTGCGGCGACAGCGACGGCAGGATGTGCTGCGGGGCCGTGTACTCGTTGACGTAGCCGGCCACGCCGAGCGCATTCAGTGCGTCGACTTCGTGGGCGTTGGCGATCGTGCCGCTGAAGACGACGATGGGCGGGCACGCGGGGCCCAGCGTGCGCAGCCGGCGCAGCAGGTCGACGCCATGCCCCTGCGGCAGGCGCAGGTCCATCACGATCAGATCGAGGCTCGTGCCGTCGCGGCGGACGAGCGCGAGCAGCTCGCGGCCCGTGCGGGCCGTGAGCGCACGGTGTCCTGCCGCCTCGAGCGCGGCCTTGAACCGGTCGCGCACGAATGCGGTGTCGTCGGCGACGACTACGCCCTTGACGGCCGCCATCGTCGAAGCTGTCATTTCCCGTCCCTACCTATCGGTGCCGGCCTTCGCCCACGTTAGGGCAGCGTCGGCGGGCGGCCGGCGCGGGTGGGGGCTTCGTTGCTCCGCTCTCGGGGTTCTCGCTATAATCACCCTCCACGCAAAGTGGCGGATTTCCGAGGAATCCGCCCGTTTTCAGCGTCTTTTCGAGGCGGCAGCGTCCGCCCCAGTGGAGCCCGTATGGCGACCTGCCCAGAGTGTGAGTTCGACGAGATCGACACCGAGGACTACGAGGACGACGACATCCTCAGCTGCCCCGAGTGCGGCAAGAAGCTCGTGGTGGTCGGCACGGATGATGTGGACGTCGTCGACGACGAGGACGACGACCTCGACGACGACGAGGAGGAGGAGGAAGAAGAAGAGGACGACTTCGACGACGAGGACGACCTCGACGAAGAAGAAGACGAGGAGGAAGACGAGGAGTGAGTGCCCAGGCATCCGAGCGCCCCGCGACTGATGAGCTGGGCGCGAAGGAGCGCCTGCTGCGGGACCGGCTCGCCGGTTTCGACTCCCTCGTCATCGCCTTCAGCGGTGGCACCGACAGCGCGTACCTCGGCTGGGCGGCCACCCAGGTGCTCGGGCCCGCCGCGCTCTGCGTGACGGCGGACAGCCCGAGCTACCCGGACCACCACCGGCAGCTGGCCCTTCGCGTCGCCTCGGAGTTCGGCCTTCGCCACGAGTTCGTCACCACCGCGGAGATCGATCGTCCCGAGTACCAGGCGAACCCGGTCAACCGCTGCTACTACTGCAAGCACGAGCTCTACACCGTCCTGACGCGCCTCGCCACCGAACGTGGCTTCGAGGCGATCGCCGACGGCAGCAACGCCGACGACCGCGGCGACTACCGGCCCGGACGCCAGGCGGCCCGCGAGTTCGGCGTGCACAGCCCGCTCGACGACGTGCACCTGACCAAGACCGAGATCCGCGAACTGTCGCGGCTGGCCGGACTGCCCACCTGGGACGAGCCGGCGTCGGCGTGCCTGTCGTCGCGCATCCCGTACCAGACGGCGATCACGCCCGAGAAGCTGCGGGTGATCGAGCAGGCCGAGGACGCGCTGCGTGCGATGGGCTTCCGCGTGTGCCGGGTGCGCCACCACGACACGCTGGCGCGTCTCGAGTTCGGCCAGGACGAACTGGCCCGTGCGCTCGACCCCGGCGTCCGCACGCGCATCGTCACGGCGCTGCGCGGGCTGGGATTCCGGCACGTCACCGTCGACCTGCAGGGATATCGGATGGGCAGCCTGAATGAAGGCGTTCGGCTCCGGCCCGTCTGAGACCGGTCGTGCGCTGACTCCGGCGTCGGCGTGGCCGCCGCTGGCCCTGGCCGCGGCGTACGTCGCGGCCCACCTGCCCTTCCTCGCTCCGGCGCTCGAAGACATCGACTCCATCAACTTCGCGCTGGGGCTGCGCCACTACGACGTGGCGCAGCACCAGCCGCACCCGCCCGGCTACCCGGTGTTCATCGCGCTCGGCCGGCTGTCGCGTGCGGTCATCGCGGTGCTCGCGCCGGCGCTCGACGGCGTGCGGGCCGACGCGTTCGCCCTCGCGTGGTGGTCCGCGATCGGCGGGGCCCTCGGTCTCCTGGGCGCCTGGCTGCTGTTCCAGGAACTGGCCGCCCACGACGACGGCGCGCGGCCGTCGACACCGGCCTGGGCGGTCGCCTTGCTCGCGGTGGCGCCGCTGTACTGGTTCACCGGGCTTCGCCCGATGAGCGATGCGCTCGGGTTGGGCCTGACGCTGTGCGCGCAGGGCCTGATCGCCGCGGGCCTTCGGCGGCCCGCGGCGCTCGCGGCTGGTGCCGCGCTGGCCGGACTGGCGGCCGGCGTCCGCATCCAGAGTGCCGCGCTGACGGCTCCGCTGCTGCTGCTCGCCGTCGCGCTGCAGGGGCGTGGGTGGCTGCGCGCCGGCGCCCGCGCGTTCGCGGCGGGAGCCATGGCGGCCGCGGCGTGGGCCGTGCCGATGCTCGTCGCGAGCGGCGGCCTCACGGCCTATCTCGCCGCGCTCGGATCGCAGGCCGGCGAGGACTTCGCGTGGGTCGACATGTTGTGGTCGAACCCGACGCCCCGGCGCCTCGCGCTGTCGCTCGTCGAGACGTTCGTGCTGCCGTGGGCCGTGCGTCCGCTCGCGGCGGCGGTTGCCGTCGCCGCGTGCGCGGGCGCCGTGGCGATGGCGATGCGGGCACACCGCGCGCTCGTGGTGCTCGTCGTCGCGTTCGCGCCCTATGCGGTCTTCCACCTGCTGCTGCAGGAGACGGCCACCGTACGCTACGCGCTCCCGGTGCTGCCGCCGATTGCATGGCTCGCCGTGCGGGGGGCGGCACTCGGACGGCGAGTCGCCGCGCCCCTGGCGTTCGCGCTGGCCGCATCGGCCGCGATCGACGCGATTCCCGCCGGCATCGAATACGCGTCGGAGGCGCATCCGGCGTTCCGCGCGATCCGCGACATGGCCGAGGAGGCCTCGGGCGCGCCGCCCGCCGGCGTCTACGCGCACTATGCGCTGTACCGACCGCTGCAGGCCGCCGCGGCTGCGCACCTGCCGGTCGTCCCGCCGGTGCGCAACCGAGAGTGGCTCGGGCCGGTCGCCTATTGGCAAGGCGGCGGCGACGCGACGGTGTGGTTCCTGGCCGAGCCGCGGCGGTCCGACCTGGAACTGATCGACCCGGCGAGCCGGCACGTGGCCGACCCGTATCCATGGCGGCTGGCGTCGCGCCCGGAGCTCGGGGGCGCCAGGCCCGCCGACGTCGCGTGGTACCGCTTCAGTCCGCCGGGATGGTTCGTCACCGAGGGCTGGTCGCTGACGCCCGAGACCGGCGGTCAGGTGCGTGCGGCCCGCACCGGCCTCGACCACCGGCCGATCGACGCTTTCGTGCGGCGTCGCAGCGAACCGACCACCGTGATGATCGGCGGCACCTACCTGGGGCCCGGCGGTGAGCCCCCTGTGGTGGTGACCGCGGATCTCGACGGGCGGGTGGTGGGCCAGTGGACGTTCGAGGCAGGCGCGTCCGGCGCCGGGGCGCTGCACTTCCTGACGCTGCCGGATGGGGTTCCCGCCGGCGCCGCCCGCTACGCGCGGCTGCGCCTGTCGGCGCGGTCGAGCGTCGACGGGCAGCGGGTGCCCGAGCTGGCCATCCGGCAGTTCGACGTCCAGTCGAGCCGGGCCCTGCTCGGCTTCGGCGAGGGCTGGCACGAGGAGGAGGCCGATCCCGTCACCGGGCGCCGCTGGCGTTGGACGAGCGACCGCTCGACGCTCCGGATCGTCGCCGCGTCGACCGTCTCACTGGTGATTCGCGGAGAATCGCCGATGAAGTACTTCAACGGCGCACCGACGGTGCGCATCCGTGCAGGGGGGGTGACGCTCGCGGAGTATCACCCCGACGCCGACTTCACCTGGCGGGTGAACGTGCCGGCCGATGTGCTGGCGGCGGCCGACGGCGCCGTCGCGATCGAGATGGATCGCGTGTACCTGCCGGGCCCGGCCGAGGGCACCGGGGACACGCGTCGCCTCGGGCTGCGGATTCTCGAGTGCGCGATCGATCATGCCGGTCGAGTCACGGATTGACTTCATTGACACGCGTAGGATCGAAAGCTAAGCTCGACCCGCAAGCTCCGACGCAAGCGAACGCTGGAGGACACAGGATGAATCTTCGTCGTCACTACGTGTGGTTGACGGCCGTTGCGTTGCTGACCGTGCTCACGGTCTCGGC
>CAWULT010000013.1:0-61820 GCA_963923455.1 uncultured bacterium
GCCGGCAATGGCACGTTCGCCCTCAAGCTCGGTGGCGGCGGGCGGCGGTCGGGCGATTTCGGCACGCCGGAGGGCGACGTGCTGAATTCGCAGTCGCGCAGCGGGTTCGGCAAGGTGGGCCTGGCGTGGACCGGCCAGAAGAACTATCTGGGCGCCAGCTACGGCTACGACGACACGAAGTACGGCGTTCCGGTCGTCGAGGACGGGCAGGTCAGCCTGACCCCGCGCCGGCACTCCTTCTCGCTGCGAGGCGGCGGCAACAACCTCTCGGGGGCCATCGAGTCGTTCCGCGCCACGCTGGCGATTCGCCGCTACAAGCACGAGGAGCTGGAGGGCACCGAGGTCGGCACTGCGTTCAAGAACAACACGGCCGAGATCGAACTGATGGGGGCTCATCGCGCGGTCGGGCGCCTCAAGGGCAGCGCCGGCGCCTGGTTCCTGGACCGTGACTTCGACGCGGTGGGCGCCGAGGCACTGTCCCCGGCGGTCGGGCAGAAGACGGCCGCGGCGTTCCTGTACGAGGAGCTGACCTGGCCTCACGCCACGGTGCAGTTCGGCGGACGCGTGGATCGCACGAGCTACGACCCGGCCGGGGAAGAGACCCGGACGTTCACCACCGGATCCGGATCCCTCGGCCTGCTCCTCCGTCCCGTCGCCGGCAACGAGAGCCTGACGGTGGCGCTCAGCCTGGCCCGCGCCGCCCGCGCGCCGTCGCTCGAGGAGCTGTTCTACTTCGGCCTGCACCCGGGCAACTTCGCGTTCGAGGCCGGCAATCCCGATCTCGAACCGGAGCACGCGCTCGGCTTCGACGCCTCGCTGCGCTGGCGCACGGCGCGCGCCTCGGGCGAGGTGACGTACTTCCGCAACAGCATCCGCAACTTCGTGTACCGGCAGGTGCTCACGGAGGAGGCGTTCGACGAGCGGCTGCCGGCGTTTGCCGCGCGCTTCGGCGGCCGTGACATCGGGGCGGGCGCCGCGGAGGAAGCGCACGGGCACGGCGAGGAGTTCGCGTTCGTCGAGAACGTGTCGGCCGACACGCTCCTGCAGGGTGTCGAGGCGCATGGCGACGTCCAGATCGCGAAGTACTGGTCGGCCGAGGCCGGCATCGACTACGTGCGCGCGTCGCTGCGCGGCTCGGGTGATCCGCTGCCCCGCATCCCCCCCTTCCGCTTCCGCGGCGGTCTGCGCTTCCAGCGGAACGCGTTCCAGGCCGGCGCCGACCTGAACGCCACCGCGGCCCAGCGGCGCGTCAGCGCCTTCGAACTGCCGACCGACGGATACGGCCTGCTGCGGGCGTACGCGTCGTACTCGTTTCCGACCGGGGGCGCGCTGAGCACGATCACGGCACGCCTCGACAACGCCACCAACGCGCTCTACCGGAACCACCTGTCGCTCATCAAGGAGCTGGTGCCGGAGATGGGGCGCAACTTCCGCCTGCTCTACAACGTGCGCTTCTGAGGCGCGCGTTCAGAGCAGCGCGGCGATGTCGGACGGCACCGGCGCGGTGATCGTCAATGGCTCCCGCGTGAGCGGGTGCGGCAGGGTGACGCGCCAGGCGTGCAGCGCCTGGCGCGGTATCTCGGGGCTCGGCTCGCCGTAGGCGCGATCGCCGACGATCGGCCAGCCCATCGACGCCAGGTGCACGCGAATCTGGTGCGTGCGGCCGGTCACCAGCTCGCAGACGAGCCGCGAGCGGACGCCGTTCGACGCGGCCACGGTATAGCGCGTCTCGCTCGGGGCGCCGGCCGGCGTCGTGACGACACGGCGCCGGTCGTCCGGGTCGCGGCCGAGGGCCAGCGTGATGCGGCCCTGGCCCGGGCGCGGCGTCCCGCTCACGACGGCGACGTACTCCTTCCGTACCAGTCCGGCCGCCGCGTCGCGTTGCACGGTGGCGTGCACGGCCGAGGTGAGCGCCACGAGGACCAGGCCGGACGTGTCCTTGTCGAGCCGCGTCAGGATGCTCGGGCGCAGGTCCGGGCGGTCGCGCAGCCGCCAGATCAGGGCGTTGAGCAGCGTGTGATCGGTCTGCTTGTAGGTGGGGTGGACGACGAGGCCAGGCGGCTTGTCGACGGCCAGCAGGGCGTCGTCCTCGTGCAGCACGGCGAGCGGGCCCTCCTGGGCCTCGGGTGCCGTGCGCCGCACTGCCGAGTCGGGCAGGGCGACCTCGACGATCGCGCCGTCGCGCACCGTCGTCGAGGCGCGCCGGGCCGGCCGGCCGTCCACCGTGACCGCGCCGGCGTCGATCCACTGCCGGGCTGTCGTCCGGGACAGCCGCACCGCGTCGGACAGGCGGCGCACCAGCACCTGGTCCAGGCGCAGGCGGGCGTCGCCGCGGTCGGCGGTGAATCGAAACCTGTCGGGCGCGTCCGCCATCTGAGTACACTGAGGATCGCATGGCTTTCTTCACAGGCACGACGTCCCTGCGGCTTCCGCGGCCCGACCAGGCGCTGCCCGGACGAGATGCGCCCTTGGCCGTCCCCGAGGCCCACTTCGTCAACGGCAATCCGCTGACGCCCCCGTTTCCGGCCGGTCTCGAGCAGGCGGTGTTCGGGCTGGGCTGCTTCTGGGGTGCCGAGCGGAAGTTCTGGCAGGCGCCCGGTGTCTACACCACCTCGGTCGGCTATGCCGGCGGCTACACGCCCAACCCCACCTACAAGGAAGTGTGCTCGGGCATGACGGGGCACACCGAGGTGGTGCTGGTGGTGTTCGACCCGAAGGTCACTTCCTACGAGGCGATGCTGCGGCTGTTCTGGGAGAGCCACGACCCGACGCAGGGGATGCGTCAGGGCAACGACGTCGGCACCCAGTATCGGTCGGCCATCTACACCCACTCGGCGGAGCAGCGGGCGGCCGCCGAGACTTCGCGGGCGCGGTACCAGGACCGCCTGACCGCCGCCGGCTTCGGCCGCATCACGACCGAGATCGCGGACGCCCCGCCGTTCTACTACGCCGAGGACTACCACCAGCAGTATCTCGGCAAGAACCCGGGCGGCTACTGCGGGCTCGGCGGGACGGGCGTGGCGTGTCCGGCCGGGGTCGGCGCCTGACCGGATCCGGCACTATAATTTCCGGGTCATGAGTCGAGTCACCTACGAGAACGTCCCTGCCACCGCCGCGCAGGAACAGCTGCGCACGACGCACGGGGTACGGGTCGTGTCCCAGGCCGAGGAAGGCGAGAGCGTGACGGCCCTTCCGGGCGGGGTGTACGGCTTCACGTATTCCCCTGGGACGACCGCGGCTCCGCTCTTCGCGGTGCGTCGTTACCGTTCGTACGAGGCACACAAGCTCGCCAACGGCGAACTGATGCTGATCGGGTTCGTGTCGCCGGACGTGGCGCGCCAGATCGAATCGGCCACCGAGGACGTGACGTTCCAGCTGCAGCCGGACCCGGAGCCAGGCCAGGACGTGCTGGCCGCGATCCCGTATTCGCGCATTCGCCGCCACAAGCAGGTGTCGGCTCCCAACCAGCACGGGTTCACCGCGACCGTGATGCCTGTCGTCCCGGCCTAGTCCGGGACGCGGCGCATTCCCCGGCGCCGCGGCCATGCACCATCGCGAATATCACCGCACCGACGCGATCGGGTGGCTGCGTGCCGCCGTCCTCGGGGCCAACGACGGCCTGATCTCGACCGGCAGCCTCATCGTCGGTGTGGCGTCCGCGTCGCCCGACCGGAGTGCGGTGCTGCTGGCGGGCGTGGCCGGCCTCGTGGCCGGCGCGCTGTCGATGGCGGCCGGCGAGTACGTGTCGGTGTGCTCGCAGGCCGACACCGAGAACGCCGACCTCGCGCGGGAGCGCCACGAGCTGGCCACGACGCCCGAGAGCGAGCTCAGGGAGCTCACCGGCATCTACGTCGGCCGCGGCCTCACGCCGGAGCTGGCCTCGCAGGTGGCCGTGCAGCTGACCGCGCACGATGCGCTCGGCGCGCACGCTCGCGACGAGCTCGGCATCACCGAGGAGATGCGCGCGCGGCCCATTCAGGCGGCATTGGCCTCGGCCGCGGCGTTCGCGTTCGGGGCCGCGGTGCCGATGGCCCTGGCCAGCATCGCGCCGCTCGCCAGCCTGTCGATCTCCGTCACCGGTGCGTCGCTGCTGCTGCTGGCGGCCCTCGGCGCGCTGGCTGCGCGGCTGGGCGGGGCGCCCGCGGCGACCGGCGCCGCGCGCGTGGTGTTCTGGGGCGCGATGGCGATGGGCAGCACGGCGCTCGTCGGCAGGCTGTTCGGCGCCGTCGTCTAGCCTCATCCAGATCGTCTCGGCCCGGGCCTCGCCGAGGCGACGACCTCCTGCCGGCCGAGGCGTCAGACTGTCTTCGTCTTCCAGGTGCCCTTCGCGAACAGCCAGCCGCTGACGAGCGCAAGGGCCGAGAAGGCGACGCTGACGGCGATGAAGACGCCCGTGGGGCCGAAGCCCAGCGGGTGCGCGAGCGTCCACGCGAGAGGGATTTCGAGCAGCCACAGGCAGGCCAGGTGGATGAAGGTCGGCGTCCGCGTGTCGCCGGCGCCGTTGAACGCCTGCGTCAGCACCATGCCGTAGCCGTAGAACAGGAAGCCGGCCGCGACGATGCGCAGGCAGCGGATCCCGTACGGGGCCACCGCCGGGTCGTGCGTGAAGATGCCGATCAGCGCCGGCGCGAACAGCAGGAAGACCAGGCCGACGCTGCCGAGGAACATCGTGTTGTAGAGGCCGGCCTTCCACGCCGCGGCCTCGGCCCGCTCGGGGCTGCCGGCGCCCAGGTTCTGCCCGACGAGCGTGGCGGCCGCGTTGCTGACGCCGAACGACGGCAGCAGCGCGAACAGGATGATGCGGATGCCGATCGTGTTGCCCGCCACCGCGGCGCTGCCGAAGCCGGTGAGGATGCGGATGAGCCCCATCCACGACGCGGTGCTGACGAAGTTCTGGAACGTCGCGGTGCCGGAGATCCGCAGGATGCCCGTCATCGTCGCCGGGTCGATCCGGAAGTCGGACGGCCGGATGCGGACGCGGCCGCCGGCCCGCGTCAGGTGGTAGATCTGGTACAGCACGCCGCAGCCGCGCCCGATCGTCGTGCCCACCGCCGCGCCCGTGACGCCGAGCTCCGGGAAGGGACCGATGCCGAAGATCAGGCACGGGCCCAGAGTGACGTTGATCGCGTTGGCGAACCAGAGAACGCGCATCGCGACGGCCGCGTCGCCCGCTCCACGGAAGATCGCGTTGATCAGGAAGAGCAGCAGCACGGTGCCGCTGCCGCCCAGCATCACGCGCGTGAAGCGCGAGCCCACGCGCAACACGTCGTCGCTGGCCCCCATCGCGGCGAGCAGCTGCGGCCCGAACACCGCGCCCGCCACGCCGAGCAGCGCCGCGATGCCGAGCCCGAGCAGGATCGACTGCACGGCGGCCCGTGCGGCGCCCTCGGGGTTCGACTCGCCGATGCGCCGGGCCACGGTGGCGGCCGCGCCGATCGAGAGCCCGATCGCCAGCGCGTAGATGATCGTCATCAGCGACTCGGTGATGCCGACCGTGGCCACCGCATCGGCGCCGAGCCGGCCGACGAAGAAGATGTCCGCGACGGCGAACACCGACTCCATCAGCATCTCGAGCACCATCGGCACCGCCAGCAGGATCACGGCGCGCCCGATCGGCGCCTTCGTGAAGTCCTGGTGCGAGCCGCGGACCGCCTCGCGGAGGGTGGCCCAGAACGAGGGTTCCGGCTGCGCGCCCTCGCTCACGGCGCCGGCCTTCGGCCGGGTCCCGTCTCGACCGGCCGCGCCGGATCGCTCGACCACTCGGACCACGAGCCGGGGTACAGCCGCGCGCCGGGCAGGCCGGCGAGCTCCATGGCCAGCAGGTTGTGGCACGCGCTGACGCCGGAGCCGCAGTACATCACGGCCTGATCGGGCGACCGGCCGTCGAGGAGCTCGGTGTAGCGGGCGCGCAGCACCTCGGGCGGCAGCATGGTGCCGTCGCCGGCGACGTTCCACTTGTAGTAGTGGTTGGCGGCACCGGGGATGTGGCCGGCGACGCGGTCGATCGGCTCTTCCTTGCCCTCGAAGCGTTCGGGCCCGCGCGCGTCGACGAGCAGCGTGCGGCCGTCGTCCAGCATGCGCGTGACGGCGTCGGCGCCGACCAGCCAGTCCGGGTGCGGCCGCGGCTCGAATGCCGCCGGCGCCCGCGCCGGCACGTCGACCGTCGTCGGCCGGCCTTCCGACGTCCACTTCGCGAAGCCGCCGTCGAGCAGCGCCACCGCGTCGTGGCCCAGGTAGCGGAGCGACCACCACAGGCGCGCGGCATAGAGCCCCTCGCCCTGGTCGTAGGCCACCACCTGCGTGCCGGCGCCGATACCCCACCGCGAGAACGTGGCCGCCAGGACGTCCGGTGACGGCACCGGATGACGGCCGTTGCGCCCGGTGCGATCGGCGGCCAGGTCGTCGTTCAGGCTCGCGAACACGGCGCCGGGGATGTGTCCCGCGGCGTACTGTTCCGCGCCCCAGGCGGGATTCATGAGGTTGGAGCGGCAGTCGACGATCACCCATCCACCGGACAGGTGACCGGCGAGATCGGCGGTCGAAATCAGCGTGGTGTGCGGCACGTCGGCTAGCTTACCCCGACTGCGCGACGGGACACGGCCGCGCCGGCGGCCCGGGGTCAGCGGATGTCGGCGCGCTCCAGCGCCGCGATCCGGGTCTCGAGCGGCGGGTGCGTCGAGAACAGGGCCGCGAAGCGCGACGGCTGGTCGCTGATCTTCATCGTCGCGAGCGAGGGCTGGCCCGGATCGATCAGGTGCTGGTTGGCCTGCAGGCGGCGCAGCGCGCCGACCATCCGCGCGCGGCCGGCCAGCATGGCCCCTCCGGCGTCGGCCCGGAACTCACGCTGGCGCGAGAACCACGCGGTGATGAGCGAGCCCAGGATGCCCAGCACCATCTCGAGAATCATCACCAGGAAGTAGTTGCCCTGCGAGTGCCGTTCGTCGTCGTCGCGCCCGCGGTTGGCGATCGCATACGCGATCAGCCGCGACAGGAACATCACGAACGCGTTCATGACGCCCTGGATCAGCGTCATCGTGACCATGTCGCCGTTGGCGATGTGGGCCACCTCGTGCGCCAGGACGCCCTCGACCTCGTCGCGGCGCATGCCGCGGAGCAGGCCCGTCGACACGGCCACGAGGGCGCGGCTGCGGCTGGGGCCCGTGGCGAAGGCGTTCACCTCGGGCGAGTCGTAGTAGCCCACCTCCGGCATCGGCAGGCCCGCCTGACGCGTCAGGCGTTCGACCGTGACGTGCAGCCAGTCCAGCTCCTCGTGCCCGGTGCGGCCGTCGACGAGCTGCACGCCCATCATGCGCTTGGCCGACCAGCGGGAAATCTGCAGCGAGATGAACGCGCCGCCCATGCCCCAGGCGAAGCAGAAGATGGCCAGGGCGCCCAGATCGAGCCCGCCCGGTCCGACGTACCGACCGACGCCCAGGACGCTCAGGACGATCGAGACCGTCAAAACGACGGCGAGGTTCGTGACCAGGAACAGCACAATCCGCTTAGCCATGGCTCAAGGATAACAAACTGGCGGCAAGTCGCCCTGTTACGAAGGATTTCTCAATGCTTCGGCCAGCCGGTGCAGGAACAGGCCCACGTCGGTGACGACACCGACGGTCTGCGACGAGCCCCGGTCGCTGAGCTTGGTGACGACGGCCGGGTTGATGTCGACGCAGACCACCCGGACCCAGGACGGCAGCATGTTGCCCACGCCGATGCTGTGGAGCATCGACGACAGCATCAGCACCATCTGCACGTTGCCGAGCGCCTGGGCGTAGCGTTCCTGCGCCTCGATGAGGTCCATCACGGTGTCGGGCAGCGGGCCGTCGTCGCGGATGCTGCCCGCCAGGATGAACTCGACGCCGTTGGTGACGCATTCGTACATCACGCCCGACTTCAGGATGCCGCTCTCGACCGCCTGGCGGATGCCGCCCGCCCGGTTCACGCTGTTGATCGCGGCCATGTGGTTGCGATGGCCCTGCTCGACCGGGGCGCCCGCGATCAGGTCGATGCCCAGCGACGTGCCCGACAGCGCGAACTCCACGTCGTGCACGGCCAGGGCGTTGCCGGCCAGCACGACGTCCACGTAGCCCAGGCGGATCAGCTCGCCGAAGTGCTCGACGCCGCCCGTGTGGACCACGACGGGCCCCGCCACGACGCCGATGCGGCCGCCCGACTTCTTGACCTCGCGCATCATCGCGGCGATCCGGGCCACGCTGCCCTCGACGCGGCGCTCGGACGACACGTCGTTGCTCATGAACGCGAAGCCCTGGCGGTCGCGGTCGCGGAACTCCGGCGTCACGCGGATGCCGGCGTGCCCGCACACCACGGCCTCGCCGGCCTTGACGTCGCGCAGCTTGCGGCACGAGGCGCGGCCGCCCTCGACGACGATCACCGCGTCCATGCGCTGCTTGTCGACTTCCACCCACGCGCTGCCGATCCGCACGTGCGTCCGGTGGTTGGTGGTGGAGTAGAAGTCGTCCGGCACGCACTTGTCCTTCTCGGCCGGCTTGATCAGGGCGTCCTGCTCGTGGACCGGACGGGCGCCGAACGTCGTGAGCTGCTGGAGCAGGTCGGCGAGCGCCTCGTCGTCGGCCGCCGTGATGCGCATGGTGATGCGCGACGGGTCGTCGTTGGTGCGCCCGATGTTGAACTTCAGGACCTCGTAGGCCCCCTTCAGCTCGATGATCTTGTCGAAGATGCCCGACAGGACGCCCGAGTCGATCAGGTGCCCCTCGGCTTCGATGGTGTCGCTGGCCGCCATCCCGCCATTGTACTTGGCGGACCGCGGGCGCCGCGCGGAGGCCGGATCGGCCGGCGCAGGGCCCGGCAACGCCGCGCAGGCGCGCGACGCGCTACGCGGGGCGGGGTTCGCCGACGAACTTGTAGCCGACGCCGCGGACCGTCAGCAGGTGCTGCGGCGAGGACGGATTGTCCTCGATGTAGCGGCGCAGCCGCACGACGAAGTTGTCGATCGCGCGCGTGTCGGTGCTGCCGTGCAGCCCCCAGACCTGTTCGAGGATGGTGCCGCGCGACACCGCCATGCCCGCGTTGCGGATCAGGTAGCGCAGCAGATCGCACTCCATCTGCGTCAGGTGGTGCGACTCGCCGCGCGCGCGCACCTCCATCGCGCCGAAGTCGATCGTGCGGCCGGCGAACTGATAGACGTCGCGCGGCACCTCCGGCGCGGCGTCGCGCTCGTTCCAGCGCCGCCGGCGCAGCAGTCCGTTGACGCGCGCGATCAGGATCTTCAGCTCGAACGGCTTCGGGAGGTAGTCGTCGGCGCCGGCCTCGAAACCCGCCAGCACGTCCTCGGGGCGGCCGCGCGCGGTCAGCATCAGGATGGGCACGTACTGGCCGGCCGCCCGCAGCGCGGCGGCCGTCTCGAAGCCGTTGATGCCCGGCAGCATCACGTCGAGGATGACGACGTCGAACTCCAGGCGGTCGCGCAGCAGCAGCTGCAGCGCCCGCTCGCCGTCGGCGGCCACGAGCACGTCGTGCCCCTCGGCCGTCAGGTTGAACGACAGCCCGTCGGCCAGGTGCCGTTCGTCGTCGACGACCAGGATGCGGCTCACCTGCCAGGCCTCGGGGCCCGCGGCGTGGCGTCGTACTTCGGCAGCTCGACGGTGAAGGTCGCCCCGCGCCCCTCGCCCTCGCTCTGCGCGAACACGCGGCCGCCGTGCGCCCGCGCGATCGACCGGACGATGTAGAGCCCGAGCCCGGTGCCCTTGGTGCCCTTCAGGCCGCGCCCCGGCGCGCGGTAGAACCGGTTGAAGATCCGCTTGAGCTGCTTCTTCTCGATGCCGACGCCTCGGTCCTGCACGCGCACCCACACCGTGTCGGGCGACGGCGACACCGCCGACACGGTGACGTGGACGCGCTCGCCCGAGTACTTGACGGCGTTGTCGAGGACGTTGCCGAGCACCGTCCGCAGTTCGTCGACGTCGCCGCGCACCGTGAGCGCCTGGCCGTCCTGGATCTGCAGCTCGATCGCGGCGGGCGGCAGGTGGTGGCGCACGGCCGCCAGCTCGGCGCACTCGCGGGCCAGGGCGCCCAGGTCCACCGCGGCGCGGGTCTGCGGGGCCGACTTCTCGCGCGCGACGCCGGCCTTGAGCACCTGGTCGACGGTGTAGTGCAGCCGGTCGGTGTCGGCCAGCATGATGCGGTAGAACTCGCGGCGCTGCTCGTCGGTCAGCTCGCGGGTCTGCAGCGTCTCGAGGTAAAGGCGGATCGACGCGATCGGCGTCTTGAGCTCGTGGGTGACGGCGTTGATGAAGCTGTTCTGCCGTTCGTTGCCGCGGATCTCCATCACGAGGAACACCGTGTAGATGATCAGGCCCGCGATGATGAGCGCGAACAGCACGATGCCCAGCACGACCACGGTGACCCGGCCGGCGTTGGTGACGACCCAGCCGATGTTCAGCGAGATCGCGACCGCCACCAGCAGCACGCACAGCACGACGAAGAAGGCCGCCGCCTTCTGACGTCTCGTCACGACTCGATTGTAGGGCAGGCCGCGCTGGGCGGCAGGGGAGGGGTGGGGGAGGGGGCGGACCGAGCGGCCCGCCCCTCGGCGCCGTCAGGCCGTGGCTTCTTCGTCCTCTTCCAGGAAGTCCTTGTCGTTCTCCTCGTACGGCACGGCCTGCTTGACCTTGGCCACCTTGATGTCCCAGGCCAGGCCCAGCATCCGCAGGAAGCTGATGCCCATCCAGTTCAGGTCGATCTCGTACCAGGCCAGGCCATGGCGGGCGCTCGTCGGGTGCGCGTGATGGTTGTTGTGCCAGCCCTCGCCGAACGAGAGCGCCGCCACCCACCAGTTGTTCGTCGAGTCGTCACGCGTCTCGAAGCGGCGGGAGCCCCAGATGTGCGTGGCGGAGTTGACGAGCCACGTGGCGTGCAGGCCGAAGGTGGTGCGGAAGAAGATGCCCCACAGCACGTAGGGCCAGCCGCCCACGGCCAGCAGGATCAGGCCCACCACGACGTTCGACGTCCAGTGCCACTTGGAGAACCAGACGTGCACGGGGTCGCGGGCGAGGTCGGGGGCGTACCGGGCCAGTACCGTCGAGTCCTGGTGCATGCCCTTGCCGAAGATGATCCAGCCCATGTGGGCCCAGAACGAGCCCTCGCGCGGCGTGTGCGGGTCGCCCTCGCGGTCGGACTTCTGGTGATGCACGCGGTGCGTCGCCACCCAGAAGATCGGGCCGCCCTCGAGGGCGAGCGTCGCGCACCACGTGAGGAAGTACTCCATCCACCTCGTCGTCTTGTACGACCGGTGCGTCAGCAGCCGGTGGTAGGCCATGCCGATGCCCAGCATGCCGCCGACGAAATACAGGGACAGCGCGGTGAGGATGGCCCCCGTGTCGATGTAGAAGAACGCCGCGACCGCACCGATGTGGAAGATGGTCATCGCGATCGTCGTGATCCAGTTCACGCCCTGCTGGTACTTGCGCCCGTACATCGGGATTGCGGTCGTCGCCATGTGAGAAGCGTTCCTCCCTGCGCCGTCGAAGGCTGTCACCCTGAAAGCCGTCTGCTCGTCCGCCGCGATCGCACGCCGACGGGCCGAGACAGACGGTTCGATCTGCCGTGCTTCAGGTGAACGCCGCGTCAGGCCGTGGCTTCCTCGGTCACGTCCCGGTCGTTCTCGTCGTACGGCACCGCCTGCTTGAGCTTGGCCACCTTGATGTCCCAGGCGAGGCCCAGCGCCTTCATCACGTTGATGGTGATCCAGGTGAGGTCGAACTCGTACCAGGCCAGGCCGTGCCGCGCGCTGGTCGGGTGGGCGTGGTGGTTGTTGTGCCAGCCCTCGCCGAAGGCGAGCGCCGCCACCCACCAGTTGTTCGTCGAGTCGTCGCGCGTCTCGAAGCGGCGCGAGCCCCAGATGTGCGTGGCGGAGTTGACGAGCCACGTGGCGTGGAGGCCGAACGTGGTGCGGAAGAACACGCCCCAGAGCACGTAGGGCCAGCCGCCCACGGCCAGCAGGATCAGGCCCACCACGACGTTCGACGTCCAGTGCCACGTGGAGAACCACACGTGCACGGGATCGCGGGCCAGGTCCGGAGCGTAGCGCGCCAGCACCGTGGCGTCCTGGTGCATCCCCTTGCCGAAGATGATCCACCCCATGTGGGCCCAGAAGCCGCCTTCGCGCGGCGTGTGCGGGTCGCCCTCGCGGTCGGACTTCTGATGGTGCACGCGGTGCGTCGCCACCCAGAAGATCGGGCCGCCCTCGAGCGCGAGCGTTGCGCACCAGGTGAGGAAGTACTCCATCCACCTCGGTGTCTTGAACGACCGGTGCGTCAGCAGCCGGTGGTATCCGAGGGTGATGCCCAGCATGCCGCCGACGACATACAGGAGGAACGCGGTCAGAATGGCGCCTGCGTCGATGTAGAAGAAAGCCGCGACCGCGCCGACGTGGAAAGCCGTCATCGCGATCGCCGTGATCCAGTTGACACCCTGCTGAAACTTGCGCCCGTACATCGGGATTGCCGTCGTCGCCATTCGGAAGCGTCCCTCCCAGAAGCCTTTCGGAAAAGGTCCGGTGCAACATAACAGGGCCGGAGCCGGCGCACTGTAATACTTCTGTAATGGCCCCCAAGTGCCCTACAATCAGATGGTTATGGCTTCCCAGGTCTTCTCGCTGAGCATCCACGCCGACTACCGCTGCCGCCATTCGGGCGTCTGCTGCGGGGTGGGCTGGGACGTGCCGATGGAGCTGCCGGTCTACCGGTCGTTGACGGAGGCCGTGGAGCAGGGCCGGCTCCGCGTGGCGCCCGGCTCCGAGGGGCTCGACCCGTTCGTCGTCGACCCCGCGCTGCCGGAGGACGCCGCCGCCGTCTTCGAGCGCAACGACCACGGCCAGTGCGTGTTCTTCGACCGGGAGTCGCGGCTGTGCGTCGTGCATCGCGACCTGGGCGAGGCGGCCCTGGCCGCCACCTGCCGGCTGTTTCCGCGGCTGGCCGTGCAGGACGCGCGCGGCATCTCGATGGGCCTCTCGCACTTCTGCCCGACGGCGGCCTCGACGCTCTTCCGCGACGACGTGCCGCTGACGATCGTCGCCTCGCCCCCGTCGTTTCCGCCGGCCGACTACGACGGCCTGACGGTGACGCCCGACGACCTGCCGCCGTTGCTCAGGCCCGACATGCTGATGGACCTGGAGGGCTACGCGGCCTGGGAGCGGCACATGGTGCGGCGGTGCGCCGACGCGCTCGAGGCCGGCACCGCCCCCGAGGCCCTCCTCGCCACGCTGGCGCGCGATGCCCGGCGGCTGCGCGCGTGGCGTCCGGGCGGCGCCTCGCTGGCCGAGGCCGTGGCCGCGCTGCCGGCCGATGTGGTGCCGGCGTCGGCGCCGGAGTCGCTCGACGACAGCCTGGCGGCCTTCCGCAACGTCATGGCGGCCGTGCCAGAGGACCTCAAACCCGCGCCGGACGAGCAGGGCCTGACCGAGGCGTACCTTCACTGGGTGCGCCCCGCGTGGGGCGCCTTTGCCGCGCCGCTGACGCGCTACATCGCCACCAAGGCGTTCGCCAACTGGACGTCGTATCAGGGGCGCGGCGTGGCGAGCATCGTCCGCGGCATCGAGGCCGCCGTGGCGCTCGTGCGCGTCGAGGCCTCGCGCCAGTGCCGCGACGCCGCGCGCACGCTCGACAGAGACCTGCTGCTGGAGGCCTTCCGCGGCGCCGACTTCGCGCTGAACCACCTGGCGGTGGGCGACGAACTGGCGCTCGGGTGGAAGGCGGCGGAGGAGGAGTAGCTACTTCTGGCTTCGGCGCTTCTGCCGCTTTTCGAGCACGCCTGCACCAAGCCCGAGGAGGCCCAGCAGCAGCGCGGCCACGAAGATGATTGTCCACCTGGTGACGTAGTCCATCCTCCTACTCCTTCGTTTCAAGCAGGATGCCGGCGAGTATCAACACACCTCCACCGGCGACGGCCCACGCGGCGAAGCGCTGAAGGGCGGGGTCGCCCTCGATTATGGCATCGAGGGGTGCGAACACGAAGAACAGCACCCCAATCTCGCGCATGGTTTCTCCGAGCAGCAGCCGAGCTCGGCCCCAGTCGAACGCAGGCATGCGTGTGACTGACCCAAGAGCCGTGCCGGGTGAGAGAGCCCCCACATGCCAAGCATCGGCGTCGGGCCGCCGGGCCGGATCGCAGTTTCTGCGCGTCGCTCGTGCCTTACACGTCGAACACGCCGACCACCGGCCCGTGGTCGCTCGTGCCCACCTCGCGCTGCACCTCGCACGAGAGCGCCCGGGAGGCGAGCAGGTGGCTCGCCAGCAGGTAGTCGATGCGCCAGCCGATGTTGCGCGCCTTCATCTCGCGCCACGGCGGCCACCACGTGAAGATGTCCTCCGCGTGCGGCGCCAGGTGGCGGTGCAGGTCGATCAGGCCGCGCCCGAGCAGGCGTTCGAACAGCGTCCGTTCCTCGGGCCGCTGGCCGATGGCGTTCGGCTTGCGCTCCTTCGGGTGCACGTCCACGTCGGCGCGCGCCACGTTCAGGTCGCCGCACAGCACGAGCGGCGAGTCCGAGGCCTGGTGCTCGGCCGCGTAGCCGTCGAGCGCCTCCAGAAAGCGCATCTTCGCGGCGAAGTCCTTGCCGCCGTTCGGCACGTACACGGAGGCCACCGTGGCCGCCGGCAGCCGCACCGCCAGGATGCGGTGCTCGAAGTCGAACGCCGGGCTGTGGAAGGCCGGCCGCTCGGGCGCCACGGCGTGCCGCACGAGCAGCGCGACGCCCGAGTAGCCCTTGTCGCCGTGCCACGCGGTCCAGTAGCGGTCGTGGCCCGACAGCCAGACCGGCACCTGGTCGGGAGACGCCTTGATCTCCTGCAGGCACAGCACGTCGGGCTGCTCGCGGTCGATGAATTCCTGCACCTGCGCCTGCCGCGCGCGGATGCCGTTGACGTTCCAGGTGACGATCTTCATGCGCCGATGGGGTGGCAGTGGACAGTGCCCCACGGCCGGCTCTAGTCTACAGATTCACGCCCATGTCCGACGTGTCCGCCTCGTCCTCCCCCCATACCTACGTCCTCGTCCACGGCGCCTGGCACGGCGGCTGGTGCTGGCGCCGGGTGGCCGATCGGCTCCAGGCGGCCGGGCACCGCGTGTTCACGCCCACGCTGACGGGCCTCGGCGAGCGCGCGCACCTGATACGCCCCGGCATCACGGCGGAGTTCTTCGCCGACGACCTCGTCGCGGTGCTCGACGCCGAGGAACTCGACGACGTGATCCTCGTGGGCCACAGCTTCGCCGGGCGTCCGATCTCGATCGTGGCCGACCGCGTGCCGGGGCGATTGCGGCACCTCGTGTACCTGGACGCCGGCCTGCCCGTGAACGGCCAGAGCCACCTGGACGGCATGAGCGCCGCCGTGCGCGACGCGCGGTTCGCCGCGGCGCAGGCCTTCGACGGCGGCCTGAGCCTGCCGCCGCCCTCGCCGGCGGACCTGGGCGTCACCGACCCGGCCGACGCGGCGTGGCTGACGCGGCGGATGACGCCGCAGCCCTTCGCCACCTTCACCACGCCCACCCAGCTCGCGCACCCGCTGGCCAACGGCCGGCCGGCGACCTACATCCGGTGCACCAGCCCGGCCTACGCGCCGATGGCCGACAGTGCGGCGCGCGCCAAGGCCATGCCCGGCTGGTCGTACGTGGAATTGGCCACGGGGCACGACGCGATGGTGACGGCCCCGGGCGAACTGGCGGCGATCCTCGACCGCTTGCCCTGAGCGCATACACTCTGGCCATGTTGCAGGCCACGCTGCCTCTGGCCGTCCGCGTCGAGCGCGCCGAGATCGACTTCTGCGCCGCGGCGGCGCGTGCCGGCGAGCCCGCGGGCGCGGAGTCGTTGGAGGTGGGGGGCGGCCGTGCGCTGTGCGGCGCCCCCGGGTCGCCGTTCAACAAGGTGCTCGGCCTGGGCCTGGCCGGCGAGGTGACCGACTTCGACCTCGACGCGATCGACGCCTTCTACGACGAGCGCCGCGTGGCGCCGCAGATCGAGCTGTGCCCGCTGGCGCCCGCCCCACTCGCGCGCCGGCTGCACGAGCGCGGCTACGTGCTGCAGGGGTTCGAGAACGAGCTGGCCCGCGCGCTGCCGGCCGAGCCCCTGCCCGAGCCGGCCGGCGTCGAGGTGAACCGCCACGTCGACGACGAGCAGTGGATACGCATCGTCGCCGCGGGCTTCGCCACGGCCGAAGGCGCCTCCGTCGCGGCCGACCCGCAGGCCGCCGCCACGCTCTCGGACGTGATGCGGTCGTTCGTGCACCCGGCAATCACCCGCTACGTCGTGTCGATCGATGGCCAGCCGGCGGGCGCCGGGGCCAGCTACGTCTGGCACGGCGTGGCCGGCATCGTCGGCACGGCGACGCTGGCGGCCTTCCGCCGCCGCGGCGTGCAGACGGCGCTCGTGGCGCGCGCCGTCAACGACGCCATCGGCCGGTCCGACCTCGTGGTGGCCACCACCGAGCCGGGCAGCACCTCGCAGCGCACCTTCGAGCGCTTCGGCTTCCAGGTGCTCTACACGCGGGCCATCCTGCTGCGTCCCTGACGGCCATGTCCACCCGCGCGCGTACCCGCGCCGCCCTGTTCGTCCTCGCGCTCGTGGCGCTCGTGGCCGTGCAGGTGCGGCCGCGCTCGCAGGCGATCTCGGCCGTCACCGCGCCCGCGCAGCAGTTCGGCGCCAGCATCGGCGACGACTACTTCCTGGCCACCTACACCCAGCTCGAAGCCTACTGGCAGGTGCTCGACCGCGAGTCGGACCGGATGACCCTCGTCGACATCGGCCGCACCGAGGAGGGCCGCTCGCAGTGGATGGCGGTGATCAGCGCGCCCGACAACCTGGCGCGGCTCGACCGCTACCGCGACATCGCGCGGAGGCTGGCCCTGGCCGAAGACCTCACCGACGAGCAGGCGCGGGCGCTCGCCGCCGAGGGCAAGGCCGTCGTGTGGATCGACGGCGGCCTGCACGCCAACGAGACGCTCGGCGCCCAGCAGCTCATCGAGACGGTGTACCGGCTGGTGAGCCGCGATGACCCGGAAACGCGGCGCATCCTGCAGGACGTGATCGTGCTGGCCGCGCACGCCAACCCCGACGGCCACGCGCTGGTGGCCGAGTGGTACATGCGCGAGCCCGACCCGCGCCGGCGCACGCTCGCCGGCATCCCGCGGCTGTACCAGAAGTACGTCGGCCACGACAACAACCGCGACTTCTACCTGTCCAGCCAGGCCGAGACGCGCAACATCAACCGCGTGCTGTATCGCGAGTGGTTTCCGCAGATCGTCTACAACCACCACCAGGCCGGCCCGCCCGGCACGGTGATGTTCGCGCCGCCGTTTCGCGACCCGTTCAACTACCTGTTCGACCCGCTCATCCCCACCAGCCTCGACCTGGTGGGCGCGGCCATGCACGCGCGCTTCGCCGCCGAGGGCAAGGCCGGGGTGACGACGCGGAGCGGCTCGCCCTACTCGACCTGGTGGAACGGCGGCCTGCGGACCACCGCCTATTTCCACAACCAGATCGGCCTGCTCACCGAGACCATCGGCGAGCCGTCGCCGACGGCCATCCCTTTCGTGCCCGACAAGCAGCTGCCGAGCGGCGACCTGCCGTTTCCCATCGCGCCGCAGGTGTGGCGCTTCCGCCAGTCCATCGAGTACTCGCTGACCGCCAACATGGCCGTGCTCGACACGGCCTCGCGCCACCGCGAAACGCTGCTCCTCAACGCCTACCGGATGGGCCGCAACGCGATCGAGAAGGGCAGCCGCGACACGTGGACCGTCTCGCCGCGGCGGCTGGCCGAGCTGCGCGACACCTACGGCGGCAGCGGCCAGGTGCCGGCGCGCGTGGTGGACGCCGAGCTGCGGAGCCCGGCGCTGCGCGACCCGCGCGGCTACATCCTGCCGGCCGACCAGCCCGACTTTCCGACGGCGGTGAAGTTCGTCGACGCGCTGCTCTCGACGGGCGTGACCGTGCACCGCGCCACCGCGCCCTTCACGGTGGCTGGCAAGCGTTACCCCGCCGGCTCCTTCGTGGTGAAGACGGCCCAGGCCTTCCGGCCGCACGTGCTCGACATGTTCGAGCCGCAGGACCATCCCGACGATCTCTCTTCGCCGGGCGGCGCCCCGACGCCGCCCTATGACAACACTGGGTGGACGCTGGCCTTCCAGATGGGCGTGGCCTTCGACCGCGTGCTCGACACCTTCGACGGTCCCTTCGAGCGCGTGACGAGCGCGCCGCCGCCGCCCGGGCGCGTGACGGGCGCCGAGGGCGCGGCGGGATTCCTGATCAGCCACCAGCCCAACGACGCCTTCGTCGTGGTGAACCGCCTGCTCGAGGCGGGCGCGGACGTGTTCTGGCTCACCGGCACGGCGTCCGGCGCGCAGGCGGGCGCGCCCGGCGCTGGCACCATGTTCGTGCCCGCGACCGCGGCTACGCGGGCCATCGTCGAGACGGCCGCATCACAGCTCGGCCTCACCGCCACCGGCGTGCCCGCGCGGCCGGCCGGGCCCATGCTGAAGCTCGCGCCCGTGCGCATCGGCCTGTGGGACCGCTACGGCGGCTCCCCGTCGAGCGGGTGGGTGCGGTGGCTGCTCGAACGCTTCGAGTTCCCGTTCGAGCTGGTCTACGCGCCCACGATCGACGCGGGTGAACTCAACCGCCGCTTCGACGTGCTGATCCTGCCGACGGAGGCCGTGCCGGTCGAAACGGCCCCGGCCACGGCCGAGGGCCTGCCGCTCGACCGGGTGCCGCCCGAGTTCGCGCCCAGGGTGGGCGCGCTCACGTGGGGCCGCAGCGTGCCCGCGCTGCGGCGCTTCGTGCAGAACGGCGGCACCCTGATCGCCATCGGCCAGGCCACGCTCGTCGGCGCGGCGCTCGGCGTGCCCGTGCGCGACGCGCTCGTCGACGGCAGCGGCGACGGCGCCGCGCGCGCGCTCCCGATGGACAAGTACTACGTGCCCGGCTCGGTGCTGCGCGTGTCGGTGGACACCACCCAGCCGCTGGCCTACGGCCTGCCCGATCAGGTGGACGTGTTCTTCGACAACAGCCCCGTGTTCCGCGTGCCGGATCCTGCTGCGCGCGCGGCGCGCCGCATCGCGTGGTTCAAGGACGGGTCACCGCTGCGGAGCGGCTGGGCGTGGGGGCAGAAGTACCTGGCCGGCGGCGTGGCCGTGGTGGACGCCGCGCTCGGCCGCGGCCACGTGCTGCTCTTCGGCCCCGAGATCACCTATCGCGCGCAGCCGCACGGCACGTTCAAGTTCCTGTTCAACGGGATCTACTACCCGAGCGCCGTGCGGGTGCCATAGGGGCAAACGCGGGGGGCGGCCATGTCGCCCTCGGGCGGCGGAGTGTCCAGATGAGGTGGTATGATTTGTCATACCATCATGCCCAAGACCAAGGTGGCCCTGACCCTCGATTCGGAGCTGCTCAATCGCGTCGACGATCTGGTTGCGCGAGCCCGCTTCCGGAACCGCAGCCAGGCGATTGAAGCCGCCCTTGCCGAGAAGCTCGCCCGGCTTGCCCGCACGCGCCTGGCCGAGGAGTGCGCCAAGCTCGACCCCACGGAGGAGCGGCGCCTGGCGGATGAGGCCCTTGGAGCAGACACCGCGTGGCCAGAGTACTGAGGGGCGAGATTCGCTGGGCGGATCTGAACCCCGTTCGCGGCCACGAACAGGCGGGCGAGCGGCCCGTGCTGGTGCTGAGCCACGACGTGTTCAACGACCGGTCCGGCACCGTGATCGCCGTGGCGTTGACGAGCCAGGAACCCCGCGCTGGCTTTCCGCTGAGCCTCGAGCTCCGCACGCCGAAGCTGCCGAAGCGATCCTGGGTGAAGATCGGGCAGATTCGAACGCTCTCGACCGAGCGTCTCGGACGCCGGTTGGGGAGAGTCTCCGAAGAGGAGCTCGCCGAGGTGCTCGAAGGGTTGTTCGAGCTCGTCGGGTAGCTGCCGGCACGAGAGCGGCTTGCGCTACTTGGCTCGCCCAGCCGGGCCCTGAGACACGGTTCGCACCCGGTACAGCGCCTCGAGCGTAGTCAGGTAGAGCGAGCGCCGATCCGGACCGGCGAAAGCGATATTGCGCGCGACCGCGGGCAGGCGAATGATCCCGAGGTGCCGGCCCTTCGCGTCGATGACCTGGACCCCGGCTGCCGTTGCGACGTACAGCCGGCCCATCGAGTCGATCGCCATGCCATCGGCGCGGCTCCGCGGACCCAACGATCCGGCTTCAGGCTCCAGCAGCCTGACGAATTCACGTTTGCCCGTGACTCGTCCGTCCCGCTGCACGTCGAAGGCGTACAACAGCTGCCCCTCGGTGTCGTCGACGTAGAGGGTCCTCTCGTCCAGGCTCAGGGTGATCCCGTTCGGCCGCTGGATCTGGTCATCGATCAGTAGAAGATCGCCCTTGGGGCTGAGGTAGTAGACGTTTCCTCTCTCCTTCGGCGCGACGTTCGGTTCCGGGCGCGGCGCGGGATCGGTGAAGTAGATACCACCCCTGCGGTCCGAAATCAGGTCGTTTGGCCGCCGAAGCGGCTGGCCCTTGAACGCACTCGCGAGCACCGTGACTCTTCGATCAGGACCTACCGCCACGACGCGTCGGCCGTCGCCCTCGCCGGCCAAGAGACGGCCGTCCTTGAGCAGGAGCAACCCATTCGCGCCGTTCGTGCCTTCGCGCCAGATGGAGATGCCCCCTTGCGCGTCGAGCTTGTAGGTGCGGCTGGCCGCGACGTCGCTAAAGTACAACCCGCCGTCGTTCGTTCCGACGGGCCCCTCGAGGCCCTGGAAGCCCCCTCGCACGAGCTCGACGGTCGCGTCACTCGCAATGACTCCCGGTATGGCCTGCTGCTGCGCCGCCACGACCTGCGCGCCGCCGGACACCACCCATGTGACGGCAGCCGCCGCCAGCAGAGAACGCAGTGATTCAGGCATCGAGAAGCCCTCTCGCCGTCACAGCCCGCGAAGGCTGGTCGCCGTCACGGTTTCGCGATCACTCGTTGCGCCACGGACGTCCACGCCCCGTTCCGCCTGGCATAGACGAACGTCGCATGGTTCCTGGTCGTCCCGCTGCTACGGGTGACCGCGTTGTCGACGTCCAGAATCGCGACATCGGCCGTCACGAAACGAACCTTCCTCGATTCGTCTCTGACCGTGCCAGTGCTGTCCGCCGCCGACGAGGTCGTCCTGCAGCAGCGGCGTGGGGCAAGTTGCTCCCGGCCAAGCCGCTTCTGGTCCCGGGACTGGACCGTCGCTAGTTGGCCCTGTTCTTCGGCAGGCCCCACAGAATCAGCAGTGTCGCGGCCACCAGTGCGACGGCGCTGCTTCTCAGGCCGACCGTGATGACCGCGTCGTGCACGGCGGAACTGCGCGCCTGGCCAGACGCGAGCGGCAACATGGCGCTGCCGCCCCATGACGCCGCGAGCACGTTGGAGGTCCAGGCCGCCACGCAGCCATAGATGATCAGCCACGACGCGACACGAGACCACACCTGCGTCAAGTCGATGCGTGGCCACACGACTCCCAACGCGATCAGAAAGGTGCCTTGCATCAGACCGAGCAGGTGCACAGACAAGCCCAGACGCGGCACCGCAAACACTGGCACGACGAGTCCAACGACGAGCGCGAACAGGAAGAGCGTCATGCCGACCCGGATGAGCCGGTTCGACTCCTGAGTTCGGCGATCTTCTGTGGCCATTGACGTCTCCGTCATCGAGGTGGTCCGTGATCAGGCCTCGACGATCACGGCCCCAGCGATTCCGCCTGCGACGAGCCCCTTCAGCAACCCCGCGACGAACCAGCCCCACGCCAGCGACAGCGGAATCGGCATGTGAACGAACGTGCCAAATCCAGACGACACGCCCAGGGCCAGGCCAAGAAATGCTCCGAGTGCCAGACCTGCACCCAGTGACTTCGGCCGGACGAGCAACGAATAGGTCCCGATGACGATGCCAATCAACGCGACCGTCACGGTGTAGATCAGAACCACGTTCATCTGGTCGAACGGCCGCCACAAGCTCGCGGTCGCTTCATAGATGGGCGCCAGGAAGACGCGATGCGTGATCAGGTCAACCAGCATCCAGGCCACAAGAATTCCGAGCGCGGCCGTGAGCGAACGCTTCATCAATGGACCTTCGAGTGGCCGCGGCCCGACGCCTATCGGGCGGCTATCTTGCCGGATGGTCCGGGCCCCACGCATCACGCGCCACGCGCCACTTGCCGTCGGCGTCGCGATGATAGACGACGAGTCCCCAGCCGGTGTCCTTGACCGGTTCACCGCCCGCCAGCGGCACGTCTGTCGATGAGTACGAGTAGCGTTCAAACGCCCAGTCGCCGTTGACCACGAACTCCTGGACAGGTTTGTCCCAATGTGTCTTGTATGCCTTGAGATAGCCCTCCAGCCACGGCCGCACCGCCGCCTTGCCGACCATGACGGGTTCATGGGCGGAGAGGAACACCACGTCGTCGGTCAGCATGCCGAGGAGCGAATCGAGGTTGTTGGAATTGATCGCCGTCACGTAGGCTTCGTGCGCCTGGTGAGCCGCAGCGTCGCCTGCCGCGGACCCGTCGGCGGGCTGAGGGGCAGGGGCGTTGCACGCGGCACAGAGCACGACGCCGGCGAGAGTGACAAGGATTGTGCGCAACTGGGATCTCCTGGGGTATCGACCACGCTTCGTCAGTTTCAATTCCTCGTCCGGCGGCTCGCCCGCAACTCCAGAGCGGTCCATGCCGCGCCTGCCGCGTCAACGACTCCGAAGAGGATCAAGGCCGGCGCGACCTGTCCAGCGACCACCAGCAGACTGAACCCCGCGAGGATGCCGATGCGGCCCCGGATCGTCCACCGGAAGAAGCTCGTCACCTCCTGCCGGGCCGCCTGCACGTAGTAGCTCCCCAGCACGATGACGACGACCCCCAGCACGCGGATCCACGGCTCCTGCGGATCCGGGAACCCGAGCGGGCCCAGGAGCACGTGTGGAGCCGTGCTCAGCAGCACACCCACGACGACGATGTAGACACCGAAGATGAGAATGCTTCGAGCCGCTCGACTCATATCGCCCCCAACGCCCGGACGGTGCGTCTGCTCCATCACGTGGTAGGCAACACTCGCTGGCTGCTAACGCCCGGCTTCAGCCGCGGCGGAATCAGATGCTTGCACCGTCCGCCGTCGGCTGCAAGCCGATGTTAGGCGGTGCGTTCATTCTCAACTAACCAGTTTCATGCGTTTGGCGTCCAGCCGCCAGTCTGGATCACCTCATCAAGAGGCGAATCCAAGTAGTGATGAAATACGAACGCAAGAATCGCAGATGCGTTGCTGGAATACCCTTGGCTATTGAGCTGTGTCATCCACACCGCCAAGTTCTTGCCATCCATGGCAGCGCCAGCCGACAGGGCGGGGTCTCGCGGCCGTTTCAAGCTGGTCAATAGCGCGGCGGTTTCGGCAGGGTGAGATTCCACCACTTGATTTGCCTCTGCAACATTCTGCTTTCGGTGGGCGGCGAAGACCATCAATAGAACGCCAAAGGCACCCTTTGGGATCTGGCTAAGGAGAACGATTGCTTGGGCTCGCTCGTGCTTGCGTCCCGCTGACGACGTGTTACGCAGAATCCCCTTCACCAGTCCGAACAAGAAGGGCAGAACCAAAACTGCCAGCACAATCAGAACCGCAATTTTCATTAAGGCTCTTAGTCCGCCTAACGTCGTATAGCCGGAATGCGTCTCTTGCCGTGCCGGCCCGACATCCGCGCGGCCCAGTCCTGGCGACGGCGACGCCTTCGGTGCAGATTATCCACACCCGGCGAGGCGGTTCAAAGCCTGCTGGGGCCGCTGTTTGAGCCGCGTGCCCTGTAGGTGAACCTGGATAGGCCGCACGCGGCATGAGCCCGGAAATCCGTGCGTTCGCGGCGTGCGTGTGTTGCGCCCCGCCGTCGTCTTTCGTCCTACACCGAGCAGCAGCCCGCACGGGTGGTAACGGCCGCCGTCCCTCTGCGGTCCTTCAGCCGACCTTGGCGTCCAGCTCGTCCCACCGCGCGTACGCGTCGAGGATCTTCTGCTGGAGTGACTCGACGCGCGCGAGCGCGGCGGCGATGGCGTCCGCGCCTTCCTTGTAGAACTCGGGCGCGGCCACGCGGGTTTCGAGCGTCTTGAGTTCGTCCTCGAGGGCCTCGATGCGGCCGGGCAACTGCTCCCATTCGAGCTGCTCTTTGTAGGAGCGCTTCTTCGATGGCGCTTTCGGTGTGGTGCCGGACGCCTGGCCATCGGCCGGCTTCGTGGCGGTGCCGGCGCCGCTCGCCGCGCTGCGTGAGGCTGCGCCCGCCGCCGCGGCCTGTGCCGCGGCCTCCTTCTCGGCGGCCGTCTTGTGCCGCAGCCAGTCTTCGTACCCGCCCACGTATTCGCGGACGACGCCGTTCCCCTCGAACACCAGAGTGCTGGTCACCACGGCGTCGATGAAGGCGCGGTCGTGGCTCACCAGCAGCAGCGTGCCGGGCCAGTCGGTGAGCTGCGCTTCGAGCAGTTCCAGCGTCTCGATGTCGAGGTCGTTGGTGGGCTCGTCGAGCACCAGCACGTTGGCCGGGCGTGTGAAGAGGCGCGCCTGCAGCAGGCGGTTGCGCTCGCCGCCCGACAGGGCCTTCACGGGCGACCGCGCGCGTTCGGGCGGGAACAGGAAGTCTTTCAAGTAGCCGTGGACGTGGCGCGACTGTCCGCCCACGGTCACCGTGTCGTGGCCGTCGGCGATGGTGTCGAAGACGGTGCGCTCGGGGTCCAGCTGCTCGCGCTGCTGGTCGTAGTAGGCCACCTGGACGTTGGTGCCCATGCGCACCTCGCCGGTGTCGGGCTGTAGCTCTCCGATCAGCATGCGCAGCAGCGTGGTCTTGCCGGAGCCGTTCGGGCCGATCAGGCCGATGCGGTCGCCTCGGATCACGCGGACGGAGAAGTCGTCCACGACCACCGTGTCGCCGTAGCGCTTCGAGATGTGCTCGGCTTCCACGACCATCTGGCCCGAGCGCTCGGCCAGTTCGGCCTGCATCTTCACCGCGCCCACGAGCTGCCGGCGCTGGGCGCGCTCGGCCCGCATGGCCATCAGCGCGCGGACGCGGCCTTCGTTCCGCGTGCGCCGCGCCTTGATGCCCTGGCGAAGCCACGCCTCTTCCTCGGCCAGCTTCTTGTCGAACTTCTCGTGCTGGACGGCCTCGGCGGCGAGCCACTCCTCCTTGCGCCGCAGGAAGGTGGCGTAGTCGCCGGGCCACGAGGTGAGGTGGCCGCGATCGAGTTCGACGATGCGCGTGGCCACGCGCTGCAGGAAGACGCGGTCGTGGGTGACGAAGAGCACGGCGCCGGCGTAGCCGGCCAGGAACTCTTCGAGCCACGTCATCGACTCGATGTCGAGGTGGTTGGTGGGCTCGTCGAGCAGCAGCAGGTCGGGCTGGCCCACGAGGGCGCGGGCCAGCAGCACGCGCCGGCGCCAGCCGCCCGACAGGGTGTTGGCGGGCACGTCGGCCGGCAGGTCGAGCCGCGACAGCACGAGCTCCACCATCTGGTCGCGCCGCCACGTTTCGTGTTCGTCGAGCGGGCCCACGCCTTCGGCCACCACGTCGAACACGCGCCGCTCGTCCTGCAGCGCCGCGTCCTGCACCAGCCGCCCGATGCGCAGGCTGGGCTGGCGCCACACGGTGCCGCTTTCCGGCTCCGCCTCGCCGCTGACGATCCGGAGCAGCGTGGACTTGCCGGTGCCGTTCCGGCCCACCACGCACACGCGCTCGCCGGCGTCGATCTGCAGGCTGGCGTCGTCGAGCAGCGGCAGGTGGCCGTACGCGATGGACACGTGGTCGAGCGTGACGAGCGGCATGGGAACGGCCGGGGCCTAGGCTCCGTGCGCCTCGATGGCGGAAAGGAAGTCGTCGCCCAGGTCGTCGGCCTTGCGCGCGCCGACGCCCTTGACGCCGAGCAGCGCCGCGCGCGACGTCGGGCGCAGCCGCGCCATCTCGCGCAGCGTGGCGTCGTGGAAGATCACGTAGGGCGGCACGCCGCGGTCGCGGGCGATGCGCAGGCGCACGTCGCGCAGGCGGTCGAAGAGGCTGCGGTCCACGCCTTCCCACGACTCGGCCTCCACGGTCGAGCGCGTTCGGGGCGCGTCCTTCTTGAGGGCCTTCTGCCGCGCCAGCACGAGGCCGGGCTCGGCTGCCTCGTCCTTGAGCAGCGCCATGCCGCGCGGCGTCAGCGACAGCACGGGGTATTCCTCGCCCGTCAGCTGCAGCAGGCCGTGGCCGACGAGCTGCTCGATGTAGCCGCGCACCTCGGTCACCGAGGCGTCGGGCAGCAGGCCGAAGGTGCTGAGGGCGTCGTGGCCGCGCGCCACCACCTGCTCACTGGCCTGCCCGCGCAGGACGCTGGCGACGTGGGTGGCGCCGAAGCGCTGGCCCACGCGGACGACGCACGACAGGATCTTGCGGGCCAGCGTCACCGGGTCGGACGCGGACTCCAGCTCGCCCAGGCACACGTCGCACGCGCCGCACGAGGCGGTGGCGTAGCGGTCGCCGAAGTACTCGGCGAGGTGCTTGTGCCGGCAGCGTACGCCGGTGGCGTAGCCCTCCATCTGCCGCATCAGGTGGCGGGTGGCGTCGTTCAGCTCGCCGCTCTGTTCGAGCATCTGCCGCCAGCGCATGAAGTCGGCGGTCGAGGCGATCAGCACGCACTCGGCTTCGAGGCCGTCGCGGCCGGCGCGTCCCGCTTCCTGCTGGTAGTGCTCGAGGGAGCGCGGCGAGCCGCAGTGGATCACGAAGCGGACGTTCGACCGGTCGATGCCCATGCCGAAGGCCACGGTGGCCACGACGATGTCGACGCGCTCGCTCAGGAAGGCGTCCTGGTTCCGGGAGCGTTCGTCGTCGGTGAGGCCGGCGTGGTAGGGCAGGGCCGGCAGGCCGCTCTCGGTCAGCCAGGCGGCCAGGGCATCCACTTCCTTGCGCGAGGTGCAGTAGATGATGCCGGCCTCGCCGCGGTGCCGCGCCAGGATCTCGAGCAGCTGCTTCTTCAGCGTGGCCCGGGCCAGCACGCGGTACAGGAGGTTGGGGCGGTCGAACCCGCCCACGAACTCCACCGGGTTCTGCAGCGCGAGCTGGGTGGCGATGTCGTGCCGCACGCGCGCCGTCGCCGTGGCGGTGTAGGCGTGCACGCTGATGCCCGGCAGCTTCTCACGCAGCCGCGCGAGCTGGCGGTACTCGGGCCGGAAGTCGTGGCCCCACTGGCTGATGCAGTGGGCCTCGTCCACTGCCACGAAGCTCACGCCGCACGAGGCGAGGCGCGCCACGAAGCCGTCGCCGCCCTCGCCCACGAGGCGCTCGGGCGACACGTAGAGCAGGCGGTAGCGGCCGTCCGAAAGCCCGCGCATCACGGCCGACTTCTCTTCGCCGGAGAGCGAGCTGTTGTAGAGGCCGGCGGGCACGCCGTTGCCGACGAGCGTGTCCACCTGGTCCTTCATCAGCGAGATGAGCGGCGACACCACCACGGCCAGTCCCGGCCTCACCAGCGCCGGCGCCTGGAAGCACAGCGACTTGCCGCCGCCGGTCGGCAGCACCACCACCGAGTCGCGGCCTTCGAGCACGGCCTCCATGGCTTCGCGCTGCAGCGGACGGAAGGTGGAATAGCCCCAGTAGCGGGAGACGACGTCTTCGAGGGGGGAGGACAACCCTGTCATTGTACCCGCCCGCGTTTGGCCGGCCCGGTCTGCTATCCTCGCGCCATGCGCAGATCGATCCTCGTGGCGCTCGCCCTGCTGCTGGGCGGGATGGCCGTCCGCACGCCGCTCGACGCCCAGGTGCGGCCCGTATACGACCTCGGCGCCTCCGGGCTCACGCAGATTCTCGAACGGCTGCAGACGACGGCCAGCGCGCTCCACACGGGCGCCCACCCCGACGACGAGGACTCGGCGTTCATCGCGCGGATGGCGCGCGGCGACCACGCGCGCGTGGCGTACCTGTCGCTCAACCGCGGCGAGGGCGGCCAGAACATCATCGGCACCGAGCTCTTCGATGCGCTCGGCGTGATCCGTACCGAGGAACTGCTGCAGGCGCGGCGTCTCGACGGCGGCGAGCAGTTCTTCACGCGGTCGTTCGACTACGGCTTCTCGAAGACGCTCACCGAAGCCACCGCCAAGTGGGGCGAGCGCGAGCTGCTCGGCGACATGGTCCGCGTGATCCGGCGCTTCCGCCCGCTGGTGATGTACGCGCGGTTCACCGGCACGCCGGCCGACGGGCACGGCCAGCACCAGATGTCCGGGTATCTGACGCCGCTGGCTTTCAAGGCCGCCGGAGATCCTGCCCAGTTCCCCGAGCAGATCGCGCAGGGGCTGCGGCCGTGGCAGCCGCGCAAGTTCTACCGGGGCCAGGGCTTCCGGCCCGACCCGGCCAACCCGTCCACCGTCGAGGTGCAGAGCGGCGTCGTCGACCCGGTGATCGGCCGCTCGTTCGCGGAGATTGCGGCCGAGGGCCGCAGCCAGCACAAGTCGCAGGAGATGGGCAGCATCGAGCCGCTCGGGCCGTCAACCTCGGGCCTGCGGCTCATCGAGAGCACGCTGCCCGGCCCGCGGCCCGCGAAGGAGCAGTCGGTGTTCGACGGGATGGACGTGACCATCGCCGGCATTCCCGCGCTCGCCGGCCTGCCGGCGGGCACGCTGCGCGCGGAGCTCGACGCGGTGCAGGCCGCGGCCCGCCAGGCGCTGGACGGCTACCAGCCGCTGCGGCCGTCGACCATCGTGCCGGCGCTCGCCGCCGGGCTCCGGGCCACGCGCGCGGCGCGGACGGCGCTGGCCAGTGCGGCCGGCTCCGCCGACGCCAAGGCCGACGCCGACTTCCTGCTCGCGGCCAAGGAGCGCGACTTCGTCGAGGCGCTCACGCGCGCGGCCGGCATCGTCGTGGACCCGCTGGCCGACGACGAAACGGTGGTGCAGGGCGACGGCGTGGGCGTGACGATTCGCACGTTCCTGTCCGATCCCGGCGCCGTGCGCGTGACGGGCGCCGTGCTTCGGGCGCCCAACGGGTGGCGGGTCGAGCCGTCCGCCGACCAGCCGGGCGACGGCGGTCCGCCGTTCCGCCGCGAGGTGCCGACGAACGCCGCCAGGTTCCGCGTGACGGCGCCGGCCGACGCGCCGGTGACGCAGCCGTACTTCCTGACCGAGCCGCGGCAGGGCGACAGCTACCGCAGCTGGGACGCCCAGGCGTCGCGGACGATGCCGTTCGATCCACCGCTGCTCACCGCCGACGTGACGGTCGAGGCGGGCGGCGCCGCGTTCACCGTGTCGCGCCCGGTGCAGTACCGCTTTGGCGACCGCATCCGCGGCGAACTGCGGCGCGAGGTCAACGTGGTGCCCGCGGTGGCCGTCGGGCTCGACTCCCGGCTGCTCATCGTGCCCACGGGCGCGGCCGCCAGCCAGCAGCGCATCGTCGTCAAGGCGGTGAGCTTCGCGTCGAAGGCCGTGACGGGCACGCTGGCGCTGCGGCTGCCGGCCGGGTGGACGTCCACGCCGGCCTCGGCGCCGCTGACGCTGGCGTCGAAGGGCGACGCGGCCACCGCCACCTTCGCCGTCACCGCGCCGGCGCGCCGGGCGCCGGGCACGCTCGAAATCGTGGCCGAGGCGCGCGTGGGCGCCGCCACCTACGCGCGCGACGTGCAGACGGTGTCGTACCCGCACATCCAGACGCACCGGCTCTACACGCCGGCGTCGGTGAAGGTGCAGGTGCTCGACCTGCAGGTGGCCAAGGTGCGCGTGGGCTACATCATGGGCAGCGGCGACCAGGTGCCCGACGCGCTGCGCCGGATGGGCGTGGACGTCACGCTCATCGACCCCGAGGCGCTGGCCACGGGCGACCTGGCGCGGTTCGACACCATCGTCGTCGGCGTGCGCGCGTCGGAGGCGCGGCCCGACTTCATCGCCAACAACGCGCGCCTGCGCGAGTACATGGAGCGGGGCGGCACGCTCGTCGTGCAGTACCAGCAGACCGACTACCCGGGCCGGAACCTGCCGCCTTATCCGGTGCAGACGCCCGGCAACCCGCGCGTGACCGACGAGACGGCCGTCGTGAAGATCCTGGCGCCGCAGCACCCGGTGTTCACATTCCCGAACCGCATCACGACCGCGGACTTCGACAACTGGGTGCAGGAGCGCAACCTGTACTCGTTCGGGACGTTCGACGCGAAGTACACGGCGCTGCTCGAAGCCGCCGACCCCGGAGAAGACCCCGTGCGCGGCGGCGAGGTGTATGCCGATGTGGGGAAGGGGCGCTACGTGTACACGTCGTACTCGTGGTTCCGGCAGCTGCCGGCCGGCGTGCCCGGCGCCTACCGTCAGTTCGCGAACCTGATCAGCCTGGCCAAGGCGCCGCGGTAGCGGCGCCCAGCCAACACTGTGCCGTGCGAGGCCCGCTGAGGGCCGAGCCCTCAGTAGCGGCGACTTACTGGCCCCAACCTGGCGGCGGCTCGACGCGCGCCTGCGTCAGCAGCCAGTACTCGCGCAGCTCGCGGCACTTGCCGGAGTCCGCGAATGCGAGGAGGAACTCGCCCGCCAGGGTGATCGGGCCGCCGGTGGTGTCGAGGTTGGCCCACCATTCAACGGCCACGCGATGGCCTTCGACGACCGGGCGTCCGTACCGGAGCTCCACCTTGGTCTGCGAGGCGGTCACCCGGCTCCAGTAGTCCTCGATGGCCGCGCGGCCGACGAAGGCATCCTGGAAGGGCTGTTCGCGGTAGACGGCGTCGTCGGTGAACAGCTGTCCTGCCGCGTGGGCGTCGCGTGCGATCCACGCCTGACGATAGCGTTCCAGCCAGTCTGAGTAGTCGTGCACGGGAGCCTCGGCCATGAGTGGCCAGATTATAGCGGCGCGCGCCACGATCGCGTGGCGGATCGTACTGCACCACCGACTACCCTGCCGCACGAATACCGATAATTCTCTTCACTGTTGTCGAGGACCTGTAGGGAACGCAAGAACATCATAGGAACGAGGACATCAGTCGTGACTGTCACTGACATGCTCGGTCGTCGGATTGGTGCGACACAAGGGGGCACCATGCGCTCAATCGCCAAACTGTTCTTGTTGATCGGACTCATCGTCGTCGTCCCTCGCGTCGCCGCGGCGCAAGCCACGCTGACGGGTGAGGCCAAGGACGGGACCGGCGCGGTGCTGCCGGGCGTGACGGTTGAAGCGGCGAGCCCGGCGCTCACCGGAAAGGTCCGGACCGCGGTGACCGACGCCGGCGGGCGGTACCGCATCGAGTCGCTCCCACCCGGAAGCTACACGGTGACGTTCTCGTTGGCCGGGTTCGCCCCGGTGAGGCGGGACGTCGCCGTCAGCGGTGCTGGCACGATCACGGCCGACGTGGAGCTGGCGGTCGGCGCGGCGGAAACCGTCACGGTCACGGCCCGGCGGCGCGACGAGCTGTCGCTCGACGTGCCGATCGCGGTCACGGCGTTCACGGCGGAGGACATCAAGGTCGCCGGCATCGACAGACCGCAGGATTTCGTGGCGCTCACGCCGAACGTGAGCCTCGTGCAGACGCAGAACCAGGGCACCTCGTTCGTGACCGTGCGAGGCATCTCGCAGGCGCGCAACAGCGAGCCCTCGGTGGCCGTGCTCATCGACGGCGTGCAGATGGCGAACCCCTCGCAGTTCAACCAGGAGCTCTTCGACATCGACTCCATCCAGGTGCTCAAAGGGCCGCAGGGCGCGCTGTACGGGCGGAATGCCATTGGCGGTGCGATTCTCATCAACACGAAGAAGCCGGGCGACGTGTTCGAGGGCAACGTGACGACGGGATTCGACTCCGGGCCCGGCGTCAAGATCCGCGGCAGCGCGAGCGGCCCGATCTCGAAGACGCTCAAATACATGGCGACGGGCTCGTATTTCGATACCAAGGGCTACATTCCCAACGTCAATCTGGGGGAGAACGCCGATCCGTTCCGCGACGTCTCCGGGCGCGTGCGCCTGTTGTGGGAGTCGTCGAAGGAGCTGACCGCCGACGTGCGCGTGTATGCCTCCCGCGTCAAGACCCAGGCGCTGTACTTCAACATCACCGAGAGCGTGAACGACACGAGCCTTCCGGTGCGCGTGAACAACCCCGGCGTGAACGAGCGCAACATGTTCGGCACGTCGGCGAAGGTCGACTACGCGACGTCGCTGGGCACGCTGACGTCCGTCACGGCCTACGACCGGCTGAACGAGCTGCTGACCGGCGATCAGTTCGACTTCCTGCCGATCAGGGAATCGGTGCTGAACCGCTTCTTCGGCGCCGATCAGGCGCAGCACCAGTTTCTCACCGTCGATGCCGTGAGCGAGGAGGTGCACTTCGCGTCGCCTGCGGCCAAGCGCGTGCGCTGGGTCGTGGGTGCGTATGCGATCGCGACCGATCGATTCATTTCGACGGGCAATGTCTTCGACCTGGGTACCGGCGTGGTGCCCGAAGTGCGGCGGACCCCCTTGCCGATCTTCAATCCGCAGTTCACCTTCCTGGCCGACGAGCAGAACAACTTCGCGTGGGCGGCGTTCGGCAACGTGGACGTCAATCTCACGGACAAACTGGAGTTGTCGACGTCGTTGCGTTACGACCGGGACGATCGCGAGAACACCACCAGGACCCCTGCGGCATTCATCCCTGCGCCGCTCGTGGGCGTGGCGTTCCCGGGGCAGGTGCGCAAGAACACCTGGGACGAATGGCAGCCGAAGGTCACGTTGCGCCACAAGCCGACGAAGGATTCCACCGTGTATGCCGGGTACAGCCGCGGCTTCCGCAGCGGCGGATTCAATCAGACGGGTGTGGGTGCCGCGGGCATCGCCGGCGTGGGCGACCTGTTCGACGCCGAGACGGCGGACACCTACGAGGCAGGCGCCAAGGCTGAACTGCTCGGCCGGCGCCTCGGCACCAGCCTCAGCGTCTATCACACGCGGGCGAAGGGGTCGTACTTCTTCGTGTTCGACCCGAACACGAGCACGCAGAATCTGGGGAACCTCGGTCGCGTCGACTACACGGGCGCGGAGGTCGAGGTGCGGGGACGCATCGTCACCGGGTTCGACGCCTTTCTCGGGCTCGGCTTCACCAACAGCAACATCAAGGAGTCCAGGCGCGCCGCGAGTGACGTCGGCAACGAGGCGCCCCTGGTGTCGCGGTACACGGCCAACGTGGGCGTGCAGTACCGCCATGCCCTGCGCAGCGGGGTGAGCGCGTTCGTGCGCTCGGACGTCGAGGTGATCGGGCCGACGTGGTTCTATCCCGACAACTTCACGAAGCGCGATCCGGTGACGTTGCTGAACGAGCGGGTCGGCATCGACGGCAAGTCCTGGTCGTTGACCGTCTGGGCCAAGAACCTCACGGACACGCGGTACAACGCGGAGTGGTCGCCCGGGCCGATGTTCTTCCCGAATCCGGGCTACACCAACAACTTCGTGTTCAAGGCGATGCCGCGACGCTGGGGTGCCGATCTGAGCTACCGATTCTGACGCCGGGCGCTGCTACACGGCTGGCCCCGGTCTCGTCGAGCACGCGAGCCCGGGGCGGCCCCCAACCTGCTACTTCACGATCGCGTCGAGCGTCTGCGTCGCGACCGCGTGATAGAGCGGCCGCGCCTCTGCGTAGATCCGCTTCGCCTCGGCCGTGCCCCAGTCCTGCGCCATCAGGTCCTCGTAGAGCGGGCGCAGGAACTTGCGCCGCCCCTGCGAGGTCAGGAACCGCTCGAGTGCCGGCATCGCCGGCTGGTAGCGGTGCCGGATCGCGATCCGCAGCCACCCGAACAGGACCTCGCTGTTGCCGCTCGCGGTGAACTTGAAGGTGCGGTCGAGATCGGCGAGTTGGGGCGCCGTCAGCGTGTCGGGCAGCGACTCCAGGAAGTGCTGCCAGTGCTGGGTGCTCCAGTCCTTCGTCGCGATCGACGAGGCCGCGCCGCCCTTCGCGAAGGCGGCCGCCTGCTCGCCGACCGTGGCGAGCGCGTCGGACTGCGCCGGGACGGCGTTGTCGGGCACGCCCGGCTTGTAGACCCAGTCGTCCATCCGCAGCTTCGCCTCGAGCGCGGCGTCGCCCTTCAGCAGGTTCGCGCGGACGTCGGCGAGGAAGGCCGCGCTCGTGATCGGCTGGAAGGCGTGCCGGTCGAAGTACGACCGCACCCAGGCGTCGAAGCGCTCGCGGCCGACCGTCGCGTCGATCGTCCGCAGCAGCCAGGCGCCCTTGTCGTAGGCAATCTGCGTCATGCCGTCGTCCGGGTCCCGGCCGGCGAGGTCGAGGTGCAGCAGTGTCTCCTTCGACGTGGGCCCGCCGAGCCGGGTCACTTCGTCCCGGAGCTCCTGCCACTGCAGCACCTGCAGCATGCGCGCGCGGTCGTCGCCGTAGAGCGCGCCCATGATCCGGTTCTCGACATAGGTCGTCACGCCCTCGTTGAGCCAGAAGTCGCTCCAGGTGGCGTTGGTCACGAGGTTGCCCGACCAGGAGTGCGCCAGTTCGTGCGCGATGAGCGACACGAGCGAGCGGTCGCCGGCGATCACGGTGGGCGTGGCGAAGGTCAGGCGCGGGTTCTCCATGCCGCCGAACGGGAACGACGGCGGCAGCACCAGCACGTCGTAGCGGCCCCAGCGGTACGGGCCGAGGAGCTGCTCGGCTGCCGTCACCATCTTCTCGAGGTCGGCGAACTCGTAGGCGGCCTTGTCGAGCACCGACGGCTCGGCGAACACGGCCGTGCGCGGCCCGATCGTCTTCGACTGGATGTCGCCGATCGCCAGCGCGATGAGATACGGCGGAATCGGCTTGTCGAGCTTGAAGTCGAACGCCAGCTTGTCGCCGGCGGCGACGCCCTCCGGCGTCAGGTGCTCGGCGCTCATCACGGCGCGCAGCGGCTTCGGCACGACGACGCGGGCAGAGTAGGTCTGCCTGATGCCGGGGCTGTCCTGCGTCGGGATCCACGTGCGCGTCAGGATCGCTTCGCCCTGCGAGAACAGGTACGGGTGCTTCTTGCCGGCCGTCTGCGAGGGCGCGAGCCACTGGAGCGCGGCGGCGGACGGGCTCGTCCGATAGGTGACGACGACCTTCAGCGGACCGCTGCCCGCGGGCAGCGTGACCGTGAGCGGGCGCCCGAGAATCCTGTCCGCGTCGCCGAGCGAGAACTGGAGCGGCGCGCCGGCGCCGTCGACAACCTTCTGGATCTCCAGGTCGCGGGTGTCGAGGACGAGGCGCGACGCGCCGGCGCTGCGCTCGACCGACAGCGTCGCCGTCCCGCTCAGCCGCTTGGCGGCGAAGTCGGCCTCGAGGTTCAGCGCGACGTCGGTGACGCGCGCCTCGGCGGGCACGGCGTACGAGTGGATGTCGCGCGCCGGTTCGGCGGCGGCGGAAGCCGGGGTCGACGAGGGCACGGATGACGCTCCTTCGCGTGGGTCGCGCGAACAGGCCGCCGCGGCCAGGGCGACCGCCACGGTCACGGCCAGTACCAGCGCGGTTCGCCGCGCCCGGCGCGGCGCGGACGGGCGGTCCTCGACGTGACGACTGGCGCGCGCTCGCGCGAGGCCGTGGGGTTCAGCGGCGGGTGTTCTCATACCAGCGCAGCGTCCAGGGATCGGTGTTGTCGATGCAGACGACGTCCGTCTTCCGGTCGGCGTTGATGTCGGCCGTGACGCAGCTGTTGGCGGCGATGCCCGGGTCGAGCACCATCCGGGACCATGTCTGCCCGGCCGGGTCGGCGGCCTTGTAGAAGAACACGCCGGGCTTCGTGCCGCGCGGCGTTCCCACGGCCCCGCGCGTGCCGCCCGAGACGATCTCGGACGAGCCGTCGCCGTCGGCGTCGACCAGCACGAGCGAGTGCGAGTTCACCAGGCGCGTGTCGATGACGTTGCGCGGCCACTGTCCGTCGGCGCCCTGCTGGTAGACGACCACCTGGTTGCCGTGGAACGGCTCGTTGGTCACGAAGAAGCGCTTGCCGCCAAGGCGGCCGACCGCGATGTCGCTCGCCCCCGACTGCGGCCACTCGGCCGGGTTGCCCTTGACGATCTCGGTCCGCGTCCACGTGCCGCCCTTGGCCGGGCTGTGCACGAAGACGCCGCTGTAGCCGGCCGTCAGCACGTCGTCCCGCTTGTCGCCGTCCCAGTCACCGACGAAGAGCCCGTGCACCACGCCACGGTTCTCCTCGGTGATCACCTCCGGCTTGAAGGCCGGTGCGCGGTACATCCGGAGCTGGACGGGCAGGTGGTCGGGGTCGTTGAAGCCGTCGCGGGCCTTGCCGTTCAGGATCGGCGCGTTGACGAGCACCGCCTGGCCGTCGACGGTGGCGAAGCGCACGCGGTGCGACGTCGGGATCGCGTCGATCTCCTTGAGCGTCCAGATCTCCCGGGGATCCTTGCCGGCCTTGAGGATCGCGAGCTTGCCCGGGCTCTGCGCAGGATTGGTGCTGAACTCGTAGGCCAGGCCGATCTCCGGGATGCCGTCCCGGTCGGTGTCGGCCGCGGCCATGTTGATCATCCGCGGCGCCTCGCGCGTGATCACGTGCGGCGTCCAGTACGGGTTCTCGTACCAGAGCAGTTCGGGCATCTGCGCGCCGAGCGCGATGAGATCGACCTTGCCGTCCTTGTTCACGTCGGCCGCCACGACCTGATAGCCGCCGCGCAGGCCCGTCGCGACGACGTGCGCGTAGAAGGGCGCGGGCGGTTCGGCGGGGGCTGCCGGCGCCGGAGCCTGCGCTGGCCCCTGGCCTGAGAGTACGGTCAGGCCGAACAGCAGCGCGCCGACCGCGGTGACTTGGTACGTACGGACCCGCATGCGTCCTCCATTGGAAGAGATGCGGACATACTACCCCGCCGCAGCGCCGGTCCCGGACCTTCCGGCTACGATCGGCGCGTGACGACCGACGCCCGTCTCCTCGACCTGGCCGCGCGACTGCGGGTCGCGTCCCGGGTCACCGTGCTGACGGGGGCCGGCGTGTCCGCGGCCAGCGGCGTGCCGACCTTCCGCGGGCCGGATGGGCTGTGGCGATCGTACCGGCCCGAAACGCTCGCGACGCCGGAGGCGTTTCGCGCGGACCCGCGGCTCGTCTGGGAGTGGTACGGGTGGCGCCGTGAGCGCGTGGCCGCGTGTGCGCCCAACCCCGCGCACGAGGTGCTCGCACGGTGGGCGCGCGAGCGCGGCACCACGGTGGTGACGCAGAACGTCGACGACCTCCATGTCCGTGCCGGCACCCCGGGGCTCGTCCGGCTGCACGGGTCTCTGTGGGAGCTTCGGTGCTCGGGACTCCAGGTTCCCGTGGACGGCGCGAGCATCGATCCCGAGCCGGACTGTCGGGTGAAAGACGACAGATCGCCGGAATATCCACACATCGCCGGCCTGGCGAGGGTAACGGCCGTGCCCTGCCTGGCCGGCCAGCGCCCGTGGCGCGACGAGCGGGTCCCGCTGGGCGCTGGCCTGCCCCGGTGCCCGCACTGCGGCCGGCTGGCTCGTCCGGCCATCGTCTGGTTCGGGGAGGCGCTCGACGAGGCGGACGTCGCGGAGGCGCTCGCGGCCACGGATTGTGACGTGTTTCTGGCCGTCGGCACCTCCGCCGTCGTGCATCCCGCGGCCGGCCTCGTGCACGAGGCGCGGCGGCGCGGGGCGTGGACGGCCGAGATCAATGCCGACGCCACCCCGGTCTCGACCCAGGTGCACCTCGCCATCGAGGGCCGCGCCGAAGCCGTCCTGCCCGCGGTGGACGGCCTCCTCGCCCGACAGCCCGGACGCTGACCCGCCCTCCCAGGCCGGCGCGCCGCCCGCACGGCGGCTGGCACGGTCCTCGCAGTATCTTTGCGGTCGAGATACTTTGATGTCGAAGTATCTGGCGAGCTCCGAATCCCCGCATACCATGACTCACGCCGACACGCCGAAGAAGAAGGCCGTCCGTCCGTCACGCGCCCGGCTGCTCAAGGCTCTCGACGAGGCCACCCGCAAGATGGGCGCCCAGGCCGTGCTGATCAGCGACCTCGTGGCGACGCGCGTCGGCCTGAACTCGACCGACCTCGAGTGCCTGGACCTGCTGTATCTGGCCGGCTCGTCGACGGCCGGCCAGCTGTCGGCCCACACGGGCCTGACGACGGGCGCCACCACGGCCGCGATCGATCGGCTCGAGCGCGCCGGATTCGTCCGCCGGCGCCGCGATCCGCAGGACCGGCGTGTCGTGCTGGTCGAGTTCGTCGAGTCGAGCGTGCGGCTGGTCGAGCCGATGTATCAGCCGCTCATCGAATTCATGGCGCGCGTCAACCGGCGCTACTCCGACGAGGAGCTGGCGACCGTCGTCGACTACCTGTCGCGGGCGCTCGAGGCGGGCGCCGCGCACGTGAGCTGGCTGCAGACCCAGCCGGCCGTGTCACGCCACCACTGCCGGCAGGGTGTGGCCGGGCCCGTGCCCTCGGGGGTGGCCGCGCAGCGGACGCGCCCGGGAGGCCGGCGCGGAGCGGGTGCGGCGGCTGCGCCGCACGAGGCGCGATAGGGGACCGTGCGATGTCCGCCGCAGCCGCATTCGAGGAACGAGCCGTGATTCGTCGTCTTCCAGGTATGGCCCCGCGCAGGAGTCTGGTGCTCGCGTGTGCGGCCTTCGTCGTGGCCGCCGCGTCGGGTGTCGTGTCGGCCCAGGGCGAGGCTCCGGCCGGACCGCTGTCGCTCGAGCAGGTGCTGCGGCTCGCGGAGGAGCGCAGCGAGTCGATCGCGATCGCCAGGGTGGCCCTGACGCGCAACGATGGCGACCTGAAGCGCACCCGCAGCACGCGGTACCCGCAGCTCACCGCCACCGCCACCTACGAGCGGTCGCTGGCCAACGAGTTCCAGGGCGTCTTCGACAACCTCGACTTCGGAGGCGGGAGCAGCGCCGGCAACGGGTCGAGCGGCTCCGGCGACGGAGGCAGCGGGTCTGGCGACCTGAGCAACCTCCCGTTCGGGCGGGCCAACACGTGGCGCGCCACCCTCGCGTTCTCGCAGACGCTCTATTCGGGTGGCCGCCAGCAGCTGCAGGAGTCGCTCGTCGGGATGAGCCGCGAGACGGCGGACCAGAGCGTGCGGACGGCCCGGGGTCAGCTGCTGTTCGACGTCACGCAGGCGTACTACGACGCCGTGCTGACCGAGCGGCTGGTCGCGATTGCCGAGGCCACGCGCGAGCAGGCCGATGCCACGTTGCGGCAGACGCAGGCCGGATTCGACGCGGGTACCCAGCCGGAGTTCGAGGTGCTGCGAGCGCGCGTCAGCCGCGACAACCAGACGCCGGCCGTCATCCGCGCGCGCGCGACGCGCGACGTCGCGCTGCTGCGGCTGAAGCAGATGCTCGAGCTGCCGGTCGACTACGACCTGCGGCTCTCCGACGGCCTCGACGACGCGCGCCTGCCGCCGCCCTCGCCGTTCGCCGAGCCGGTGGTCGCCGTGGAGACGGCGATGGAGCGCGCGACGCAGGCCCCCGCCGGGCTGCCGGCCGGCGTGCCGCTGCCGGATCGGACGGCGGTGGCCCAGGCGGAAACCGCCGTACGGCTGCGGGAGGCCTCGGTGAAGCTCACGGAGGCGCAGCGGCGGCCGAGCCTGGCGTTCACGTCGACGCTGAGCCGCATTGCGTTTCCGTCCGGCGCGTTTCCGACCTTCGATCGGATGAACTGGGCCGTCGGCGCCAACGTCAGCCTGCCGATCCTGACCGGGGGCCGGCAGAAGGGCGACGAGATGGTGGCGCGGGCCGACCTCGAACAGGCGCGGATCCAGCACAAGCAGGTGCAGGAGCTCGCGGCGCTCGAGACCCGCTCCGCGTGGGCGGAGCTGCTGGCCGCGCGCGCCGCGTGGGTGGCGAGCGCCGGCACCGTGGAGCAGGCCACGCGTGCGTACGACATCGCCGACGTGCGGTACCGCGCCGGCGTGTCGACGCAGCTGGAGCTCTCGGACGCGCGGCTGCTGCTGCAGCAGGCCGAGGCCAACCGCGCGCAGGCCGCGCGCGACCTTCAGGTGGCGCGGGCGCGGGTGGCGCTGCTGCCGACCCTGCCGCTCGGCGGGGCCACCGGCACGGCGCCGCGAACGACGGCGGCGTCGGCACAGACGGGCACGACGCAGGTGACGACGGCCGCGCAGCCGGGCGGCCAGCAGGCAGGGACACGATAGTGACGAACCTCATCGCAGTGGAACGGAATGGACGGCCCGCGGGTGCGGCCCGCGCGCGTCTGGTGGTGATCGGTCTGGCGGCGGCGCTGGCGTCCGCGGCGGCGTGCCGCCAGGTCGAGCCCCCTCCGCCGTCGGAGCCGTCGGCGGTGCGCATCGGCCCCGAGAACGTCGTAACGGTCGCATCGGGCACGGTCGTCGTCGGCCCGATCATCTCCGGCGAGCTGAAGGCGGCCCGCGAGGCGACGATTCGCGCCGAGCTCGGCGGCTCGATGCTGGAGGTCGCCGTCGAGGAAGGCCAGAGCATCTCGCGCGGAACGCTGCTCGGCCGCATCGAGACGCGCACGCTCGACGACGCGCGGCAGTCGGCCAGCTCCGCGGTGCGCTCGGCCGAGAACCAGGTCGCCCTCGCACAGCGCGAGGTGGAGCGTACGCAGAAGCTGGTGACCGCCGGTGCGCTCGCCGAGCGCGACCTCGACGTCGTCCGCAACAACGTGTCGATGGCCGAGGCGCAGCTGGCCGACGCCCGCGCGCGTCTCGCCAGCGCCGAGCGGCAGCTCGGTGACGCGGTGCTGCGCGCGCCGTTTGCCGGCATCGTGTCCGACCGTGCCGTCAACGTCGGCGACGTCGTCGGCCTCGGGACGGCCCTCTTCACGGTGATCGACCCGTCGTCCATGCGGCTCGAGGCGGCCGTCCCCTCGGAGGACCTGTCCCGATTGAAGGTCGGGGCGACCGTCGAGTTCAAGGTGCGCGGCTACGACCAGACGTTCTCGGGGCGCATCGAGCGGATCGCGCCGCAGGCCGACCCGGCGACGCGCCAGGTGCCGATCTTCGTCGCGATCCCGAACGTCGGCGGCCGCCTGGTGGCGGGCCTCTTCGCCGAGGGGCGCGTGATCAGCCAGTCGGCGAGCGGCCTCGTCGTGCCCATCAACGCGGTCAACACGCTCGGCGACGCGCCGTGGGTGCTGAAGGTGGCCGGCGGCAGGACCGAGCGCGTGCCGGTCACGCTCGGCCTGCGCGACCCGCGCACCGAGCAGGTGCAGGTGTCGTCGGGCGTCGCCGAGGGCGACACCCTGCTGCGCGGCGCGGCGCAGGGCATCACGCCCGGCACCACCGTGCAGGTCGGAGGCCGCTGAGCCTCAGCGAGCGAAGGATTCCATGTACATCTCCGACACCGCCATCAAGCGTCCCGTGCTCACGGTCGTCGCCATGCTCGTCTGCGTGGTGTTCGGCGTCGTGGCCCTCTTCCAGCTCGACACGGACGAGTATCCGGAGATCGACGCCCCCGTGGTCGTCGTCGCCGTGCCGTACCCCGGCGCCTCGCCCGACGTGGTCGAGCGCGAGGTGATCGACCCGATCGAGGAGGCCATCTCCGGCATCAGCGGCATCGACCGGATGCGCTCGAGCTCGCTCGACAGCTTCGGCAACATCGTCGTCGAGTTCGACTTCTCGAAGGACCCCCGGCTGGCGACGCAGGAGATCCGCGACAAGATCTCCGGCATCCGGAACGACCTGCCACCGGAGATGGAGGAGCCGGTCCTCACGCAGTTCGATCCCGCGGACCGGCCGATCGTCTCGCTGACGCTGTCCTCGCCGGCGCTCACGGGCGCCGAGCTGACGCGCCTGGTCGACCCCGACATCACCCGGCAGCTGCGCGGCATCAGCGGCGTCGCAACCGTGAACCTGTCCGGTGCGATCGAGCGCGAGCTCGTCGTCGAGATCCGCCCGAAGGACCTGCAGGCGATGGGCGTCAGCGTGGGTCAGGCCGTGGCGGCGCTGCAGGCCCAGAACCTCGCCGTGCCGGTGGGCCGGCTCGAAGGCCAGCTCGACGAGCGGACGATCCGCCTGAAGGGCCGGCTCGAGGGCCCGGCGGAGTTCAAGCAGCTCATCGTGTCGCAGGCAGGGGGGCGCATCGTCCGGCTGGGCGACCTGGCCGACGTGCGCGACGCCACCGAGGAGCCGCGCTCGGCCGCGATGTACAACGACGATCGCGCGGTCGGCATCGACATCCTGAAGTCGACCGGCTTCAGCACGACCGCGGTCGCGGACGAGGTCCGCCGGCGCGTCGCCGAGATCCAGAAGACCCTGCCGGCCGGCGTCACGCTGCGCGTGGTGCAGGACGCCGGCGAGCGCGTGTCGGCGTCGGTCTCGAGCGTCGAGCAGGCGCTCATCGAGGGCGCCGCGCTCACCGTGGCCGTCGTGTTCCTCTTCCTGAACTCGTGGCGGTCGACGGTCATCACCGGCCTGGCGCTGCCCGTGTCGGTACTGGCCTCGTTCGTGGCGGTGTGGGCCTACGGCTTCACGCTGAACACCATGTCGCTGCTCGGCCTGTCGCTCGCAATCGGCATCCTGATCGACGACGCGATCGTCGTGCGCGAGAACATCGTGCGGCACGTCGAGATGGGCAAGGACCACTACAAGGCCGCCTTCGACGGCACCGACGAGATCGGCCTGGCCGTGACGGCGACGACGCTGTCGATCGTCGTGGTGTTCATCCCGATCGCGTTCCTCGGCGGCATCGCCGGCCAGTGGTTCAAGCCGTTCGGGCTGACGATCGTGTGCTCGGTGCTGGTGTCGCTGTTCGTGTCGTTCTCGCTGGACCCGATGCTGTCGGCCTACTGGCCAGACCCGCACGTGGCGATGGCGAAGCGGCCGCTGCTGTCCCGGCTGCTCGGCCGCTTCAACGACTGGTTCGACCGCCAGGCCGACGGCTACAAGGGCGTGATCGCGTGGGCGCTCGACCACCGCATCTCGATGGTGGCGCTGGCCACGCTCACCTTCGTCGTGGCGCTGGCGCTGCCGGCGATGGGCGTGATCGGCGCGGGCTTCGTGCCCGAGATGGACGAGTCGCAGTTCACGGTCGACCTCGACACGCCGCCGGGCTCGAACCTCGAGTACACGCGGCTCAAGGCCCAGGAAGTGGCGCGCATCGCCCGCACGCGCCCCGAGGTGGCCTACACGTATGCGAGCGTCGGCGGCCAGGGCGACGCGGTGGACGAGGGCACGGTGTTCGTGAAGCTGCTGCCGAAGGACCAGCGCTCGCGCTCGCAGGCGCAGGTGGTCAACGACATCCGCCGGGATCTGACCAGGCTGGCCGGCATGACCGCGTCGATCAGCACGGGCTTCAACCCTGGTGAGAAGCAGATCCAGCTCCAGGTGCGCGGGCAGGACATCCAGGTGCTGAACCGCGTCGCGCAGGCCGTCGCCGGCGAGATGCGGCAGGTGCCGGGGGCGGTGGACGTCGCGCTGTCGACGAAGGGCCAGAAGCCCGAGCTCGACGTGCAGATCGACCGCGGGCTGGCCGGGTCGCTCGGCGTGACGGTGGGGCAGGTGGCGCAGGCGCTGCGGCCGGCCTTCGCCGGCATCGACGTCGGGGACTGGATCGATCCGTCCGGCGAGACGCGCGACGTGACGGTACGCATCGCGCCGGAGTCGCGCACGGTCGTCGCGGACCTCGAGTCGCTGCCGCTGCTCGTCAGCGGGCCCCGCGGGCCGTCGACGGTGCCCCTCGGGCAGGTCGCGCGCGTCGTGCCGTCGATCGGGCCTGCCCGCATCGACCACCTGGATCGCGACCGCGTGATCAACGTGGAGGCCAATACCGAGAACCGGGCACTGTCGGAGGTGGTCAACGCGACGATGGCGCGCCTCGAGACGGCCGTGCCCCTGCCGGCCGGCTACACGATCAGCCAGGGCGGCGAGACGGAGCAGCAGCAGGAAATCTTCACGCAGATGTTCGTCGCGATCGGCGTGGCGGTCCTGCTGATGTACTTCGTGCTGGTGGTGCAGTTCGGGTCGTTCCTCGAGCCGCTGTCGATCCTGCTGTCGTTGCCGCTGTCGCTCATCGGCGTCATGCTGGCCCTGCTCGTCGCGGGCGAGTCGCTGAACATCATGAGCATGATCGGCGTGATCCTGCTCGTGGGCATCGTGGCGAAGAACGCGATCCTGCTGATCGACTTCGCGAAGATGTCCGAGGACGCCGGCATGGACCGCCGCGAGGCCCTCATCCAGGCCGGCCGCGTGCGCCTGCGCCCGATCCTGATGACGACGTTCGCGCTCGTCGCGGGCATGGTGCCGGTGGCGCTCGGCCAGGGCGAGGGCGGCGACTTCCGGGCTCCGCTCGGCATCACCGTGATCGGCGGCGTCGTGACCTCGACGCTGCTGACGCTGCTCGTGATCCCGACGGTCTACGAGATCATGGCCGATTCGCGCGATTGGCTGTTCGCCAGGTTCCGTGGGACGGCGCCGGCGAAGGCCAAGGCGGACGAGCACCAGGCGTCCGGCATCCCCGTTTCACACGCGCGCTGACGCCTCGCCGCACTAGAATCGCGGTATGCACAACCCGTTCGTTCCAGAGACCCTCGAAGGCTGGAGCCTGCTGCACCTGATGTACCGGGTCCGCTGGGACCGCCTGCGCGCACTGCCGGGCGCCGAACGCGGACGCCTCGCGCACGAGGCCATCCAGGCGCTCGTGACGCCCGAGGACGGCCCCACCGCCTTCGTGCAGATGCTCGGCCACAAGGCGGACCTGATGTTCCTCTGCTTCCGCCGAAGCTTCGACCAGCTCGCGCAGGCGCAGCTGGCCCTGTCGCGCACCGCGCTCCACGAGCACCTCGAGCCCACGACCTCGTACGTCTCGGTCGTCGAGCTCGGGATGTACGAGATGACGGCCAAGATCCACGAGCAGCTCGGCGCGCAGCACAAGCCCGGCAGCGAGGAGTTCGCACGCGCGTTCGACGCCGAGATGGAGACGCAGCGCGCCCGCGTGATGAACCGGCTGTTCATCGAGATTCCGAAGTGGCGCTACGTCTGCTTCTACCCGATGAACAAGCGCCGCTCCGACGCGAACAACTGGTACTCGGAGTCGTTCGAGCGGCGCGCGAAGATGATGCGCGAGCACGGGATGATCGGCCGTCACTATTCCGGCAAGGTCACGCAGATCATCTCCGGCTCGATCGGCTACGACGACTGGGAGTGGGGCGTGGACCTGTTCGCGCAGGATCCGCTGGTGTTCAAGAAGCTCATCTACGAGATGCGCTTCGACGAGGCGAGCGCGCGATTCGCCGAGTTCGGCCCGTTCTACACGGGACTGCAATTCGCGCCCGCCCACCTGCCCGACTACCTGGCTGGCCAGGTGCCGCCGCTCGAGTAGCGGCGTTTCGCCCGCCGATTTCGTGATCGGGCGGCGGTTTCTGCAACGCCGCCTGCCCGTCCCGCTGCCATCGGGCGCGAAAAGCACGGAAACGGCGCGGCGGTTCGACGAGGGGCTGAGGCCCGGGAATTGCTCGCTCCTGAGGGGCGGGAGATTCTCATGACCCCTCAGGAAGCCTTCGTCACGCGGTTGCGACGGCATCGCCAGCGCAACGGTATTGCCCTCGAGGACATTGCCGCCGCGACCCGGGTGAAGCGCGAGATGCTCGAGGCGCTCGAGCAGAACGATTTCGCCCAGTGGCCGCGGGGGCTCTACGCGCGGGCGTGGGTCCGCGCCTACGCGGGCGCCGTGGGCCTCGACCCCAGCGACACCGTCGACGAGTTCTGCCGGTTGTTTCCGAACGGGGACCGGCGCGGGCAGGGCACCGTCGAGGACATCGCCGCGATCGTGGCGAGCGCCTCGCACTACCGCGATGGTTTCGACCCTGGCCTGGAGCGGCGCGCCGACGTCAGGGCGGCCAATGCCGCGCAGCTGCCGTGGCACGCAGCCATCCGCGACGCCGTCCTGGCCCACGTGCGGCACGCGGGCGAGATGGTTGCCGAGGCCACCCGCAGCCTCTCGCGCACGCTGAAGCCCCGCGGCGTGGGCCCGCGCCAGCCGTAGCGCCCGCGGCACCGGGGCGGGCGCCCGGAGGCCGGACCCGGTATAATTCCGCCGTTCCGAGCCTGTCATGCCTCGCGTGCCCATCCGGTTCCGCCTCGCCGTCCTCGCCTCGGCCCTGGCCCTGGCTGCCTCGCCGGCCAGCGCCCAGCAGCCGGCGCCGGCCCTGCTGCGCCCGCCGGACGTCGTCTTCGTGCCGACACCACAGGACGTCGTGGAGGCGATGTTGAAGGTGGCGCGGGTCGGCAAGACCGACGTGCTCTACGACCTCGGATCGGGCGACGGCCGCATTCCGATCGCCGCGGCGAAGACCTACGGCGCGCGCGCGGTCGGCGTCGAGATCGACCCGCAGCGCATCCAGGAGGCCAACGCGAACCTGAAGATCGCCGGCGTCGGCACCCGGGTCCGCTTCCTGCAGCAGGACCTGTTCAAGACGGACCTCACCGAGGCCACTGTCGTGACGCTCTACCTGCTGCCCGCGATCAACCTGAAGCTCGTTCCGAAGCTGAACAAGGAGCTGAAGCCGGGCACCCGCGTCGTGTCCCACGTGTTCGACATGGGCAAGGCGAAGCCCAGGGAGACCGTGGCCGTACACGGCCGTACGGTCTACATGTGGACCACGCCGATTCAGTGATCGCGCGGCCGCCCGCCGCCGCCCGGCCCTGCCGCCATGCCCGACGCCAAGCCCCCCGTCGTCGTTGACCTGCGCTGGTCCGACGGCCGTCGCTTCGAGGTGACGAGCCGCGCGGTCGCCTTCGTGCTCGACGGCGACAGCACCGCCGGCCCGTCACCCGTGCAGATGCTGGCGGCATCGCTGGCCGGTTGCATGTCGATCGACGTCGTCGACATCCTGCGCCGGGGCCGCCATCCGGTGACCGGGTTCCGCGCCACGCTGACGGGAGAGCGCGCGCCGGAGATTCCCACCCGGCTCACCGGCGTCCGGGTGCACTTCACCGTGCAGGGCGACGTGCCGCCGGCCGCCGTGGAGCGCGCGATCGCCCTCTCGCACGACAAGTACTGCTCGGTGTGGCACTCGCTGCGCCAGGACATCGCCTTCGACTCCTCGTTCGACATCGAGCCGTGAGCCGCCGCGAGTACCTCGACTGGCTCCGCGGCGTCGCGGTGCTCGTGATGATCGAGGCGCACACCTACGACGCCTGGACGCGCGTGGACGAGCGGGCGGACACCGCCTACCGTTGGGCCATCGTGCTCGGCGGTTTCGCCGCGCCCGGCTTCCTGTTCCTGGCCGGGATCACGCTGGCGCTGGCCGCTGGCGGCCGCCTGCGGCGCGGCCTGCCGGCCCCCGTGGTGACGGCCGCGGCGGCGCGCTGGGGCTGGAAGGTCTTCGGCTTCGCGTTCCTGTTCCGGCTGCAGTCGTGGCTGATCAGCGGCGGCGCGTTTCCGCGGGCGCTGTTCAAGGTCGACATCCTCAACGTCATGGGGCTCGGGATGGTGGCCGCGGCCGGGCTGTGGGGCTTGGGACGGACGCGGGCGCAGCGGATCGCGCTGCTGGCCGGGGCCACGGCGGCCGTGTCGCTGGCCGCACCCCTGGTGCGGTCGGCTGGTTGGGTGGCGGCGCTGCCGCCTCCGGTCGGATGGTACCTGGCGCCCGTCGCGGGATGGAGCACCTTCTCCCTGGCGCCGTGGGTGGGCTTCCTGTTCGCCGGTGCCGCGCTGGGGCTGCTGCTCGACGCCGTCTCCGGGCCGGACGACGAGCGTCGGCTGATGGGGCGGCTGGCCGTGGCCGGGCCGGCCCTGGCGGTGGCCTCGTTCGCCGGGTCGATGCTGCCGTCGATGTATGCCTCGAGCAGCTTCTGGACGACGTCGCCGAGCTTCTTCTTCCTCCGCCTGGGGCTGCTGCTGGGGGCGCTGCCGGTGGCGTACCGATGGACGGCCCGGCATACCGGCTGGTCGCCGGTCAGGGAGCTGGGTGTGGCCTCGTTCTTCGTGTACTGGGTGCACGTGGAACTGGTGTACGGCGTCCTGACGCTGCCCATCCACAAGGCGCTCGGCTTCGAGGCGGCCACGGCCGCCTACGCGGTGTTCGTGGCGCTGACGTTCGGCCTGGTGCGGTTGAAACAGCGCCTGGCCGGCTCCTGGGCGGTGTTCCGGCAGGAGCCAGCCCAGCCACAGGCGCAGGCCCCCTCCCTGGGGCGCCTCGAGACCTCCTGACCGTTCGCCCCACCGGCCCGCAGCCGGGGTGCCGTTCTGTAAAGTCATGGCCCAGAGTGAGTTGTGGCCATGTTCTGCCTGCCACTGCACGACCCAACTGGGGCATACTGGGCGCGAAACGAGTTGAGAAGTCGGGCGACGGCCCACTACAATTCGCCACTTTCAAAACTGTTTCCCGGCGGTCGGGAACAGGCCCGGTCACCCAGCCCCCGCGCGTCGCGGCGGCGGGAACGAGCAGAGACGACAGATGATCAACGTAGCGGCCATCCGGATGCAGCAGTTCGGGGTGCAGTTCTACCAGGCGGCCCTGACTGCGGGTGATATCGACAAGCTCGTGCGCTTCGAGGTGCTGAACTACGCCGAGTCGGGCCCGCCGGTGCGCGGCGGCAAGAAGAAGGTGCCGTCGAAGGTGAACTGGGATCTGCTGGAGCGCCGGATCGCGTCGAGCGAGAAGGCGTACCAGCGGCAGATCATCCGCCGCAAGATCGACGAACTGGTCCAGTACTACGAGCAGTGCCGGCAGGCCCGCGACCTGCCCTCGATCCCCGGCGCCGTGATCATCTCGTGCGACGAGAAGCTCGCGTTCGAGCCCGTCGAGGCGGGCGCCACCGTGGGCCGGCTCAAGGTGCCGGAGCGCGAAGGCATCCTCCGCGCAATCGACGGCCAGCACCGCCTGCTGGCCCTGCATGCCGACATCGAGAACATCGGTGACGACTTCACCGTGCCGGCGATCATCTTCGACCGCCTGCCCGAGGATCACGTCGTGCAGATGTTCGTCACGATCAACGCCAAGCACACGCGGCTCAACGCGTCGCACCTGGTCAGCCTGTCGGGCCGCCAGCTCTATCGCGACGAGTCGCTCGCCGCGGCGCACGACGTGGTCCGCGCGCTGAACGATCGCGACGACTCGCCCCTGCACGGCGAGATCAAGCTGCTCGGCGTCGGCCGAGGCCGCGTGGCGCAGGCACCGCTCGCGCAGGAGCTCAAGAAGCTGTTCGGCAGCGACGCCTTCGGCGGTCCGCGCAAGTCGGCCGAGTTCCGCGAGGACTCGAAGCGCTTCTTCGTGAACTACTTCAAGCAGGTGTCGGTGGTGTTCGGCGCGGCCTGGGGTGGACGCAAGTACAGCATCCGATCGGCCACCGCGCTCCGCGCGTTCGTCCGCGTGGCCCCGGACGTCGTACGCCGGCTCGATCAGGAGCACGCCGACCGCGCCGACTTCCGCGCCATCGGCCGCGTGATCGCGCCGTGGGGCCGGCGCGTCGGCGACACGCGTTTCGAGACCGAGGGCGTGTGGAAGCGTACCGGCACGACGGTGGATTCGCTCGCCCGTGAACTGAAGCTGGCGCTGGAGTATCCGGAAGGCGCGGCGTAGCCGGCCGCGAGGGGTGAGAGACAGGATGGGGCCGAAGCCCCATCCTGAACCGCCGGCCTGGCTCCCCCCAGCATTTACGGCGCCCTGCCGTAAACCACAGACCGACGCTGCTCTTCAAAGGCAACCCGCGTGCCGCCCGGTTTTCGGGCAAATTCGCGGGATTCCCCCTGCGGGCGATCCCAGCAATGTGGCAAGAATTACAGGGGTGTTCGGGTATGAGCCATGCGCGTTGACCTCAACGGTGACGTCGGCGAGTCGTTCGGCGCCTACGAGATCGGCCACGACGCGCAGTTGATGCCGTCCCTGACCTCCGCGAGCGTCGCGTGCGGCTTCCATGCCGGTGATCCGGGCGTGATGCGCGCCACGGTCGCGCTGGCGCGCGCGCATGGCGCGTCGGTTGGCGCGCACCCGGGGTTCCCCGACCTCCAGGGCTTCGGGCGCCGCGAACTGCGCCTCTCGCCGGCCGAGGTGGAGGACGCGGTGCTCTACCAGATCGGCGCACTGTCGGCGATCGCGGCCCGCGAAGGCGTGCGCCTGCGCCACGTGAAGCCGCACGGGGCCCTGTACAACATGGCCGCCCGCGACCCGCGGCTGGCCGAGGCGATTGCCCGCGCCGTCGCCGCGGTGGACCCGTCGCTGGTGCTGTTCGGGCTGTCGGGGTCCGCGCTCGTCGACGCCGCCCGTGCTGCCGGGTTGCCCGCCGCGGCCGAGGTGTTCGCGGACCGTGGCTACCGCGCCGACGGGAGCCTCGTGCCGCGAAGCGAGCCAGGCGCCGTGCTGCACGACGAAGCCGTGGTCGTGGCCCGTGCCGTCGAAATGGTCACGAGCCGGCAGGTGACGGCCGTCGACGGTACGCGCGTGGCGCTCGACGTGGACACCATCTGCGTACACGGCGACACGCCGGGGGCGGCGGCCCTGGCCCGGCGGCTGCGGGCCGCGCTCGCCGCGGCTGGCGTGCGCGTCCTGGCGCCATACGCCGGCTGAGGGGCCTCAGCCGGCCGGCTACGTCCTTGCCCCTTGCTGGCGCTCCTCGGCGGCGAGGGCCCGGCGCAGCACCTTGCCGACCATCGTCTTCGGCAGGGCGTCTCGGAACTCGACGGCCGCCGGCACCTTGTACGGCGCCAGGCGCTCGCGGCAGTAGTCGCGCAGCTCTTCGGCGGCGGCCCGCTGGCCAGGCTTGAGCACGACCCACGCCTTGGCCACTTCGCCCTTGACCGCGTCGGGCACGCCCGCCACGCCGACCTCGAGCACCGCGGGATGGCCCGACAGCACTTCCTCGATCTCGCGCGGCCACACCTGGAAGCCGCTCGTCTTCACCAGGTCCTTCTTGCGGTCGACGATGAAGACGTAGCCGTCCTCGTCCATGTAGGCGAGGTCGCCGGTGTGGAGCCACAGCTCGCCGTCGCCGTGCGGCCGCAGGACTTCGCTGGTCTCGAGCGGGTTGTTCCAGTACTCGAGCATGCGCTGGGGGGCGTGCATGATGAGCTCGCCCACCTCGCCCGTGGGCATCTCGCGCACGCCGTCCTCGCTGTCGACGATCCGCACCCGCACGTCGGGCAGCGGCATGCCGATCGACCCGATCTTGTTGGTCCCCTCCACCGGGTTGATGCAGCAGGCCATCATGCCCTCGGTCAGTGAGTAGCCCTCGATGATGCGGGCGCCCGTCGCCGCCTCGAACTGTGCCTTGGTGGAGGCCATCAGCGCGGCGGCGCCAGAGAAGCAGAGCTTGATCGACCGCAGGTCGACCTTGCCGCTCTGGACCCGCGGATGGTTCAGCATCGCGGTGAACAGCGTCGGCACGCCGCTGAAGAAGGCCGGCTTCACCTTCGCGATCGTCGCCAGCAGGTCGTCGAGGTCGCGCGGGTTCGGCACGAGCGACATCGGGTTGCGGCCCACGATGGCCAGCGCCTGGACGCCCACGTTGCCGTAGACGTGGAAGAGCGGCAGCGGCAGCATGATCACGTCGGTCCACGGATCGCGGGCCGGCCGCGTCCACTCGTCGAGCTGGTGCCCGGCCGCGACGTAGTGGCGATGCAGGCCGACGACGCCCTTCGGCGTGCCCGTCGTGCCCCCGCTCGCGAGGATCACAGCCGGGTCGTCCGGGTAGACGGGCACGGCCGGCGCCGGCGCGCCCTGGTTCTCCCGGAGCAGCGCCTGCATCCACCAGTCCTGCGGCGCCAGTGCAATCCGGTGGCCGTCCTTCCGCTCCTTGAAGATCGTGAAGAGCAGGCGCAGCGCCGGAGGCAGGTACTCCTTGATCGAGGTCGCGATCACGTTCCGGACGCCGGCGCGGCCCTGCACGCGCTTGACGCGGTCGTAGAACGGCGTGAGCGTGACCACGGTCTCGGCGCGCGTGCGGTCGAGTGCCTGTTCGAGCTCGCGTTCGCTGTGGGTGGGGTTCAGCGCGACCACCACCGCGCCTGCCTTCCACGCGCCGAACTGCGCGATCAGGAATTGCGGGCAGTTGGGCAGCACCAGGGCCACGCGGTCACCCTTGCGGACGCCGCGCGCGACCAGCGCAGCGGCAAACGCGGTGCTCTCGCGGTCCAGCCTGCCATAGGAGACGTCCGCGCCCTTGAACAACAGCGCGGTCCGGTCTCGATGGTCGCGCGCGAGGGTCGCCAGCGCGTCGAGCAGCGTGCTGTCGGGGTAGGGCGCGAGCGACCGGCGGACGCCTGAATCGTAGTGCTGCAGCCAGGGGTGCATGCGGGCGCCCATTCTACGACGGGACGTGGCGCCGGCGCCGATCAGCGGCCGAGCAGCTGCAGCAGTAGCGCCTTCTGCGTGTGCAGGCGGTTCTCGGCCTGGTCGAACACGACCGACGTGGCCGACTCGAGCACGTCCGCCGTGACCTCCTCGCCGCGATGGGCGGGCAGGCAGTGCATGAACAGGGCACCCGGGCCCGCGTGCGCCATCAGCGCCGCGTTGACCTGGTACGGGGCGAAGACGATGCGCCGCTGCGCCGACTCGGCTTCCTCTCCCATCGAGGCCCAGACGTCCGTGTACACGGCGTCGGCGCCCGCGACCGCCTCCACGGGGTCGTGGTGGCGCGTCACGGTCGCACCGCCGGTCGCGACGCGCGCGCTCTCGGCGAGCACGCGGTCGGGCAACTCGTAGCCGGCGGGCGAAGCGACCCGCACCGACACGCCCAGCATCGAGGCGGCGTGCGCCAGCGACGTGGCGACGTTGTTGCCGTCGCCGACGAAGGTGACGACCCTGCCGCGCGGGTCACCCCAGCGCTCGATCATCGTCATGACGTCGGCCAGCGCCTGGCACGGGTGCTCCTCGTCGGTCAGCGCGTTGATCACGTGCAGCCGCCGCCCCGCGTCGGCCAGCCGCTGCGCCTTCGCCTGCGCGAAGGTGCGGATCACCAGCGCATGGACCCAGCGCTCGAGGTTGCGCGCGACGTCCTCGAGGGGCTCGCGCACGCCCTCTGCGAGCTCCCCCGGCAGGATCAGCGTGTCGGCCCCGAGCTCGCGGATCGCGATCTCGAAGGTGGACCGCGTGCGCAGCGACGGCTTCTCGAAGAGCAGCGCGACGTGCAGTCCCGCCAGTGCCGTGGCCGTCGGCGCCTTCGTCCGAAGGTGGCGGTCCGCCTTCAGCTGGGCGGCCGTGGCCAGCAGGCGCCGCAGCGCCTCGTGATCGATGTCGAGGATGGACAGGAAGCGGCTGGCCGGCACTGCCGGCGGGGACACCGGGGCCATGGCGTCTACGTCCGGTACTCGCCGTTGATCCGCACGTACTCCGCGCTCAGGTCGCACGTCCACACCGTCGTCGACGCGCCCCCGCCGGTCCCCAGATCGACGTCGATGCGGACGTCGGTACCCTTCATGTGCTCGGCGGCCTTCGGTGCCAGGTCGTCGTGCGGCAGGCCGTGCTCGAACAGCAGAACGCCACCGACGTGGACGGTGGCACGGCTCACGTCGAAGACCACGCCCGCGCGGCCGGCGGCGGCCACGATCCGGCCCCAGTTCGGGTCCGCGCCGTGCACCGCCGTCTTGACCAGCGGCGAGTTGCCGATCGTCTTGGCGACGCGGCGCGCGTCCTCGGGCGTGCGCGCGTCGCTGACGGTGATCGTGATCAGCTTGGTCGCGCCCTCGCCGCCCCGGACGATGCCGATGGCCAGTTCCCGCGAGACGGCCAGCAGGCCCTCGAGCAGGGCGGGGAAGAGCGACTCGTCGATCGCGACGCCGCTGGCGCCGGAGGCCATCGCGAAGACGCAGTCGTTGGTCGAGACCTCGCCGTCGACGGTGATGGCGTTGAACGTGTCACGCGACGACTCGACCAGCGCCCGCCGCAGCAGCGCCGGCGGCACCTGTGCGTCGGTCGTCAGGAAGCCGAGCATGGTCGCCATGTTGGGCTCGATCATCCCAGAGCCCTTGGCCGTGCCTCCGACCAGAAACGCGCCACGGGGTGTCTCGACGCGGACCGCGCATTCCTTCGGGAAGGGGTCGGTCGTCATGATCGCGCGGGCCGCCTCGCCGCCCTTGCCCCGTGCGAGCGTGCCGGTGGCCTGCCGGATGCCGGCCGATACCTTGTCCATCTTGAGGCCGACGCCGATGACGCCCGTCGAGGCGACCAGCACCTGCTCCGGCGCGCAGCCGAGCGCCGCGGCGACCTCGGCGGCCATCTGCCGGGCGTTGGCCATCCCGTCGGCGCCCGTGCAGGCGTTGGCGCACCCGCTGTTGACGACGATGGCCCGGGCCTGGCCTCCGCTGCGCTCGAGGTGCTCGCGCGACACCAGCACCGGCGCGGCCTGCGCGAGGTTCGTCGTGAACAGGCCCGCGGCGGACACCGCGGCGTCGGCCGCGAGCACGGCCAGGTCGAGGACGCCAGGCTTGGCCTTGATGCCGCTGTGCAGCGCGGACGACCGGAAGCCCTCGGGCGTCGTGACGCCGCCGTCGAGGCGTGTGACGGTGAACGTGGGAGAAGTCGCGTTAGCCATGAACGGGGAGCACCTGCTGAGTTGCCGCGGACCGGTCGTTTCCGGGCAGCGGCAGCGTGACGGCCGACTGTCCGCAGTGCCCGAACTGGGGGCAGCGGCGGCAGTCCGCCTCGACCTTCTCGGGAACCTGGCTGTGAGGCACCACCGAGAAGCCCTTTTCGACGAAGTACTGCGGCGCGTGCGTGAACGCGCACATCGTGTGGCGCCCGTCCGCCGCGGCCCGCCGGGCCAGCATGTCGATCAGGCGCGTGGCGACGCCGGCCGACCGCGCCGAGGCGTCGACCACGAGCGACCGCAGCTCGACCACCGTGGGACCGATCGGCGCCAGATCGGCGCACGCGACGAGGCGCCCGGCCTGCGTCGCGACGACGAACCGGCCGACATGGTGCGCCACGTCGGCGCGGCTGCGCGGGAGCAGGTGCCCCTCGGACAGGTGCGCCTCGATCAACGCGTGGATCGCGTCCACGTCGCCACGCGTGGCGAGGCGGAACGAGACCGCTGGCCGCGCCGCGGCATCGCCCGCCGCGTGCGCCCTCCGCCGCGCGCGAAGCCCCAGCACCCGGAGCGGGGCCGGCGCGGCGCTCACGCGGGGACCTCGGCCGGCACGCTGGCGAGCACCGAGTCGAGGATGTCGACGGCCTTGTCGATCTCCGCGGCCTCGATGGTCAGCGCCGGCAGCATCCGGATCACCGTGCCCTGCGTCCGGTTGATCAGCAGGCCGCGCTCGCGCGCCAGGTCGATCGCCGGCGTCGCGTCGATCCGCAGTTCCAGGCCCCGCATCACGCCGGCGCCCCGGACCTCGACGATGACGGGGTGCTTCAGGGCCAGCTCCCGCAGCCGCCGTTCGAAGTGCGCGCCAACCGTGCGGACGTGCTCGAGCAGGCCCTCCTCCTCGAGCTGTGTCAGGAAGTACGTCGCGGCGCGGCAGGCCAGGAGGTTCCCGCCGTAGGTGGTGCCGTGGTCGCCGGCGGCGATGGTGTCGGCCACGCGCTGCGACAGCAGCGCCGCGCCGACGGGCACGCCCGAGCCGAGCGCCTTGCCCACCGAGATCAGGTCGGGCTGCCAGCCGAGCGCCTGCGCGTGGAACGCGTGGCCCGTGCGGCCCAGGCCCGTCTGGACCTCGTCGGCGATCAGCAGGGTGCCGGTCTTCGCGCAGACGTCCTTCACCGCCTGCACGAATGCCTCCGGCAGCGGCTTCACCCCGCCCTCGCCGCGGATCGGCTCCGCGATGATCGCGGCCGTCGTCTCGTCGACGGCTGCGATCAGCGTCTCGGGCTTCTCGGGGTTCACGAACGTCACGGGCCCGACGAGCGGCATGAACGGCTCGCGGTAGTGAATGTCGTGCGTGACCGACAGCGCGCCCATCGTCCGGCCGGCGAAGCCGTTCTCGACGGCGACGTAGCCCACGCGGCCCTTGACGCCCTGGGTGAACCAGTAACGCCGCGCGAACTTCAGGCACGCCTCGTTGGCCTCGGCGCCCGAGTTGCAGAAGAACGCCCGCGCCAGGCCCGACAGCCGGGTCAGCCGCGCGGCGGCCTCGGCCTGGTACGGGTGGTAGTAGAGGTTCGACGTGTGGAGCAGCGTCGAGGCCTGATCCGCGATGCACGCGGCCAGGCCCGGGTGCGCGTGCCCGAGCGACGTGACACCGATGCCCGAGACCAGATCGAGGTACTCGCGGCCATCGGCATCGTACAGGTACGAGCCCCGGCCGCGGACGAACGCCACCGGCTGGCGGCGGTACGTCTGCAGCACGTGCTGGGATTCCCTGTTCCGGATGTCGTCGAGTGTCTGTGTCATCGCACCACCTGTGTGCAACCGGCCTGCACGGCGCCCGCGCCGGCCATCGCGTCGAATCGAACGCTGCGTCCGTTGGCGATCAGCACGTCCCCGACCCCGCGCTGCAGCGCCGCGCGACAGGCCTGGAGCTTCGCGACCATGCCCTTGTTCGCCGTGCCCTCGCGGATGAGGGCCGCGGCGGCCCGCGACGTCAGGCGAGGGATCGTCGAGCCCTTCGCGTCGAGCACCCCGGAGGTGCCGCCCGCGATCACGAGGCGCGTCGCACCGATCCGCGACGCCACGTGGGAGGCCAGCGTGTCGGCGTTCACGTTGAGCAGCTCGCCGTCCTTCGTCGCTCCGATGCACGCGACCACTGGCACATAGCCCCTGGCCATCAGGTCGACCAGCAGGTCCGGCGCGCCGGCGCCCGCTGGCGTCCCGACCAGGCCGAGGTCCACCGTGTCGCCCGCGGTGCTGACGATCGGGGCCATGCGCCTGACCGTGGAGACGGTCGCGTCGGCGCCGGTCAGCCCGACCGGCCGGCCGCCCGCCTTGCGGACCGCCGCGACCAGGCGCGTGTTGATCGCGCCGGCGAGCACCGACACGACCACGTCGAGCGTCGGCGCGTCGGTGACGCGCAGGCCGTCGACCTGCCGCTTGGGGATCCCGGCCACGGCCAGCGCCGCATCGATCTCCTTGCCGCCGCCATGGACGACGACGAGCGACGCCTGCCTCGCGAGGTCCGCGATGCCCCGGGCCACGCGGGCGAGATCCTCCGGGCGCTCCAGCAGCTCGCCGCCCAGCTTCAGGACGATGCGCCCGCGCTTCGCCATCAGAGGAGGCCCGTCCGCTCGTCGAGGCCGAGCATGATGTTCATGTTCTGCACCGCGGAGCCGGCCGCGCCCTTGACGAGATTGTCGATGACGGCCACGAGCACCACGCGCCGCCGTTGCTCGTCGACCTTCCAGCCGATGTCGCAGAAGTTGGTGTGCGCGACGTGCTTGATCTCGGGGAGGTCCCCGCCGGTGAGCCGCACGAAGGGGGCGCCCTCGTGCGCCCGCTGCAGGGCCTCGTTCACCTGTGCCGCGGTGACGCCGGGCTTGAGCTGCGCGTAGATCGTCTCGAGGATGCCGCGGTCGAGCGGCACCAGGTGGGGCACGAAGGTGACCGGCGTGCCCAGTTCCTGCTCGATCTCGGCGACGTGCCGGTGCGAGAACACGCCGTAGGCGGCCACGCTGCCGTGGTTCTCGGAGAAGTGGGTGCGGTCGGTCGCCGCCTTGCCGGCACCCGAGATGCCCGACTTGGCGTCGACGACGACGCCGCCGTCGAGCAGCCCCGCCTTCGCGAGGGGCTCGAGGGCGAGGAGTGCCGCGGTCGGATAGCAGCCCGGGTTCGACAGCAGCCTTGCCTCGTGGATCTGCGCCTGGCTGCCCTCGGTGAGGCCGTAGACGGTGCCCGCGGGCAGCGACGCCGTGGCCGGATACCACCGCTGCCGGTCCGAGTCGGATCGGATGCGGAAGGCGCCGGAGAGATCGATGACGCGGACGCCCCGCTCGAGCAGCTTGGGCGCCAGCTCGGCCGACGCCGCCTCGGGCAGCGCGAGGAACACGATGTCGGCCTGCGCGACGAGTTGATCGACGTCGAGCGGCACGATCGTGCCCTCCCAGATCCGGGCGAGCGCCGGCAGCGGCCGCGGCGCACTGGTGGCGCCAGAGGACATCGCGGCGGTCAGCGTGACCGCGGGATGGCGCGCCAGGATTCGCACGAGCTCCTGGCCGGCGTAGCCGGTGGCGCCGGCGATGGCAACGCGGGCCTTGACGCCCGTACGGGGTGCGGCGGAGGGGGTCTGCTGGTCTGAGGTAGTGGCCACGGTCATCGTCTCGTCGATTCCGGCAAAAGAATATTTATACAGTCGGTTGCATAAACAGTCAACCGTTCGTGTATGCTGAGGGCGATTTTCCTATGAAAGCCCGTCGCCAGTCCGCGATTCTCGAGGCGATCGCGCGCCAGCCGGTGCGCAGCCAGGAGCAGCTCCGGCGCACGCTGCGCGCGTCGGGCTTCGACGTGACCCAGGCCACGCTGTCCCGGGACATCCGCGAACTGGGGCTCGTCAAGGGCGGTGCCGACGGCGCGTATCAGGCACCGGGCGGCAGCCCTTCGGCCAACGGGCAGGCCGCGGCCGCCCGCCTGCAGCGGTCCCTGTCCCAGTACATGACGCGGGTCGATCGTGTGCAACAGCTGGTACTGCTGCGCACCGGCCCGGGGCAGGCCCAGATTCTCGGTGTGGCCATCGATGGTGCGCACCTGCCGGAAGTCGTGGGTACGCTGGCCGGCGACGACACGATTCTCGTGATCGCGCGGGACGCGGCCAGCGCGAAGGCGCTCGTGAAGCGGTTCGACGCGCTCACGCACGCCTGAGGTGCCGTTGCGGTACCATTCTCCGGTTCCGCTCCCGTCCATTCCGTCTTTCGGCGGCGCCCCCGGGCGCCCGCACAGGTGAACCGCCCGTGACTCTCTGGTCTGGCCGCTTCGACTCCGCCCCCGATCCCGCCGCGTTCGAGTTCGGCATTTCCTTCGGTTTCGACCGGCAGCTGTTCGAGGACGACGTGACGGGCAGCCTGGCCTGGGCCGACGCGCTCGGCGCGGCCGGCGTGCTGTCGGCCGGGGACGTAGCTGCCATCACCGGCGCCCTGCAGGAGATCCTCGAGGAAGGGCGGCGCAACCCGGCGTTCGTCGACGGGCCGGACGAGGACGTGCACAGCTTCGTCGAGCGCCAGCTGGTCGCGCGCATCGGTGACGCCGGCCGGCGGCTGCACACGGGGCGTTCGCGCAACGAGCAGGTGTCGCTGGACCTGCGCCTGTACCTGAAGCGCCGCGTGCCGCTGCTGCAGCGCGAGGTGGCCCAGCTGGTGGAGGCGCTGGTCGATCTCGCCGAGCGCGCCGGCGACGCGCTGATGCCCTCGTACACGCACCTGCGGCGCGCGCAGCCCGTGCTCGTCGCCCACTTCCTGCTGTCGCACGCGTCGGCGCTGCGCCGCGATCACGCCCGGTTGCAGGCCGCCATCGACGAAGCCGACGCGCTGACGCTCGGGTCTGGGGCGATCGCCGGCACCAGCTATCCGGTCGACACGGCGCGGCTGGCGAAGACGCTCGGCTTCTCGCGCGTCGTGCTGAACAGCATGGACGCGTCTTCGGACCGCGACTTCGTCGCGTCGTTCCTCTATGCCGTGTCCCTCGCGATGGTGCACCTGAGTCGCGTCGCCGAGGACCTGATTCTCTTCACGGGCGAGGAGCACGGCTTCTTCGAGCTGTCCGACGCCTCCGCGACCGGCAGCAGCATGATGCCGCAGAAGAAGAACCCGGATCCGCTGGAGCTGGTGCGCGGCAAGTCCGGCCGCGCACTCGGCCGGTTGACCGGGTTCCTGGCGACGATGAAGGGCCTGCCCGGCGGGTACAACAAGGACCTGCAGGAGGACAAGGAGCCGGTCTTCGACGCGGAGCGGACCTTGAGCGTCTCCCTGGTCGCGACGCACGCCGTCGTCTCGCGGCTGTCGGTCAACGCGGCCCGCAGTGGCGCAGCCGCCTCGGGCCTGCTGCTCGCCACCGACGTCGCCGACTACCTGACCACGCGGGGCATGCCGTTCCGCCGGGCGCACGAAGTCGTGGGCGCGATGGTCCGGAGGCTGCTGGCCGAGGGCCGCGATTTCGGCGACCTGACGATGGCGGAGTGGCGCGAGGCCAGCGACCTGTTCGGCGAGGATGCGCCGCGCGCGGCCACGGCCCTCGCGTCGGTGCAGGCGAAGCGCACGCCCCAGTCGACCAACCCCGATGCCGTGCGCCGCGCCATGGCCGAGCATCGGGCGTGGCTCGATGGGGTGCGGCGGGCCTAGCGGTGCCGGGGCCCCGGGAACGGCGAATTGATTGCGTGCCAAGGGCCTTGGCGCTAGACTGTCTCGACCTGCGGCCTTTCACCCATCCCACCTGAAAGGATCGGCTCCGGGGGAGTTTCAATGCAGCAACGCCGGCTTCGGCTCGGTGACGTTCTGGACGACTACTGTCCGCGCGAGCGGCGCGTCACCAACCACCTGATCGTCGCGATGATCGAAGACACGGTGCGGCAGACCCGCTGCACCACGTGCAACGCCGACCACGAGTACAAGGAAGCGAAGGTGCCGGCCGTCCGGCGGCCCAAGCCCGCCGGCGCGATCTTCGCGGACGCGCCCGAGCCCGTCTCGCAGCTGCGCCCGGCGGCGCCGCCGGCGCCGGCGCCCGCGCCATCCGAGCCGCCGGCACTCGAGACTCCCGAGCCCGAGACGATTCCGATGGCCGCTGCACCGGCCGGCGATGCGCCCGACGCGCTGCCAGCCGACGACGAGGGACCCGTCCATCGCAGGTTGATTCGCGCGACGCTGCCCCGTCCGGAGGGCCAGACGCCCGAGCGCCGCGCGCCGGAGTTCACGGTGCGCCAGCCCGGCTCGCCCGGGCGCGGCCGGGAGGTCGACGGCAACCGTGCGGGCCAGCGGCCTCGCGGTCAGCGGCAGGCGCAATTCGGGGGCTTCCCGGGCGGGCAGTCGCGGTTCAACGGATCGCGTCAGGGTGGCCACGGTGGCCACGGCGGCGGTCAGGGCGGACAGCGGCACGACGGTGGCCGAGGCCAGGGTGCCGGACAGCCGGGCCAGCCCGGTCAGGGCCGGGGCGGGCGTCAGGGCTCCGGGCGCGGGCGCCGTCGGGGCGGCCGCTGAACTGACATCCGACGCGTGCGCGCCGCGCGTCCAACCCCAAGACGACGGTTATGACGGATTTCGCGGGAAAGCACGGACTCATCGTTGGCGTGGCCAACAAGCGATCGATCGCCTGGGCCATCGCGCAGGCCACCGCCCGGCGGGGCGCCCGTCTGGCAGTGACCTACCAGGGGCGGTTCGAGGAGCACGTCAACGAACTGGCCGAGGACCTGCCGCACCCGCCGCTCGTGCTGCCGTGCGACGTGAGTTCCGACGAGGAAATCGACTCGGTGTACTCGCGGATCGAGCAGGAGTTCGGCGGGCTCGACTTCGTGGTGCACGGCGCGGCGTTCGCCCAGCGCCAGGACCTCGATGGCGCGTTCGTCAACACGAGCCGCGACGGCTTCCGGATGGCGATGGACATCTCGGCCTATTCCCTGATAGCGCTGGCGCGCGGCGCCATGCCGCTGATGGAGAAGCGGGGCGGCGGAAGCGTGCTGACGCTGTCGTTCCTCGGCAGCGACCGCGTGTTCACCAACTACAACGTGATGGGCGTGGCCAAGGCGGCGCTCGAGTCGTCGGTGCGGTACCTCGCGGCCGACGTCGGCCCGAAGAACGTTCGGGTGAACGCGATCTCGGCGGGCCCCATCAAGACGCTCGCCGCCGCGGGCATCAAGGGATTCTCCAACATCCTCCACATCTACCCTGAACGGGCCCCGCTCCGGCGCAACGTGGACACGGTCGACGTGGCCGAGGCCGCGGCCTTCCTGCTGAGCGATGCCGCCCGCGGCATCACCGGCGAGGTCCTGATGGTGGACGCCGGCTATCACGTCACGGGCATGTAACCGGGCCCCCGCCCGGTCTTCGATGACGTCAGGTCTTTCCGGTGCCGCGCCGTCGCGAACTACAGCGTCGCGACGGGCAGCCAGATGATCGTGACTCGTGCTCT
>CAWULT010000014.1:0-60584 GCA_963923455.1 uncultured bacterium
AGGGAAGGACGCGCCGAAGTACCTGTCCCCCCGCTACATCCAGCACAACCCGGCCGACTGGCTGATGTGGCGCCGCACGCTCGACAGCGCGGGATTCAGCCCGCTCAACCAGATCAACCGCAGCAACGTCGCCCAGCTCAAGATGGTGTGGACGCGCGGCATGGGACCGGGCAACGTCCAGGAGGCGACGCCGCTCGTCTACGACGGCGTGATGTACCTGCCGAACCCGAGCGACGACGTGCAAGCCCTCGACGCACGCTCGGGCGAGCTGCTGTGGGAGTACAAACGGCAGCTCCCCGCGGACCTCGGCAAGTTCATGCCCGTGTCCGCCATCAACCGCAACCTCGCGATCTACGGGACGACGATCATCGACACGAGCGCCGACGACTACCTGTTCGCGCTGGACGCGAAGACGGGCGCGCTCGCCTGGGAGACGAAGATCCTCGACTACCAGAAGGGAGCCCAGCAGACGTCCGGGCCCATCATCGCCAACGGCAAGGCGATCTCGGGGCGGGGCTGCGAGCCGGAAGGCGGGCCGGATGCGTGCGTGATCACGGCGCACGACGCGCGCACCGGCAAGGAACTGTGGCGGACGCGAACGATGCCGCGGCCCGGCGAGCCGGGCTACGAGACGTGGGGCAACGTGCCCGAGGACAAACGCATCCACGTCGGCACCTGGATGGTGCCGAGCTACGACCCTGTGCTGAACATGGTCTACGTCGGCACGTCGGTCTCGTCGCCCGCGCCCAAGTACATGCTCGCGGGCAATGACAAGACGTACCTGTACCACAACTCCACGCTCGCCCTCGACGCCGACACGGGCCGGATCGTCTGGCACTACCAGCACCTCGTCGACCACTGGGACCTCGACCATCCGTTCGAGCGGCTGCTGCTCGACACCGCGGTGGCGCCCGACCCGAAGGAGGTGGCGTGGATCAATCCCCGCCTCACGCGGGGCGAGCGCCGCCAGGTGCTGACCGGCATCCCGGGCAAGACCGGGCTGATCTACACGCTCGACCGGCGGACGGGCGAGTTCCTGTGGGCACGACCCACCGTGCGGCAGAACGTCGTCGCCGGCATCGACGGCGCCACGGGCCGGGTCACGGTGAACCCGGACACGCTGTTCACGGCCGAGGGCCAGACGCGCGAGGTGTGCCCGGGCATGAACGGGGGCAAGAACTTCCCCGCCGGGGCCTACAGCCCGAACACCGGCCTGATGTACTACCCCCTGCAGAATCTCTGCATGACGGCCACGAGCCTCGCCCCCGACACCTCGCTCTACGCGATCAGCGCCCGCGCCAAGCTCGCGCCGGGCGCCACCAACGTGGGGACGGTGCAGGCGTTTTCGGTCGAGACCGGCCGGACGATGTGGACGTTCGAAAGCCGCGCGGCGGCGCTCTCGCTCGTCGCGACGGGCGGCGGGCTGGTGTTCGGCGGCGATGCGTCGGGCCGCTTCCGCGCCCTCGACGATAGGACTGGCAAGGTCCTGTGGGAAACCCATCTCGGGTCGCCGGTGAGCGGCTATCCGGTGACGTTCTCGGTCGGCGGCAAGCAGTACGTCGCCGTCAGCACCGGCCCGTCACTGGTCGCTGGCGGCGCCAACTCGGTCGTGCCCGACGTGCGGCCGAGCAGCAGCAACCAGATGTTCGTCTTCGCCCTTCCCTAGTAAACGGAGCAGTGAGGAACGCCATGAAGCGTCTGATACCAATGGTGGCCCTGGCGGCGATGGCCGCCGGAGCCGTGATCGCCGGCGGCGGCGCCCCCGGCTTCGCGCAGGGCGGACCGGCCGCCGCCCGGCAGCCCGCGCGCGCCCAGGGCGCGTTCGTCCCGGTGACCGACGAGATGCTGTGGAAGCCCAACCCGGCCGACTGGCTGACGTGGCGCCGGACGCTCGACAGCCACGGGTTCAGCCCGCTCGACCAGGTGGATCGCACCAACGTCAGCCGACTGAAGATGGTGTGGACGCGCGGCATGGGCGCCGGAACGATGGAGACGACGCCGCTCGTCTACAACGGCGTCATGTACGTGCCAGGCCCGGCCGACTGGATCCAGGCCATCGACGCCAAGAGCGGCGAGCTGAAGTGGGAGTACCGCCGGCAGCTCCCGCAGGGCGTGCGCGGCGGCACCAACCGCAACATGGCGATCTGGGGCACGACGCTGATCGACGGCAGCGCCGACAACCAGATCTACGCGCTCGACGCGCAGACCGGTCAGCTGGTGTGGGAAACGCCGGTGATGGACGCGCGTAAGCGCGCGTCGGCCAGCTCCGGCCCGATCATCGCCAACGGCAAGGTGATCACCGGCCGGCAGTGCCAGCCCGACGCCGGCAACGACGCCTGCATCGTCACGGCCCACGACGCCAAGACCGGCAAGGAGGTCTGGCGCACGCGGACGATCCCGCTGCCGGGCGAGTTCGGCTACGAGACGTGGGGCGATGTCCCGATGGCCGAGCGGTGGCACGTGGGCACCTGGATGGTGCCGAGCTACGACCCCGAGACCAACATGATCTTCGTGGGCACGTCGGTGACGATTCCGGCGCCCAAGTTCACGATGGGCCCGGGCGGCAACGACAAGACCTACCTGTACCACAACTCGACGCTGGCCCTGAACGCCGACACGGGCAAGATCGTGTGGCACTACCAGCACGTCGTCGACCACTGGGATCTCGACCATCCGTTCGAGCGGCTGCTCGTCGACACCGTCGTCGCGCCGGACCCGAAGGAAGTGGCGTGGATCAACCCGAAGATCAAGGCGGGCGAACGCCGCAAGGTCATCACCGGCATCCCGGGCAAGACGGCCCTCGTCTACACGCTCGACCGCCGGACCGGTGAGTTCCTGTGGGCGCGGCCCACGGTGCAGCAGAACGTGATCAAGAGCATCGACGGCGCCACCGGCAAGGTCACCGTCAACCCCGACGCGACGTTCACGAAGCTCGGCGAGGAGAAGCTGATCTGCCCGAGCGCCGGTGCCGGCGGCAAGAACTGGCCGGCGGGTGCGTTCAACCCCCGGACGAACGTGATGTTCTACCCGCTGCAGAACGTCTGCATGAACGCGAAGACGACGACCGACAAGCGCGACCCGTCGCTCGTCTACGGCCTGAACATGCCCCCCGTGATCGCGCCCGGCACCGACAAGGTCGGCTCGGTCTGGGCCATCTCGGCCGAGACCGGCAAGACGCTCTGGAAGTACGAGCAGCGCGCGGGCACGATGTCGCTCGTCGCGACGGGCGGCGGGCTCGTGTTCGGCGGCGACGTCAACGGGCGCTTCCGCGCCTTCGACGACCGGACGGGCAGGATCCTGTGGGAGCAGAACCTGGGCGCGCCGGTGACCGGCTACCCGGTGACCTTCGCGGTGGACGGCAAGCAGTACGTCGCGGTGACGACCGGGTCATCGCTGGTCTCGACGACCGAACTCCGGCTCACGCCGGAGCTCAAGCCGAGCCAGAGCGGCCAGCTGTTCGTGTTCGCGCTGCCGTAGCGGGCGCGTGCAGCGGGGGCCCCGTCGCGCGGGGCCGAAAAGGTGACGCCCCGGGCTTGCCCGTGGCGCCGGTGGATCCGGCGTCAGGGGGGCCCGGGGCGTCGTGTCGTACGGCGCTGTCCGGCGTGCGCCCGCGGCGCCGCGACGGACGGTGAGGACTAGTTGCGGTGCGGCGCGCAGAGCAAGCCGTTGTTGTAGGCGTCCATCTGCTGGTGCAGCGGTTCGCCCTGGGCCCACGCCGCGCTCGACGCCTTGACGTTGCTGCCGGCCGGCCCGTAGGTGGCCATCCAGTCGTTGGCGGCGGCGATCGTCGTGGCCACGCACGAGCTGTCGTTGCCGATCATCACGTTCAGCATCGCCGGCACGAGCGAGCTGAACATCGTGATCGACTTGTCCTTGCCCACCTTCCCGAGCAGCGCGATCGCCGTCGACTTGCTGTAGGTCACGCCACCGACCGTGATCGACTGGACGGGCCACGCGTCGGGATGGTTCTTCCAGTAGCCCGGCGTGCCGGTGCCGGGGTTCGTGTACGGCAGCGACGGCATGTAGAAGCCGAAATCGGTGTTCGGGTTCTCGGCGGCCTCGCCTTCGAGCGCGAACCCGGGGGCCACGCTGAAGCCCAGGGTATCGGCCACCCCGTCGCTGTCGACGGTGTCGTCGACGCCCTGGTCAGCCGGTGAGGCCAGGTAGTTCGTCGGCACCTGCACCGACACCTGATACGACCCGCCGGGCACCTCGAACAGGTAGAACCCGCCGGCGTCGGTCTCGGTCTGCACGGTCTCCATGTCGCTGCTGTCGTAGAGGAAGACCCGGACGAGCGGAAGACCGGGCTCGCCGGCATCCTGGATGCCATCGTGGTTCTGGTCGTTCCACACGAAGCCGCAGACGCCACCGTTCTGGCCGCATCCCCCCTGGGCCGCCGCGTCGGTGGCAGGCACGAGCATCGCCGCCGCGAACGCCAGCGTGCAGCCGAGGCCCGCGGGCATGAATCCGCGCATCGCGCGCGAAGCCGTGTTCTGATCCCTGTTCATCACGCCGTCTCCTTCAAGTGGGCTCGTCGCGCTCGCGTGCCCGGGGGGACGGGAACGAACGCGAGCGTGCCGCCGGCATGAGGCATCGCACGGACGATGCCAGGGCCGCGACCGCCGCAAACGGCTGGAAATACGGCCGAGACCAGGCGCGGGCCCTCGCCCGAGCCCGCAGAAGTGTCAGGCGGATCACCAAGTCGGACGTGGCAACGAGCCCGTACACGGCACGACCCGCGCCCGGGGGGCGCGGGTCGTGATGAAGGTCCGTGCACGCGCGGGCGCTGGATGTCGCCCGCTGGAACGCTAGCTCTGTGGCTCGACCTTCGTGGCCAGGAGGTCGCTGTTCGGTTGCCGCGTGCCGCGGACCTCGACCCGGCGCGCATCCGCGATCGCGGTGCACGCGATGCCATCGAAGCGCGTCGACGCGTTGGTGACGACGCGCGTCGTCCCCAGCATGAAGGTCAGGGCGGGGCAGGTGCCCGTCTTGCCCGACACCGCGCCCTCGGCACGCACCTCAGTCGCCGTGGTGCCGCCGCCGCTGCCCGGCCGGCCGCCATCGTCGTCCCGATCGTCCTCGATCTCGACGATGGCGGCACTGATGGCGCCATCCGTGCCGCGGGTGCCGCGCACCTCGACCCGGTCGGCATCGGTCAGCGCACGGCAGCCGCCGTCACGGAACACCGTGGTGCCGGTTGTCCGGACCGTCGTCGTGCCCACGCGGAACGTCAGCTCCGGACACGTTCCGCTCAGCCCGCTGACGACGCCCTCGACCTCCGAGAGCGAGCTCCCGGTCTGGTTCTGGACGTTCACTTCGGTCGCGTCGAAGCCCGTGGCGGTGCGGGTGCCGCGCACGTGCACGCGGTCGCCGACCTTGATCGACGAGAACGGCAGCGTCGTCCCCCCGTGTCGGATGGCCGCCGACGCCGGCACGGTGACGAGCGTCCCCGCCACGCGCAGGGTGTTCGTCGCGCCCGGCGTCACCTCGGTGACGAGGCCCTCGAGTTCCGACTGCCCGCTGGAGCGGCCGGACCGCTGCTCGGACTCGACGCGGGCGTCGCCGCCGCGAACGGTGACCGAGAGCGACACCTGCTCGTTGGCACCGACCGTGACGGTGATGCGCGCGTCGACGCCCGGACCCTTGAAGGACAGGCGGTGCGTGCCCTCCGGCAGGCCGGCCAGCGTGAACGTGCCGCCGCCATCGACGACGGCGGTGATGGTGGTGCCCTCGACCGTGACGGTGAGGCCCGCGGTCGACGTGGTGGCCTGCGCGCCGAGTGCGCCGTCGCCCGTGACGCTCAGGCCGCCGAGGCCGCTCAGACTGCTGCCCCCGTTGACGCGGCCGGTGATCGTGGCGCCCGAGCTGCTGGGCGCCGACAGGCCGGACGGGCCGGTGGGCGACAGCGAGGAGGAGGCGCTGCCGCCGCAGGCCGCGGTCAACACGACCGCCGACACGCCGGCCAGCCTCACGATGGTTCGAAGCACTTGATTCTTCATCTCGTTGCGTCCTCTCGAGAACGTTGGGTTGCGGTGCCCCCGCACGGCGCAACCCCGTTGTGCAAGGCACGTTCCCAACGTGGCGCACCAGCCCTCCATGTCCCGGAAGCTACTGAGCCCTCGATGGTTCGACGCACGACCTGGACCGTCGTGCCAGGGCCACGCCAGAGCTGGATCCGTACCGGAACCGGACCCGGCGTGAAGTTCTTGCCGGGTCGTGGCGCGCGGGAAGGCGTTCCTCGCGTCAGCGCGAGGACGCGCTGGGCGGGGCGGCGTCGGTCCGCCGCAGGATCTGCGCGAAGTAGTTCGTGATGCCGTCGGGATCGGCGAGCCAGACCGTCAGCAGGTTCGCGAAACTCTGCCGCAAGGGCTGATCGATCGTGGCACCGTACTCCTTGGCCTTGGCGTCGACGGCGGTCGCGTCGCGCACGACGTACTGGATGCCGGCGCTGCGGGTGTTGGCCGGCAGCCCCGTCCCGAACGACCAGACGTTCACCGTGGTGGTGCCGTGGCGAAACGGGTACTTCGTGGCGCCGACGACCGGGTCCTCGACCGGCGGCAGCTCCTCGAGTCCGACGAAGCGACGATAGAACGCGCGGCTCCGCTCGAGGTTCGACACGGTCAACCCGACTTCCAGCCGGTCGAACGTCTCGGCCGGCGCACCGGGCCTCACCACCAGCTCCACCCACTGCGAGGCGGGATCGAGGACCAGCGCGCGGCTCTCGGCCGGCCCCGTCTTCCGGAACTGCGGGGCGGGATACCCGTGCGCGGTGAAGCGCGCGGTCAGCGCGGCTTCGTCGGGAAAGAAGAACGTGAACACGCGCAGGCCGGTCGCGTCCTTGATGGCGCCGGACGGATAGTCCTTCGCGGCGGGCGTGGCCTGCAGCTTGATCTCCGAGGTGCCCACGCGGAAGCGGATCATCTGATTGCCGCCCCCAAGCCCGACCGGCGCCATCGGCGCCAGACCCAGCACCTGGCCGTAGAACGCCGTCATCGCCGCCGTGTCGGCCGCGTAGCGACGGAACACGTTCATCGACGGCTGCGTGCTGAGCGACACCGGCGAGCCAGCGGTCACGTCCGCGGCCGCGCCAGCGGCGACGCCGCACACCAGGGCCCATGCCAGGCCTGCCGTCCGCATCACGCCCATGGGGAATCCTCCTGCCGGACCCGTCCGGCTCGCGCGGCGAGAGTCTACCACCCGGCGGGGATGGACCCGGCCGGCCGAACCGTCGGTCAGCGCGCGGACGGCTCGAAGGCCAGCGCCACGCCGTTGATGCAGTAGCGCAGGCCGGTCGGCGGCGGGCCGTCCTCGAACACGTGCCCCAGATGCCCTCCGCACTGACTGCAGTGCACCTCGGTGCGAATCATCCCGTAGCTGCGATCGACGGTCGTGCCGATGGCGCCCTCGAGCGGCGCGAAGAAGCTGGGCCAGCCGGTCCCGCTCTCGAACTTGCGGTCCGCCACGAAGAGCGCCTGCCCGCAGCCCGCGCACGCGAAAGTGCCCGCGCGCTTCTCGACCAGCAGCGCGCACGATCCCGGCCGCTCGGTCGCGTGCTCCCGCAGCACGGCGTACTGCTCCGGCGTCAACGTGCGGCGCCACTCCTCGTCGCTCTTCTCTACCGGGAACCGCTGCGTGCTCATCGGGGGTGTCTCCTGAACGTGCAAGTGTGGCACGACTCGGGGGCCGCCGGTCCACCGGCCCCGCTACGGCCCGACGTGCCGGGTCTCCGGCCGGCTCCGCCCAAGGCCCTCGCGGACGGGCTGTCGCTATCTTCCTGCACCTCAGACAGTTGCCGCCCTGGCCACGCCCCGCTCATCGATGACGGCTCTGCCTCCGATACTCCCATCGGGCTGGGAGGGCCTTCACGTGGACGAGCCAGACCGGACCAGGAAGGTCGAAGTGATGTCGAAGTTGCTGTCCCTCAAGACGCTGGGCATCGTGGGTGTCGTGCTGCTGTCGATCGTCACCCGGGTCATGGCGGGACAGGACCAGTCACTCGGCTCCGGCACGCTGAACCAGCTGCTGGCCGAAGTCCGCCACCTGCGTTCCGAGGTCACGTCGGCGTCCGCGACCAGCATCCGGGCCCAGGTGCTCGTCGGCCGCCTGCAGCTCGAAGAACAGCGCATCACCGCGCTCGGCCGCCAGCTGGCCGACGTGCAGGGCGCAGTTGCCGGGCTCGAGCAGAACCAGGAAGGCGCCACGGCGCGCATGAAGGTGCTCCAGGACGGCCGCGTCGCGCCCGACCAGCGCGAAGGCCAGGAGCGCGAGCTCGAGATGATCGCCGCCGCCGTCGAGCAGGACACCCGCCGCCTCGCGGACCTGCGAATGCAGCAGTCTGCGCTCCAGGCCCAGCTCGACCAGGCGCAGGCACGCTGGCAGGAGTTCAACGCCCGGCTCGACGAGCTCGAGCAGTCGCTCGGCAAGTAGCAACGCGTCCCCCGGGCCGCCGGCTCGAGCGGCCGCCGGCCGCCGGGGTCACCGCTCCGGGCGGCGCCGCGCGCGCCAGATGTAGCATTCGCCCCGATGCATCCTGCCGACTCACCTCGCCGGATCGTGCTGCTCTCCGACGGCACTGGCAACAGCTCCGCCAAGCTGATGAAGACCAATGTCTGGCGGATGTACGAGGCCATGGACCTCTCCGCCGGCGATCAGCTCGCGCTCTACGACAACGGCGTGGGCACCTCGTCGTTCAGGCTGTTCGCGCTGCTCGGCGGCGGCCTGGGCTGGGGCCTGAAGCGCAACGTCCTCGACCTCTACGCGTTCGCGTGCCGCAACTACCAGCCCGCGTCGGGCTCACGACCGGCCGACGAGATCTATGCCTTCGGCTTCAGCCGCGGCGCGTTCACGGCGCGCGTGCTCGTGGGCCTGATCGAGTCGCAGGGGCTGGTTGCGGGCGCGCGGGGCGCCGACCTCGACCGCCTCGCCCGCTGGGCGTATCGCGAGTATCGCCGGCAGTTCAACGTCACCGGCGGGCTCGTCTCGCCACTGCGTGCCCTGCGCGACCGGGTGCTCCGCACCTGGGACCGCGTGCGCGGCCGCCGCACCTACGAGCCGGCCGCGAATCTCCGTCCGCGCGTCCGCTTCGTCGGCCTGTGGGACACCGTCGACGCCTACGGCCTGCCGATCGACGAGATGACGCGTGGATGGGACCAGTGGGTGTGGCCCCTGTCGATGCAGGGGGAGGTGCGGCCGGCGCTCGTCGACAAGCTGTGCCACGCCGTGGCGCTCGACGACGAGCGCCACACCTTCCATCCCGTGCTGCTGGACGAGACGGCCGAGCCGGCCTGCCGGCACACCGACGACGAACGCGTCACGCAGGTGTGGTTCGCCGGCGTCCACTCGAACGTCGGAGGTGGCTACCCCGACGACTCGCTCGCCTACGTCTCGCTGCGCTGGATGGGCCGCGAGGCGGCCAAGCAGGGCCTGCGGCTGCACCCGCACGCCGTGGCGTCCTGGGACGCGCACGCCAACCCGCACGGCCCGATCTACGACTCGCGGAGCGGCCTGGGCGCGTACTACCGCTACAACCCCCGCCGCATCGACCGGCTGACGGCCGACCCCTACGCCGCGGTGTCGATCGCGCGGCCGAAGATCCACGAGAGCGTGTTCGAACGCATCCGCGCAGGGCGCGACGACTACGCGCCGATCGTGCTGCCGGCCGCCTACGCCGTCGTGACCGCCGATGGCGCGATCGTCGACGGCGCCGACAATCCGTACGAGCATCCCACGCAGGCCGAGGCACGCGCGTCGGAGCAGGAGCGCGTCTGGAACCGGGTGTGGTGGCGCCGCATCGCGTACTTCCTGACGGTGTTTCTCACGGTCGTCCTCGTCGCCCGCCCGTTCGTGTCGTGGTCGACCGCGCTGGGCCCGCTCGACCGTGACTCGCGCGCGCTCTCGGGCGTCATCGAGTTGCTGGGGCAGTTCCTCCCGGGCATGGCACAGCCGTGGGTCGCCTACTACGAACGCTATCCGTTCGAGCTGGCCGTGCCCGGGCTGCTCGTCGCCGCGCTGCTCGGCGCCGGCACCGGACTGCAGCGGGCCATCGGGGACCGGATGCACCGCGTCTGGACCGACACGCTGGCCGGCGGCCCGCGCCCCGTACCGCCGCGGCCGCTGCCCACCGACGTCGTCTACCGGCTGCGGTCGCACCCCCTCTACCGCGCGGCATTCGATGCCGCGACCGAGCACGTGTTCCCGTTCGTGTTCGGCCTGGGGTCGCTGCTCGCCGTCGGACTGCTGGTCGTCGCCACCGCGAACCGCGCCGCGTTCGCGGTGGCGAGCGCGAGCGGGCGCATCTGCCAGGAGATCGCCGTCCGGCCGCCCGCGGCCGACGGCACGTGGACGACCGACCTCCTCGCCTCCGACCTGTGCCGCCCCACCGGCATCGCACTCGAGGCTGGCGTGCCGTATCGCCTGGAGATCGCGCTCCCGGCCTCGGGCTGGTTCGACGGCGACATGCCGGTCGCCACCTCGGAGGGGTTCGGCGTCGGCCGCCGCCCGTGGGTGCTCCTGCCCGGGCTGGCGTTCCGGCGCGTGCTGACCACGGCGTGGTTCGTGCCGATGGCGCGCATCGGCTCGAAAGGGGCCGAGTACCACCCGCTGTCGGCGGCCGTCACCGAGTTCACGCCGCGCCGCACGGGACAGTTGTTCCTGTTCGTCAACGACGCGATCGGGCCGTGGCCGTTGTGGCAGGCGTTCTACGGCAACAACGCCATCAACGAGGCCGGCGAGACCGGGCGACCGGCCCGCGTCACCGTGACGCGCCTGCGGACAGCCGCCGCCAGTCGCTGACCGGTCGCCGCCGCGCCGGTTACGGATCCGTCAGCGACCCACCAGGTTCGTCGTTCGCGTCGACCCTTCGAAGCCTCGGCGCAGGCCACGGGGCGCTGACTCAGGCGCGATCCACCGAGAGATAAGGCTGAGGTCCTGCCCCGGCCGTGAGCGCCACGTGCACATCCACGCAACTGGTACCGCGTTGGCAAGACAAGGCGGGCGGAAGAGGGAGGAACGTCCCATGAGGCACCTGCATCGCCCGCTCGTCGTCGCCGCCCTGCTGGCGCTCGCGCCCACCATCGTCGCCGCCCAGCAGTCGACTCCGGCCGGCCGCGTCAAGGTGGTGACCGGCTCGGCGTCCATCGTCCGCGCCGGCGCGGCCGTGCCGGCCGAGCCCGGCCAGCCGGTGTTCGAGCACGACACGCTGCGAACCGGCGCCGACGGCCGCATCGGCATCACGCTGAAGGACGACACGCGCGTCTCGGTGGGGCCGGGCAGCGAGGTGCGTCTCGACAACTTCCTCTACGCGCCCGAGAACGGGCGTCTCGCCCTGGCGCTGCAGTTCGTCCGCGGCGTCGCCGTCTACGTCTCGGGCCAGATCGCCAAGCTGGCGCCCGATGCCGTCCGGCTCGACACGCCAGCGGCCACGCTTGGCGTCCGCGGCACCACGCTGGCCATTCGCGTCTCGGAATGATGACCGTCCGTGCCCTGTCCCTGATCGTCGCCGGTCTGTCGCTGACGGCCGCATGCGCCGGCCAGACGGCTGCGCCGGCCACCACGCTCACCCGTCCGCGCCAGGATCTCGTGGCCCTGCTGCCGGATCCCGAGAGCGGCAAGGTGGGCCGCGCCATCGTCACCGGCGCGGGCGCGACGGTCGATCTCGACGCGCCCCGGGCGGCCACGACCGTCGCGGCGGGACAGCCGCCAGCCGCCGTGACCACGCTGGCCGAAGACGAGGTGGCGCGGCTGTTCGGCGACACGCTGTCGGCGCTGCCGCTGGCGCCGCGGCACTTCACCCTGTACTTCAAGTTCGAGTCCGAGGAGCTCACCGATCAGAGCCGCGCGCTCGTCAAGGAGGTGCTGGACGCGGTGACGGCGCGGCCGGTGCCGGACGTGATCGTCGTGGGCCACACCGACACCACCGGCGCGGCCCGCGCCAACATCGACCTGGGACTGCGCCGGGCCAACACCGTGCGGACGCTGCTGGTCGACACGGGCATCGACGCCCGCGCGGTCGAGGTGGCGTCGCACGGCGAGGCCGAGCTGCTCGTGCCGACCGCCGACAGCGTCTACGAGGCCCGCAACCGCCGCGTCGAGATCTCCGTCCGATGACCCCGCGGCCGCGCCGTCTCCTGCTGCTGTGCGGGCTCGTCCCCACGCTGGTGGCGGCCGCACTGTCGCTGTGGCGGCCGCCCCTGCTCGCCCACCTCGAGTTCAGCGTCTACGACGCGATGGTGCGGTCTGCACCGACGCGGCCGCCCGACGCGCGCGTCGTCGTCGTCGACGTCGACGAGCGAAGCCTCGCGGCGATCGGGCAGTGGCCCTGGCGCCGCGACCTCGTCGCCGAGCTGATCACCCGGCTGCGCGACGAAGGCGCGACGACCGTCGCGCTCGACGTGGTCTTCGCCGAGGCCGACCGCTACGAGCGCGAGGCCAGCGGCACCGACGCCGCGCTGGCCGCCGCCCTGCGACGGGGCGGCGTCGTACTCGGTTACGCCATGCGCTTCGACGGCGATCGCGACGCCGCGACCGACTGCGTCCGCCACCCACTGAGCCTGGCGATGATCCACCCGGACGACACGGGCGAGAGCCCGCTGTTCCGCGCCACCGGCGCGGTCTGCAGCTTGCCCGAGCTGACCGCCGCGACGACGGCGTCCGGCTTCCTGAACGCGGCGCCGGACCCGGACGGCATCCTGCGGCGCGTCCCGCTCGCACTCGAACTGGACGGCCGCGTCTTCCCCAGTCTGGCCCTGGCCGCGGTGGCGTCGGCGACCGGTGCGCGGCCCGTGGCGCTGCGCATCGCCAACGCCAACGCCACGTCGCTGGTCCTCTCCCGACAGCCGGGCAGTGCGTCGGCCGAACCTGCGCACGTGCCGCTCGACGGCGCGGGCAACCTGCTCGTCCGCTACCGCGGCGAGAAGCGCACGTTCCCCTACGTGTCGGCCGCCGACGTGATGCGGGGCCGCGTCCCGCGGGGCACGTTCAGCGACAAGCTCGTCTTCGTCGGCACCACCGCGCTCGGGACGCGCGAGGTCGTGGCGACACCGCTCGACACGCTGTTCGCCGGAGTCGAAGTACAGGCCACGGTGGCCGACAACCTGCTGCAGGGCGACAACACGGACCGGCCCGAACACGCCGGCGCGATCGAGACCCAGGTGGTGCTGGCGCTCGGCGTCGTGGCGGCGCTGCTCGTGCTGCGCTTCGGGTTGACCTGGGGCACGGCGGCCGCGGCGGCGTGCGGCGCGGCCGTGTGGGTGGGCGCCATTGCGTTGCTCGCGCGCCACGGCACGCTGCTCTCGCCGCTCTACCCGAGCCTCGGCCTCGCGAGCGCGCTGGCGTCGATGACCGTCGCCGGCGTCACGGTCGAGCGCCGGCGCGCCGACCGCAACGGCCTCGAGACGGTGAAGTCGCGGCGGCTGATGGTGCAGACGCTGCTGTCGTTGACCGGCATCCGCGACGCGGAAACGGGCCGGCACTCCGAACGCACCCAGCGCTACGCACGCGTGCTGGCGGGCGAGCTGGCCCGTCGCCCCGCCTTCCGTGCGTATCTGACGCCCGAACGGGTCGAGCTGCTGGCGAGCCTGGCTCCGCTCCACGACATCGGCAAGGTGGGCGTGCCGGACCGCGTGCTCAACAAGCCGGGCGGCCTGACGCCGGACGAGCTGGCGGAGATGCGCCGGCATCCGGAGTACGGCCGCGACGTGATCCTCAAGGCCGAGCGCGAGACGGGCGTCCACGACGACCTGACGCTGGCCATCGCGAAGGACATCGTCTACACCCACCACGAGAAGTGGGACGGCAGCGGCTACCCGCGCGGCCTGCGCGGCGCCGACATCCCGATCCCGGGCCGGATCATGGCCGTCGTGGACGTCTACGACGCCATCCGCACCCGGCAGCTCTACATGCCGTCGATGTCCGAGGACGAGGCGTTCGCGTTCATCACGAAAGGCCGCGGCACACACTTCGATCCGGACGTCGTCGACGCCTTCATCGCCGTCGCGCCGCTCTTCCGCAGCCTGTCCGAGGACGCCCCGGCGCCCGGGCTGCGCACGGCCAGCTAGCCGCCCGCGCCGGCATCCCGACATTCCATGAGTCCGCGCCACGGCCGCCGGGCCGGCCTGGCGTTGGTGTACCCTGTGGGGCCGATCGCGCACTGATTCCCCTTCTGGAGACACCGCTCATGCATGCACGCCGAGTGATTCGCCTGTTGACGATGGCCGCGTTCGCGTCGCTCTGCTGGACGTCCGCGCACGCGCAGACGGCCCAGACCGGCAAGCCCTACGAACCCCAGGTCGGCCAGCCCGGCAAGGACGTCGTCTGGGTGCCGACCCCGCAGGCCCTGGTCGACCGGATGCTCGACATGGCCAAGGTGACGCCGCAGGACTTCCTGATGGACCTCGGGTCCGGTGACGGCCGCACGGTGATCTCGGCCGCCAAGCGCGGGCTGAAAGCCCAGGGCATCGAGTACAACCCCGACATGGTGGACCTGGCGAAGCGCAACGCCGCGGCGGCCGGCGTCTCCGACCGCGCGACGTTCGTGAAGGCCGACCTGTTCGAAACCGACTTCAGCAAGGCACAGGTCGTCACGATGTTCCTGCTGCCGTCGATCAACATGCGGCTGCGACCGAAGATCCTGGACATGAAGCCCGGCACCCGCATCGTGACCAACACCTTCACGATGGAGGACTGGGGCGCCGACGAGCAGTCCACCCTCGAAGGCGACTGCGTCAGCTGGTGCACCGCCTATCTGTGGTACGTGCCGGCCAAGGTGGCCGGCACCTGGTCGCTCGGACGCGACACGCTGACCTTGACGCAGAAGTTCCAGGTCGTGAGCGGCATGCTCGGGACGACGCCGATCGCCGACGCGAAGCTGCGCGGTGACCAGATCACCTTCAAGGTGGGCGCCGCCACGTATACGGGCAAGGTGGACGGCACCTCGATGAAGGGTTCGATCGCCGGCGGCAGCGGCGGCAACTGGTCGGCCAGCAAGCGTTAGTCGATAGCTCGACACGCGCCGTCCGGACGGTCGTGCAGACTGTCCGGACGCGCGCCCACCTTCCCGGCCCCCAGCCGCGGCCCTACCAGACCGGCGTCAGCCAGTCCCGGCGCTCAGGCACACGGCCACGCACGACCGACTCGAAGTGCGCCGAGAGCCGGCTGGTAATCGGGCCGAGCGTGCCGTCACCGACAATCCGTCGATCGACTGACCGCACCGGCGTCACCTCCGCCCCGGTCCCGCACAGGAAAATCTCGTCGGCCACGTAGAGTTCCGTGCGCCCGATCGGCCGCTCGACGAAGGGAATGCCGAGATCCTGCTGGGCCAGCGTGATGAGCGTCTGCCGCGTGATGCCGTCCAGGTTGTCGGACGTGCTCGGCGGCGAGATCAGCTGACCGTCGCGCACCAGAAACACGTGCTCGGCTGACCCTTCCGACACGAAACCGTCCTCGGTGAGGAAGATCGCCTCCGCGTAGCCGTTGTCGAGCGCCTCGCGGCGCGCCAGCGCGCTGTTCAAGTATCCGCCGGTGGCCTTGGCGCGCGCGGGCAGCGCCGTCTCGCGGATGCGCCGCCAGCTCGACACGCAGACGTCGATCGGGTCGGCCGAGAGATAGCGGCCGAGCGGCATGCAGAAGATCGCGGTGCTGCTGGTGTCCGGATCCAGGATCGGCGCCAGTTCGTTCGAGTTCGCGAACACGATCGGCCGGATGTAGACGTCGCCGCGCATCTCGTCGCGGCGCAGCAGTTCGACGATGCTGCCCGACACCTCCGCTACCGTACCCGGCAGCCGCAGGCACAGGATGCGCGCGGAGCGCTCGAGCCGGCGCACGTGGCGGTCGAGCCGGAAGACGTGGACCTGCTGTCCGTCGTCGGTGCGGTAGCCGCGGATGCCGGCGAAGCAGCCGAGCCCGTGTCGCCTCCTGGCCCACGCCAACCCTCCGGGATCACGGACCTCACCGCTTCGTGTACTTCTTCACGTCCATCGTGAACTCGGCGCCGTAGATGTTGCCGCGCGCGTCCACGGTGATCCCTTCGGGTGAGGTCGAACCGCCGTCACCATACGGGTACGGCGTGATGTCGGGGACGAAGGACTGCACCACACCGGTGCGCGCGCTGCCGATGCGGATGCCGCGACGGGCGCCCGGGTTGTAGCCGTAGCCCTCCTCGCCGTCGCGTGACTCCGAGTCGGCCACGTACAGCACGTCGTCCTTGTCGATGTGGATGCCGCTCGGTCGGCCGAACTGGGTCCACGCGGCGATGAAGCTGCCCTCCTGGTCGAAGATCTGGATGCGGTTGTTCTGGCGATCGCCGACGAACAGCCGTCCGCGCGAGTCGAACGCGAGCGTGTGCACGCAGTCGAATTCACCGATGGCCGTGCCCTTCTTGCCCCACGCCTTCAGGAAGCGTCCGGTGCGATCGAACTTGACGATGCGGGCGTTGGCCGTGGGCTGGTTGCCGTGCCCGTCGGCCACGAAGATGTCGCCGTTGGGCGCGATGGCCACCTCGGTCGGCTGGTCGAAGGTGTCGTTGCCGGGACCGGCCACGCCGGCCTTGCCGAGCTTCAGCAGCACCTCGCCCTTCGCATTGAACTTCCACACCTGCTGGCCCTTGCCCGGCACGATGCCGTTGTCGGCCACCCAGATGAACCCGTCGCGGTCCACGGTGATCTTGTGAGGGCTCACGAACAGGCCCCCGCCGAAGCCGCCGAGGAAGCGGCCCTCCGTGTCGAAGTGGAGGATGGGGTCGAGCGGCGAGTCCGCGCAGTTGGTGCCGCGGGAGCCCGAGGCGCCGCATCGATCGATCGCCCAGATCGTCCCGTCCGGCGCGGCGGCGATGCCCGCCGTCGATCCCCACTTCCGCCCGTTCGGGAGCTGCCCCCAGCTGACGCCGGCGCGATAGGGATTGGGCAGGTCGTTCCGGGCGCCGAGCGGCGACACGAGCGGCAGCTCGGGGAATCGCAGGCGGCCCGTGTTCGCGGGCCGCGGCGCCTGGGCCGCGCCGGCGGCCCAACTCGCCGCGACGAGCAACAAAGTCAGTACGGTGGCGTGGCCGTGCCTCGTCATCGAGCCCTCCTGTCAGCGCCCGCGGTCGAACCCGCGGGCCGCGATTCTAGCGCACCAGGGTCGCCGCCGCTGCCCCGTCGAACTTCCGCTACACTCCCAGGCAGCGAGGACCTCCCATGTTCCGTGTCACAGCCGCGGCGCTCGTCGCCGCCATCATCACGTGCCTCTGGACGGTCGGTGGCCGCGCCGCCGGGGGCAACACCGACTGGCCCGCCTACGCCGGCGACAAGGCCAGCACCAAGTACTCCCCGCTCGACCAGATCACGCGGGCCAACGTCCACTCGCTGCAGATCGCGTGGCGCCGGTCGGCCGTGCCCGAGGAACTGCGGGCGCTCTTCCCCAACGCCCAGGCGCCCGCCAACTACCAGCACACGCCGCTCGTCGTGAACGGCCTGCTCTACATGAGCACGGGCGCCGGCGTCGTGATGGCCCTCGACCCGGCCACCGGCAAGACGATCTGGGCCGACACGCTGCCGCCGCAGCCCGACGGGCAGCCGGCGCGGGCCGGGTCCACGCGCGGTGTCGCCTACTGGACCGACGGCAAGGACGCGCGGATCGTCACCAACGTCGGGTCGAACCTCGTGGCGCTGAACGCGAAGACGGGCAAGCGCTACGCCGACTTCGGCGTGAACGGGCAGGTCGACCTCACCAAGGGCTTCGAGCGGCCGATCGCCGGCTGGCGCTGGAGCAGCGGCCCGATGGTCGTCCGCGACGTCGTGGTGGTCGCCGGCGTGCCGGCGCCCGCGACCGACATCCTGAACGAGCGGGTCCGCGCGCCGAAGGAGATGCCGCCCGACGACGTGCGCGGCTACGACGTCCGCACGGGCAAGCTCCTGTGGACGTTCCACGTCGTCCCCCGGAAGGGCGAGTTCGGCAACGACACGTGGCTGAACGACTCGTCGACCTACTCGGGCAACAGCGGCACGTGGTCGCTCATCAGCGGCGACGACGAGCTGGGCTACGTCTACCTGCCGACGGAGGAGGCCACTGGCGATTACTACGGGGGCACGCGCCCCGGGAACAACCTGTTCGCCGAAAGCATCGTCGCGCTCGACGTGAAGACCGGCAAGCGCGTGTGGCACTTCCAGACGCTGCACCACGGGATCTGGGACTACGATCTGCCCGCCGCGCCGGTGCTCGCCGACATCCGCGTCAACGGCCGCCGCATCAAGGCGCTCGCCCAGGTCACCAAGCAGGCGTACGTGTTCGTGCTCGACCGCGCCACCGGCAAGCCCGTGTGGCCGATCGAGGAGAAGCCCGTGCCGCAGGGGAACGTGCCGGGCGAGTGGTACGCACCCACCCAGCCGGTGCCGTCGAAGCCACCGGCGTTCGACCAGCAGGGCGCGCAGGAGAAAGACCTGATCGACTACACGCCCGAGCTCAAGGCCGAGGCCGCGAAGATCCTGAAGGAGTACAAGAGCGGGCCGCTCTACACGCCGCCCGTGCTGCTCGGCGATCCGTCCGGGCCGAAGGGCACGCTGCTGGTGCCCGGCACCAACGGCGGCGCGGACTGGGGCGGCGCGGCGTTCGACAAGGAGACGGGCATCCTCTACGTGCCGTCGGCGCACATGCCCACGGTGATCGCGCTCGGCAAGTCGCAGCACCCGGAGTCGACGCTCCCCTTCGTGAAGCAGCAGGTGCCGTGGCCGTTCGGGCCGCAGGGGCTGCCCGACCCGTTCAAGCCGCCCTACTCGCGGCTCGTCGCGATCGACCTGAACAAGGGCGACATCCTGTGGTCGGTCGCCAACGGCGACGGCCTGCGCAATCACCCGGCGTTCAAGGGGCTGAACCTGCCGCCCATCGGCGCACCCGGCCGGCTGGCCGCACTCGTGACGAAGAACTTCGTGTTCATGGGCGAAGGCAGCGACAGCGGCGTGGGCTTGCCCCCGGGCGGCCCGTGGGGCGGCAAGAAGTTCCGGGCATTCGACAAGAAGACGGGCGCCATCGTGTGGGAAATGGAGCTGCCGGCCGGCGTGAGCAACGCGCCGATGACCTACATGCACAACGGCAAGCAGTACATCGTGGTGGCCGTGTCGGGCCGCCAGTACCCGGGGGAGCTGATCGCGCTCGCGCTGCCGTGACACGGCGCGCGCACGACGATCGGGGCATTCGGGGCAGGGCAATGAGGGGCGGAGCGGCGACCCACGGCGGGCGTGGCCTCGGCTGCGGCCTGATCGCCGGCTGCGCCGCGGTCGCGGCAATCGGACTGGTGCCGGTGGCCGCTGCCGCGCAAGCCACGGCGGCGCCGCCCTCGGCCCTGGCGCTGTCGCTCACCGGCGTGATCGTGGACCCGGCCGGGCACACGCCACCCGTGTGCCTGCTGCGCTGCCCGGGCGCCCGCAGCAGCTTCGTCTACGGCCTGCGCGACGAGGCGTGCGGCCTCGTCGAGATCCGCGAGATCAGAGAGGACGGGCTCCTCGTCCGCAACCTCGCCACCGGCGCCCTCGAACGGGTGTCGCTGGCTCCAGGCGGGACGGCCGCGCCACCGGCGCCGCCCCCGGTGGCCGCGCCGGCTCCCGTGGCGGCGCCGCCACCGATGCCGGCGCCCGCGGCCACGCCCGCCCCGGCCGACACGATCAGCGTGACGCTGTCCCGCGCGCAGATCGAACGCCAGTTCTCCAACATCGCCGCCTTCGTCGACGCCGTGCACGTCACGCCCCACGCCCGCGTCGTGGACGGCCAGCAGGTGATGGACGGTCTCGAGATCGGGGCGGGCACCGACTCGGGCATCCTGGAGCAGCTCGCGCTCCGCGTCGGCGACGTGCTCGTGAACTTCAACGGCGACGCCCTCGACAGCCCGGCCGCGGCGCTGCGCCTGCTCGGCCTGTCACGGATCACCGACCGCGCCCGGCTGCGCATCCTTCGGGACGGCCGGCCTCTGTCGATCCTCGTCACGGTGGACTAGGGCGCGCGCCGGCACGTGGACACTTCCAGCGCCCGTCCAGCGGGGGACCTCGCCCCCCGGGCAACCCGGACGCCACCGGCGCCGTCCAAGGACGGGACGAGCATGGGGGACGGTCGGAGCCGTGCGGGGCAGAGCCCCGATTCGAATCGAATCTCGCTGAGCCAGCATTGGCCTTGGGAGCGTCCAACGCCCGTCTACACTGGGCGTCGATGCCTCCGTGGGCTCCTGTCCGGGCTCGCGCTCGGCGTTCTGGCACTCGCCGGATGCGCGGACGCTCCTGCAGCGCCCGATCCGACGCCGTCCGCGCCCGCCCAGCCCGCCGCTCCAGCCGAGCCGGGTGCCGTGAACATCGTGCTCGGGCGCCCGGCGGACACATCGATTGCGGCGAGCGTCCTCGTGGATCCGGGCACGGAGGTCTACCTGGAGTTCGGCACCTCCCCGGGCTCGTACCCGAGCGTGACGTCCACGGAGCGGGCCACATCGGGCTATCCGGTCGTCGTCGAGGTCGGCGGACTGGCGCCGAACACACGCTACTTCTACCGTGCGCGATACCGCTCGGCGACCGAGACGGCGTTTCGGGCAGACGCCGAGCGGACCTTCCAGACGCAGCGGCCGGCTGGCAGCACGTTCACGTTCGGCGTCCAGGGCGACTCGCATCCGGAGCGCCCCGGCAACATGTTCAACGCGGACCTCTATTCGCTGAACATGCGCAACGTCGCCAGCCGCCGGCCCGACTTCTACGTCGCCCTCGGCGACGACTTCAGCGTCGAGCCGCTGCTCGACCGCAATCAGCTGTCACAGGCCAACGTCGACGCGATCTACCGCAACCAGCGGACGTATTTCGGGCTGCTCGGCCACTCGACGCCGGTGTTCCTGGTCAACGGCAATCACGAACAGGCAGCGGCCTATCTGCTGAACGGTCGCTACCCCACGCCTTTCGGCGAGGCGCCGCTCCATTCGGCGCGCGCGCGTACGGGCTACTTCGCGCTGCCGGCGCCCGGCGGCTTCTACAGCGGCGACCCGACCGAGTTGCCAGGGATCGGACCGCTCCGCGACTACTACGCCTGGGAGTGGGGCGACGCGCTGTTCGTGACGATCGACCCGTACTGGCACTCGCCGGTGCCGGTGGACAACGGCGTGCCCGGCGTCGACAAGGCGGCCGACCCATGGCAGATCACGATGGGCGACCAGCAGTACGCCTGGCTCGAGCGGGTGCTCCGGACGAGCCGCGCGAAGTACAAGTTCGTCTTCGAGCACCACGTGCTCGGCACGTTCCGCGGCGCCGCCGCGATCGTCCACCAGTACGAGTGGGGCGGCTACAATCGCAACGGCACCGCCTACGAGTTCTCGGCGATGCGCCCAGGCTGGGCACGGCCCATCCACCAGCTGATGGACCAGAACGGCGTCACGATTTTCTTCGGCGCGCACGACCACCTGTTCGCGCGAGAACAGGTCGACGGCGTGATCTACCAGTCCGTGCCGAACCCCGCCGACAACACCTACACCGCCTTCAACAGCGACTCGTACAACCCGGCCCGGGTCGCGCTGCCCGGCGCGCGGTACGACCCGCGGGCGGGCGTCGTGTTGCCGAACGCCGGATGGCTGCAGGTGACGGTCGCGCCGGACCAGGTGACAGTGGCCTACGTCAGGGCCGTGCTCCCGGGCGACGAGTCGAAGACCGGGGCCGCCAACGGCGCGGTCGCGGTCAGCTACACCGTGCCGGCACCCAGATGACCACGCTCCGATCCGTCCGCCCCGCGCACGGCCTCCCGCGCCTCGCCCTGACCAGCGGGCTGCTGCTCTGCGCGCTCGCCACCATCCGCTGCGACGGCGGGTCGACGACGCCCGCGGCGCCATCACCTGCCACGCCGCCGCCCGCCGGCACGGCACCCGCTTCGGCGACCGTCGACATCGTGCTCGGTCGGCCCACCGACAGCACCGTTGCGGCCAGCGTCCGCGTGAGCGTCGACATGGACGTGTACCTCGATTACGGCACGGCGCCGGGCACGTACCCGGGCCAGACGCCAGCATCGCGGATCACGCTCGGCGCGCCGGGCGTGATCGACGTCACCGGGCTCCGCCCCGACACGGCCTACTACTACCGGGTCCGCTACCGTCCCTCCACGGAAGCCACGTTCCGTGCGGGCGACGAGCGCACGTTCCACACGGCGCGCCTGCCCGGCAGCGCCTTCACGTTCGTCGTCCAGGCCGACCCGCATCTGGACGGCAACTCGAGCGCCGCCGTCTTCGAGCAGACGATGCGGAACGAACTGGCCGACCGCCCCGACTTCCTGGTCGACCTCGGCGACACGTCGATGGTCGAGAAGTGCGTGATCGCCGGGTCCGATCGCTGCGCCGCGCCGGCGCCGGCCACGCCGGCCTCGGTGTCGGCCCGCTACGCGCTGATGCGCGGTTACTTCGAGCAGGTCGGGCACTCCGTGCCGATCCTCCTGGCGCTCGGCAATCACGACGGCGAGGCCGGCTGGCTGGGAGACGGGGCGGCCGGCACGCTCGACGCGTGGTCCGTCACGACGCGGAAGGCGCTCTTCCCGAACCCCGAGCCGAATGCGTTCTTCAGCGGCAGCGCGGAGGCGGCCCCGGGCATCGGCCTGCGGCAGAACTACTATGCCTTCGAGTGGGGCGATGCCCTGTTCGTCGTGCTCGATCCCTTCACCTACACGAAGCGCAAGCCTGGCGGCGACGGATGGGGGTGGACGCTCGGAGAGGCCCAGTACCAGTGGCTCGCGCGAACGCTGCAGACCAGCCGCGCCCGGTTCAAGTTCGTCTTCTCGCACCACCTGCTGGGCGGCAACGGCACGGAGAACCGGGGCGGGGCGGCGTTCGCACCGCTGTTCGAATGGGGCGGGCGCAACCTCGACGGGTCGTGGGGCTTCGATCGCCAGCGGCCGGGCTGGCCGGCCCCCGTCCACCAGTTGCTCGTGAACGCTCGGGTGACCGCGTGGTTCCACGGGCACGATCACCTCTACGCGCGCGAGCAACTCGATGGCGTGGTCTACCAGGAAGTGCCGCAACCGAGCCTCGCCCGCTACGACATGCCGGACCCGGGTGCGGGGTACGGCTACCAAGGGACCGTCGGCACCACCATCTTTCCGAGTTCGGGGCACCTGCGCGTCGTCGTGAGCGCGACCGGCGCTCGCGTGGAGTACGTGCGGTCGGTGGCGCCGGGCGACGAAACGCCCGCGCGGCGCAATGCCAGCGTGGTGCACGCCTACACGCTGCCGTGACCGCGCCCGCACGAAGACCCGCCGCATCACGAAGATCCACCGCATGATGACTCCGCTCCGCGTCACGTTCACTCTGGTGCTGGTCCTGCCAGCACTGCTGGCCGGCACCGCGACGCCGGCGCGCGCGCATGCCGGCGGCCACGACCTGCCGGTGGGCGCCTGGCTTCACGTCTGGCGGTTCCCGGGCAACGGTGAGGCCGTCCCGGGGTCACTGCTGTTCGTGTCCGGCGGCGAGGCCCACGTCGAGGACCTCGCCGGCCGCGTACACGTGTGGGCCATCGCGCGGCTGGCGCGCGAGGACCGGGCCCTCGTCGACGCGTTCCGCGTGCGCATCCTGGCCCTGCACGAACCGAAGGCGCCGGCCATTTCGGCCGGTACGCCGCCGCGCGGCCTCTGGCTGCCGTGGCTGCTGGTCGTGACCGCGCTCGCCGCCGTGCTGGCGTACCGCGCGGGCCTCATTAACGGACCGCGCCTGGCTCCGGCCGCGCTGGCCCTCGCCGCCGCCGTGGCGTGCGGAGGTGGGGGAGGCGGCGGCTCGCAGATCGTGACAGGCCCGACGCCGGCCGCGGGCGTCACGACTCACCTCCCGCTCGCGTCGTACTTCGCGCCGTTCGCCGCGCGGGTCCGCACGAGGCAGGATGCGCAGTATCTGTACGTCGAATCCGACGGCATGCCCGACCACGCGATGATGGTCGGCATCCGCAGCTGGCAGCAGCAGGTGCCGCTGCCCCAGCCGTACTCGGGTGGCAACGCGTGGAGGATTCCGCTCGGCCCGCGACTGTCCGATCAGCCGGTGTCGGCCCGCACCGGCCTCTTTCGCGGCGCCATCGCGCTGGCCGTCAACGGCGTCCCCATCTTCAACGCCCTCAACAACCGGGGCGACGACGCGTTCCTGGCCGGTGAACTCGACGAGTTCGGGGGGCATGCCGGCCGCGCCGACGACTACCACTACCACACGGCGCCGCTCTTCCTCGGCGCCACGGTCGGGCCGACGCAGCCCATTGCGGTCGCGCTCGACGGCTTCCCGCTCTACGGCGCCGCCGAACCCGACGGCTCGCCCGTGCGCGCGCTCGACGAGTACAACGGCCACCCCGACGCGGCTGCCGTCTACCACTATCACGGCACGCGGACCTATCCCTACATCAACGGCGGCATGCGCGGCGTCGTGACCGTGACCGACCAGGTCGAACCCCAGCCGTCGCTGACGCCGATTCGGCCGGCGGGTGTGCCGCTCAACGGCGCGCGCATCACGCGCCACGCGTCGACGGGCCCAAGCGCCTGGACGCTCGAATACGAGCTGGCCGCACGCACGTACCGCGTGGAGTACCGGATCGACGGAACGCGCTACACGTTCGTGTTCACCGACCCGTCCGGCGCGACGCGCACGGAGGTCTACGGCCGATGAGGCGTCGCGGGCGCGCGCTGCTCGTCGCGGCGGTGCTGGCATGCGGGTGCGGCGGTGGATCGGCGCCGACGCCCGCCTCGCCGACGCCGGCAGGAACCGTCCGGTTCAGAGGCGATGTCTGGGCGGACAACTGGTTCGCGCTGTACCTCGGCGACCGGAAGATCGCCGAGGACTCGGTGCCCATCACGACCGAGCGGTCGTTCAACGCGGAGACGTTCACGTTCGACGGCACGTATCCGTTGGAACTCAACGTCGTCGTCAGGGACTACATCCAGAACGACACCGGGCTCGAGTACATCGGCACGCCGAACCAGCAGATGGGCGACGGCGGTTTCATCATGCAGATCACCGACACCTCGACGGGCGCGGTGGTCGCCGCGTCGAGCCCCGCGCTCAAGTGCCTCGTGGTCCACAAGGCCCCGCTGAACCCCTCGTGCGAGAAGGACGCCAATCCGTCCGCCACGTGCCGGTCCCGAATCGACCCGGAGCCGGCCGGCTGGAAGAGCCCGGGCTACGACGTGAGCGGATGGGAGAGCGCGACCGTGTACACACCGGCGCAGATAGGCGTCAAAGAGGGGTACTTCGCCATCAACTGGCACCCATCCGCCAGCCTCGTCTGGACGTCGGACCTGAAGGCCGACAACACCCTGCTCTGCAAGCTGCGAGTGGCCGCCCGATGAGGCACGCGCGCCTCGCATTGCTGAGCGCCGCGGCCATCGCCGCCACGGCGCTGGCCTGCGGCGGCAGCCCGGCCGCCCCCTCATCACCTGCCGCCGCCCCACAGAGCGGGCGCTTCACCCTCACCAGTCCGGCGTTCGTCGACGGTGGCACGCTGCCGGCCGAGCACACGTGCGATGGGACCGGTACGTCACCAGCGCTGTCGTGGGCCAGCCCGCCGGCGGGCACCCTCGAGTTCGCCGTGCTGATGTCGACGCTGCCCGGAGACGGAACGACCAAGTGGAACTGGGTCGTCTATGGGATCCCGGCTTCCACAACCGGTCTGGCGCGTGGCAGCAGCGGCGTCGGCACGCTCGGCGTCGGCAGCGACGGTCCGCAGGCCGCCTATCAGCCGCCGTGTTCGCAGGGTCCGGGCGCGAAGTCCTACACCTTCACCATCCACGCGTTGTCGGGATCACCGCGGCTGACCGCGCCGCCCAGCCAGATCACGGGCGCGGTTCTGACGAGCGCCATGGCGTCCATCACGCTCGGCACGGCGTCGGTCACCGTGACCTATACGCGACCCCGGTGAGGTCCGGCCGCGCGCGGGCGCAGTCCCGCAACGCCCGGAGTGCGCCTGGGAGCATCGCCAACGGTGTTCAGTCGAGGCCGAGCGTCCGTCCCGGGTAGCCCCCGGCGCCGAAGTACCGGACCCTCCCGACCTGCTGGTACTTCAGCACCGTGCGCAGACCGCCGGGCCCGGGCTTCGAACGGAGGGTCTTCGCCTTGAAGCCGCGCTCGCGGCCGCCGACGAAAGCCTCCTCCAGCACGCGTCCCGTCAGGTCGCCGCGCGGCCGGAGCGGCAGCCGCAGGATCCGCGCCAGCGTCGGGCTCACGTCGGCGTTGCCGACGGGCATCGGGTCGACATAGCCGGCCTTGAAGTCGGGGCCGACGGCCGCCATGAAGTTGAACGTCTCGGCCCGGCTGAAGCTCCCGTGATTGCCCTGCCCCTGCTGGATGTAGCTCGACACCATGACGCTGCACGTCGTCGGCTCCGGACACCCCGTGCTGAAGGACCGGAAGCTGACGAGCATCGACGGCCGCGGCGTCGCCGCGCCGCCGAGCAGGCGCACGTCGCTCAGCGTCAGCGTGCCGGGCACCGAGCCGAGCGCGTCGTCCACCCAGATGCCGCTGACGTAGTCCTGCCGGCTCAGGATCTCGACGATGCGCCTCGCCAGCGCGCGCGCGTCGGGCCTGGGCAGGTAGACCAGCTCCGAGCCGCCGTTGGCCGCGATGCGCACGTCGGGTGCGTTCGGGTCCTCGCCGATGATGCCGTTGCTGCTGGCCAGGTGCGCGCCGGTCTCGATGCGCTTCGGCGGCGCGCCGTGCTCCCACAGGGGCAGGCCCAGCCCCTCGGCCAGGTCGAGCGACAGGAAGCCCGGCGGCATCTGGCCGGGCGCGACATCGGCGTAGGTCCGCTTCGCCGAGGGGCTGGTCTGGCTCTCCTTGGACACGGTCGAGAACCCGTGGTCGGCGGCCACGACGATGTCGGTGGTGCCGGCGAGCCCGAGGCCGGCGAGCGCCTCGCGCAGCCGCTTCATGTTGTCGTCGGCGTTGCGAAGCGCGGCCAGCGAGGTCGGGCCGTTGATGCCGGGCTCGAACCGCCCGAGGCTGTCGCCGTGGTTGTGGAGGGTCGCGTCTGGATCGCGCGACCAGTAGACCATGACGAACGGACGGCCACGCTGCTTGAAGATCGGCAGCACCACCCTGGCGGTCACCTCGATCAGCCAGGCCTGCTGGGCGACGTTGGCGGTCGTCGTGCCCGGCGTCTTGAAGTCGCCGCCGCGGGCGTTGTCGCCGCGTGCCGGCGGTTGCGCGGCCAGTCCGGCCGCCGCAATGGCCGCGGCCAGCTCCGGTGCGACCGGCACGCCGTTGGCCGTGCCCGTCGCGTCGTCGAGGATGAACGTCACGTCGCCGGCGCGCCCCGTGTGGTCCTGCAGCAGGGTCGGACCCACCTTGCCGATGGCCGCCGTGCTGTAGCCGGCGCGACGCGCGGCCTCGAGCAGCGTGGTCTCGGTCAGGAAGTCGCCGCCGAAGTGCTCGTCGAGCTCGCCGAGCACGCGGTCGTTCTCGATCTGCGGCGTCAACGTGCCATTCGACGCCTGCATCGGCCGGCGGATCAGGAGCGCGTTGCCGAAGACGCCCGTGTCGCCCACGTAGTGCCCGGTGGCGAGAGCCGAGGCGTTGGGCATCGTGAGCGTCGGGAACTGCGAGTGGGAATTCGAGAAGTAGACGCCTTGCCGGGCCAGCTCGGCGAGCGCCGGGGCCAACTCCGGCGTGACCATCTTCGACCGGAGGCCGTCGGGTACGAACAGGATCACATTCGAGGGGAGCTGCTGCCCCGCGGGCAGCACGACGACCGCCGCCCACGCGGCGGCCAGGACCAGCAGGCGCACTCGTCTCAGCACGGTGCCATCGTAATCGACCCGCGCGTCGGACGGCCGTGACGCCCGTGTGTCCGGGCCGACAGAAGTGTCAGCCGGACCGGCATTTCGAGAACGTAAGTGCTTGATCGCAGACCGATTGCACCCGGCCCTCGCGTGGCACCGGCTTTGGTTTGCCACTGCTCCGGATTCGCGGGCTCCCATCGGCGCCCGCCCGCATCGGAGGAACGTGCATGTACCATCCGCCCGCCCGTCGGGGCTCCCGCTCATCCACCGTGCCGGCCTGGGCCCGCACGCTCGGCCTGCTGGCCGTGCTCGCCGCCACCACGTCGGCGCCCGCGCTGAGGGCGCAAGCGCCGCAGGCCTCGCCCACCGCCGCGGCAGCAGTCCAGCTCGAAGGCGAGCTGGAGGTGCAGTACGAGGACTCGAACACGGGCGCCAGGCTCGTCCACTACCTGCGGTCCGGCGACACGCGGATGCGCCTGCGCTTCACCGGGCGGCCGCCGGATCTGCTGCACGGCAGCCGGGTGCGGGTCCGGGGCACGATGCGGAACGGCGCGCTGGAACTCTCGGGCGACGGCACGACGGTGCAGGCGCTGACCAGCGTCGCGCCGAACACGTTCGGCGAGCAGCGCACGATCGTGATTCTCGTCACCCACAACGGCACGACGCCCTACTCGGCGGCGACGGCCGCGACGACGACCTTCGCCACCACCAGCGACTACTTCCTCGAGAACTCCTACGGCCAGACATGGGTCACCGGCGACGTGTTCGGCTGGTTCCCGATCACGCTCGACACCACCCAGTGCAACACCGACTCGATCGCCCGACAGGCCGAAGCGGCCGCCACGGCGGCCGGCGCCGACCTGACCCGCTACACGCGGCGCATCTATGCCTTTCCGTCGCTGTCGGCCTGCGGGTGGTGGGGCCTCGGCACGGTGGGCGGCAACCCGTCGCGTTCGTGGATCAACGGCAGCTACGCGCTGCAGGTGGTCGGCCACGAGATGGGCCACAACTTCGGCAACTACCACTCGCACTCGGTCCCCTGCGACTCGACGGGCTGCAGCACGATCGAGTACGGCGACTCGCACGACATCATGGGCAACCGGTCCACCGGCCACATGAGCCCGTTCCAGAAGGAGCGGCTCGGATGGCTCGAGTACGGGCGCTCGCCCGTGATGCAGGTCGTCTCGACGAGCGGCGCCTACGCGATCGACGCGTACGAAACCGGCGGCACGCTGCCGAAGGCGCTGAAGATCCTGAAGGGCGTCGACAGCGCCGGGCGCCGGACGTACTACTACGTGGAGGCGCGGACGCGCACTGGCTTCGACAGCAGCGTCGCCCCCGGCGTCGTGGTCCGGACGGGCACAGAGACCGTCGCCGACACCAGTAACCAGATCGACCTCGCGCCGACGACCACGTCCTTCGATCAGGTGCTCGACCCGGGTCAGACCTTCACCGATTCGAGCATCAATCTGTGGCTGACGACGACATCGGCCGGGCTGGCGGGCGCCACGGTCGACATCAGCTACGACGGGCCGGCCTGCGTGCCCGCGGCGCCGACGGTGACGCTGTCGCCCGGCGGCACGAGGACCACGGCCGCGGGCACCCCCGTGACCTACACGCTCGGCGTGACCAGCAACGACGGTCTCTCATGCCCGGTCGCGGGCTTCATGCCGTCTGCGTCGGTGCCGGCCGGCTGGACCGCCTCGTTCGGCAGCGCGTCGGTGGATGTCGCGGCGGGCGGGACCGCCAGCCTGGCCTTCACCGTCACACCCGCCGCCGGCGCCACCGGTACGTTCCCCGTCGGCGCGACGCTGACCCGCACCGCCGCAGGGCCCGGCGGATCGGCGTCGACGAACCTCAACGTCGCGGCGGCGCTCGACGTCGGCCTGTCGATTGCGAGCGGCAGCCAGTACACGTTCTCGGCGACGGTGCGGGCCGCGGCGCTGCCGGTGTCGGGCGCGACGGTCACCTTCGCGGTGCGCTCGCCCACCGGGGCCACGACGACGCTGACCGCCACCACCGGATCGAACGGCACGGCCACCGCCCGGATGCGGCTGCGCAACCGCGACCCGCGTGGCACCTACTCGGTCGTCGCGACGGCGACGGCCAATGGCCTCACGGGCAGCGCCACGGGGTCGTTCACGCGGTAGGGTTCACCGTGCGCGGGCTGGCGGGACCACGGCGCCTGCCAGCCCGCCGGATTCCACCAGGCCAGGGCGGCGCGCGCCGCGGCCGGGCCGCGCACCGGCCGCGCCCGTCATCCGGCGGACTGCGAGGCGCGCCTGGCGACGGCCGCGAGCATGCCCGTGAAGACGAGCCCGTGCAGGGGATACACGCTGTACCAGTAGGCGCGCCCGAGCACGCCGACCGGGTCGAACACGGCGGTCAACGTCACATGGGAGCCAGCCCCCGAGGGCTCCACCACGAACTCCAGCCAGGCACGGCCGGGCAGCTTCATCTCTGCCCGCAGCCGCAGACGGCGCGGAGGCTCGACGGCCTCGACCCGCCAGAAATCCACCGCGTCCCCGACCCGCAGCGGTCGACGCTCGGGCCGTCCGCGGCGCATGCCGACGCCTCCGGCGAGCAGGTCGAGAAAGCCCCGGGCTTGCCACAGCCAGTTGTGCGCGAGCCAGCCCTGACGGCCGCCGAGCCCGTGAATCACGGCGAACACGGCCTCCGGCGGCGCGTCGACCGTCACTTCACGCCGATCGACGCGACGCTGGCCGAAGCGCGCGCCGCCGAACCCGGCCGGCGTCCCCGAGGCCGACAGCGAGTCATACCAGTGGGTTTCCGCGAACGCGCTGTCTTCGTTCTCGAGCGCGGCGCGAATGGCCTCGGCCGCGCCCTTCGGCCGCACGCGGAACAGCTGCCGGGCCAGGGGACTCGTCACGACCGTCGGGTGCTCGATGCTCTCGATCAGCTTGCGGCCCACGCGCGCGTACACCGGCGTCACCAGCCCGAGCCACAGGCTGCTGAGCCTCGGCGTCAGCACCGGCACCGGGATCATCAGCCGCCGCAGCCGGCGCTGCCGCATGTACTCGCGCATCAGTTCGGCATAGGAGAGCTGGTCCGCCCCGCCGATCTCCACGACGAGGCTCTCCGTCAGGGGCACCTCGATCGCCTGGACGAGATACTCGATGAGGTCCTGTATGCCGATCGGCTGGGCGAGCACCGACACCCATCGCGGCGTGATCAGGATCGGCAGGTGCTCGCAGAGCGCCCGGATGAGCTCGAACGACAGACTGCCCGACCCGATCACCACCGACGCACGCAGTTCGAGCGTTGGCACGCCCGACTCGCGCAGCAGCCGGCCCACCTCGTGACGGCTTCGCAGGTGGGGCGACAAGTGACCGCCCGCGGGCCCCAGGCCGCCCAGGTACACGATGCGCCGTACACCGGCCGCCCTCGCAGCCGCCGCGAAGTGGCCCGCACCGGCGGCCTCCCGGGCCTCGAACCCCGTGGCGTCGCCCATCGAGTGCACGAGGTAGTAGGCCATCTCGATACCGTCGAGCGCCGCGGCCAGCGACGACGGCTCGAGGACGTCGCCCGCGACGACCTGCGTCCGCGGGCCGACCCTGGACGACAGGTGCGCCGGCGAGCGCACGAGACAGCGCACCTCGTGCCCCTGCGCCTCGAGCACCTTCAGCAGGCGTCCGCCGACGTATCCGGTGGCTCCCGTCAGTAGAATTCGCACAGCTGCGATCGTAGTGGCTCCGGCGGCGGATCGCGACTCCAACCGGCGCCGCGCGGCAGGCCGCGATTCCCCGGACCCGCGAAATTCTCCCCGCCTCGCACGAGGCGCGGTAGCATCGGCAAGCCAAGGTCCCAGCCGCGCGGCGCCCGTGCGTGGGCACCGGTGTTGCACGACGGAGTTGGTCCGATGAGCTACGCGAGGAGCATGGCGGCGGATCCTGCGCATGCGACGCGCGCGCAGGCGGGGGCGTACGGCGCCCGTGCCGGCGGGCGGCGCCGCGCGTGGGTACGCCGGCTGGCGGGGAGCCTGCTCGCGCTCGCGCTGGCTGGTGCGTCCACCACGGGGCCAGCGGCGCAGACCGCCGCCCGGGCCAGGCCCGACGTCGACGCCCTGCTGCAGCACCTGGACGATCTGTACCGCTCGAAGAGCAGCATCGCCCGCATCCAGATCGACGTCACGAGCCCGCGCAGCAGCCGCAGCATGCGGCTCAAAGGGTGGACGCGCGGCGAGGACGAGGTGCTGGTCGTGATCGAGGCGCCCGCCCGCGAGGCCGGTACCGCCACGCTGCGCGTCGGCAGCAACCTGTGGAACTACCTGCCGAAGATCGCACGCACGATCCGCGTGCCGCCCGCGGCGATGCTCGGCTCCTGGATGGGCACCGACTTCACCAATGACGACCTGGTCAAGGAGTCGTCGCTGCGCAAGGACTTCGCGGCGCGCGTCGACCGCCGCTCCGAGAACCCGCCGGGCTGGTGGCTCGTGCTCGAGGCGAAGCCCGGGGTCGTCGGCCGCTGGGCACGCATCGACCTGCTGGTGTCGGACGACCGGCTGCCCATCGAGGAGCGGCACTACGACCGGAAGGGGCGGCTGGCGCGCACGATGACGTTCGACGAGGTGAAGCCGCTGGGCGGACGGCGCATCCCGTCGCACATCACGCTGAGGCCGGCCGACACCGAAGCGCAGCGCACGGAGATGCGCTACCTCGAGCTGCAGTTCGACGTGCCGATGCCCGACGACACCTTCAGCCTGTCGCGCCTCGAGCGGGCGCGGTGAGGGGGCACCGATGACCGGGACGACCGTGCGGATGGCCTGGCGCAACCTGTGGCGCAACTCCCGCCGCACCGGGCTGGCGCTGGCCGCGATCGGGCTGTCGGTCACCCTGGTCCTCGCCTACACGTCACTGATGCGCGGCTACGGCCAGTGGCTCGTCGAGACGCTGACGGGCCCGATGCTCGGCCACGTCCAGGCGCACGCCCCACAGTGGCGCAAGGACCGGCTGATGGACCGCACGCTGCGGGGCGTCGGCGCCACCCTCGACGCCCTGCGCGGCGACCCGGCGGTGACCCAGGCCACGGCGCGGGTCTACGCGCCCGCGCTCGCCGCCCGGGGCGAGGAAGGCTTCGCGGTGATGGTCATCGGCCTCGACACGGCCGCCGAGACTGGATCGACCCGGCTGCTCAATGACGTCGCCGGCGCGCTCGGCGAGCGGGAGGCCTACATTGGCCGCAACCTGGCGGAGACGATGGGTGTCCGCGTGGGCGACGAAGTCGCCGTCGTCGGCCAGGGCGTGGACGGGTCGCTCGCCAACGACCTCTTCACGATCAAGGCCCTCGTGACGACCTCGGTCGACCTGATGAACCGCCAGGCGATCCTGATCGAACTGCCCGTCGCGCAGACGCTCTTCGCCATGCCGGACGAGGCCCATGAGATCGTCGTCCAGGGGCGCGACGCCGACGAGGCCGCCGCGCTGGCGGCCCACCTCGCGGCGCTGCCGGCGCTGGCCGGCACCGAAGTGCTCGACTGGCAGCGCCTGGCGCCGGAGCTGGTCAGCATCGTCGAACTGACCGACATCGCCGGCCTGCTGGTGCTGGGGCTCGTGCTGCTCGCCGCCGCCGCCGGCGTCGCCAACACGATGCTGATGGCCACGTTCGAGCGGACGCGCGAGTTCGGCATGCTGCTCGCGCTCGGTACGCGCCCGGCCCGGATCGTCCGCCTCGTGCTGGCCGAGTCGATCGCGCTCGGGCTGACGGGCGCGCTGCTCGGTTCGGCCCTCGGCATCGCCCTCGTCGCGATCACGCACCGGACGGGCATCGACTACGCGTGGCTCACCGGCGGCGGCCCGAGCGAGCTGTCGTTCGCGGGCCTGCGGTGGTCGCTGCTCTTCTACCCGACGCTGGCCGTCTCGGACGTCGTGCGCGCGGTGGCGGCCGTCTGCGCCACGTCGGTGCTGGCCTCGGCCTGGCCGGCCGTTCGCGCGAGCCGCCTCGCGCCGATCAGCGCGATGAGGGGCCTGTGATCCGCGCCGCCGCCACGTATGCCGTCCGCAGCCTCGGCCGCAACACCCGGCGCACGCTGTTGTCGATTGTCGGCATCGGCGTGGGCTGCGCGCTCGCGCTCTTCATGGAGAGCCTGAACCGCGGACGCGACGAGCTCTTCGCGCGCATGGGCGGCTACGCCGGTGCCGGGCACCTGCGCGTCGTACCGCGCGACTGGCGCGAGCGGCGCGACCCACGCCTGCGGCTGGCCGACGGGCCCGCGGCGCTGCAGGCCGCGGACGCGCTGCCGGGCGTCGCCGCCGTCACCACGCGCGCGCGGGCGCAGGCGCTCGTCGCCATGGGCACGCACGTGGCCCCGGTCGAGATCGTCGGCGCGGACCCGGTCAACGAGCCGAAGACGAACAAGTTCGTCCGGACGATGGCCGCTGGCCGCTATCTGCAGCCCGGCGACACCGGGGTGGCCGTGATCGGCCAGGCGCTGGCCGACCGGCTCGCCGCCGAGCTCGACGACGAGCTGCTGGCGACGGCCGTCGGCCGGACCGGCGACATCGAGAGCATCCTGCTGCGCATCGTCGGTATCGTCCGCACCGGCAGCGACGATCTCGACGCCAGCCTGTGCCAGGTGGCGCTGGCCGACGTCGAGCGCCTGACGGGGCTCGCCGGCGCCGGCGAGGTCACGGTGATCATGCAGGACTGGAAGACGACCGACGCCGCCAAGGCCGCGCTCGCCACGCGCGTGCGCGGCGACGAAGTGCTCACCTGGGGCGAACTCAACCCCGAGATCGAGGGACACATGCAGCAGGATGCGGCCACATCGCGCATCATCAGCTCCGTGATCCTCCTGATCGTGCTGCTCGGCGTGGCCAGCGCCCAGCTCGCCGCCGTGCTCGAGCGCCGGCGGGAGTTCGCCGTGCTGGCCGCGCTCGGCATGCCGCGCCACACGATCGTGGCCCTGCTGCTGGCCGAGGCCGTCGCCATCGGCACGGCCGGCGGCCTGCTGGGCCTCGCGCTGGGCCTGCCCTTCGTGTGGCGGCTGGCGCACGCGGGACTCGACCTGCGCAGCCTCATGGGCTCGACCTACACCTTCCAGGGGGCGATCATGGAGCCGGTGATCTACGGCGACATCGGACCGTGGGTCGGTTGGTACGTCTTCACCGTCGCCATCGTGGCGACGGTCCTCGCGTCGCTCTATCCGGCGTGGTTCGCGGCCCGGACGGATCCGGCCGACGCGCTGCGGGTGGCCTGATGCCCGAGCCCATCCTCGTCGCACGCGGGGTGACCAAGGTGTTCGACGTGGGGCGCCAGCAGGTGCGGGCGCTGCGCGGCGTGGACCTGGAGGTCCGTGAGGGCGAGTTCCTCGCCCTCGTCGGCCCCTCGGGCAGCGGCAAGACGACCTTCCTGAACCTCGTGGGCGCCCTCGACGTGCCGACCGCCGGCGAACTGCTCGTGCTCGGCCGCCGCATCGCCGAGCTCTCGCCGCGCGAACGCGCGGACTTGCGCCTGCGGTCGATCGGCTTCGTGTTTCAGGCCTACAACCTGGTACCCGTGCTGACCGCGCGCGAGAACGTGGAGTTCGTGCTGGAGCTGCAGGGGCTCGGCGAGGAGCGGCGGCAGCGCGCGATGGCCGCGCTGCAGGAGCTCGGGCTCGGCGATCTGGCGGACCGGCGCCCCGCGGAGCTCTCGGGCGGTCAGCAGCAGCGCGTCGCGGTGGCGCGGGCGATCGCGTCGCGGCCGGCGCTCGTGCTGGCCGACGAGCCCACGGCGAACCTCGACGGCGAGAACGCCGAGATCCTGATGCACCTGATGCGCGACATGCGCGACCGGCACGGCATGACGTTCGTGTTCTCGACGCACGACCCGCGCGTGGTGGCCCACGCAACACGCGTCGTCACGCTGGTCGACGGCCGGGTGGCGCACGACGAGGCCATGGCCGGCGAGGCGCCGCACGAGATCCTTCCGGGCATCGGCAAGGCCCCGGCCGGCACGGACGCCTGACGTGCGGACGAGGGCGTTCGCGTGGGCGCTGCTGGCCTGCTGCGCGGCGGCGCCCGCGTTCGCGCAGGCAACCGGCCAGGACGCAGCCGCGACCGCGCCGTCCTTCCGGCTTCGCGGCTCCATCAAGGGCTCGGCGCTGCTCCTCCGCACACCAGACGCCCCGGAGGTGTTCCCGGCGCGGACGGGTGCCGAGTCGCTGTGGCGAGCCCGTTTCGAGCCCGAGGTGCGCGCCGGCCGCACGCGGTTGTCGCTCGCCTACGAACAGCGGCTGCGTGTGGCCTCTGGCGCCGCTGGCTTCACGACCGTCGGCATTCTGCCGTCGCAGGCGGTGCCGCCGTTCCGGCTGCGCGCGCTCGACTGGAGCCTGTCACAGTCGTCGGGCTCGTCGTGGCGGCACGAGATCGACCGCGCGAACGCACAGGTGTCCTTCGCGCGCGGTGAGCTGACGATCGGACGGCAGGCGGTCGGCTGGGGCCGCGGGGTGCTGTTCGGTGCCGTGGATTTGTTCGCGCCGTTCTCGCCGCTCGAGGCCGATCGCGAGTGGCGGCGCGGCGTCGACGCGGTGCACGGCGAGCTCGAGCTGAGCGACCGGTCGTCGGTGGACGTCGTCGGCGCCTTCGGCCAGTCCTGGGACCGCTCGGTCGTCGCGGCGCGCGTCCGCGGCTTCGCGGGCCCGATCGACGTCGAGGCGATGGGCGGCCGCCGCGCGCGCGATCTCTTCGGCGGGCTGACCAGTTCGGCCGCGATCGGCGACGCGGCGCTGCACGGCGAGGTGGCGGCGTTCCGGCTCCCGGGCGGGCAGCCGGGCGGGGACGGCCGCGTCGTCTGGAAGGCCGTGGCCGGCGGCTCGTTCCGCGTACCGGTGGGCAAGGGCGTGCTCACCTACGTCGAGTACCACTACTCCGGGTTCGGCGCGGCGCGCCCCGATGACATCCCGCGCCTGCTGGCCGACCCAGCCTTCGCGGAGCGGTACCTGCGCGGCGACACCCAGATCCTGTCCCGGCATGCGCTGGCCGTGCTCGGGTCGTACGAGACCTCGCCGGAGCTGTCGTTCACGGGGCAGTGGCTCCACAACCCGGCCGACCGATCGGGCGTGCTCGCGCCGACGGTGACGGTCACGTTGAGCGACCAGCTCTCGGTGATCGCCGCGGTGTACGCGCCGTACGGCGCGCGGCCGCGCGGCACGACGCTGCGGTCCGAATACGGGACGGCCCCACTCTCCGGCTTTCTGCAGCTGCGCACCTACTTCTGACGGCGGCCTGTTCAGAGCGGCCCCGTCTGAACGCCACGATGCTTCACCGGTATACTTGACGGTCGTCGAGGAGGGTCAGAGCACCATGAGGATGTCGCGTCTTCCGCTCGCCGTTGGGCTCATCGCCATGCTGGGCGCCCAAGCGGGCTCCGCCCAGCAGAAGGTGCCGTTTGCCGGCGGCATTCCGGTGGCCCCGCTCGGGCTGGCCAACAAGCCGCTGCCGAAGCTGCCGATGGAGTTCGACACCGGTGAAGGCCAGCGCATCCGCGTCTCGGCGGTGACGACCGCGGTCGAGTATCCCTGGAGCATCGCGTTCCTGCCCGACGGCAGCATGCTCGTCACCGAGCGGGCCGGGCGCCTGCGCGTGATCCGCAACGGGAAGCTCGACCCGCAGCCGGTGCCCGGCGGGCCGGCCGCGCGCTTCGCCGGCGAGTCGGGCCTGCCCGGTGCCGTCCACGGGTACATGGACATCGCGCTGCACCCGCGGTTCGCGCAGAACCGGCTGATCTACCTCAGCTACAACAAGGCCCTCGACGGCGGCAAGCGCTCGGTGGTGGCCGTCGCGCGCGCGAAGTACGAAGGCAAGGCCCTGAGCGAGGTGAAGGACATCCTGACGACGGCCGAGGAGGGCACCACGCGCATCGCCTTCGGGCGTGACGGCATGCTCTACGTCTCGACGACGGGCAAGGATCCGCAGGATCCGAACACCCTGGGCGGCAAGGTGTTGCGGCTGCAGGACGACGGTTCGGTGCCGAAGGACAACCCGTTCGTGGGCAAGGCCGGCCACCGGCCGGAGGTCTACACCCTGGGGCATCGCAGCGCGCTCGGCCTGGCGCTCCACCCGGGCACGGGCCAGATGTGGCTGAACGAGAACGGACCGAACGGCGGCGACGAGATCAACATCCTGAAACCCGGCGCCAACTACGGCTGGCCGAAGGTCAGTTACGGGCGGACGTACACGGGTCCGTGGCAGGACGGCAAGGCCGCTGGACACGCCGGCTACGAGCCGCCGCTCGTGATCTGGGTGCCCGCGATCGCCGTGTCGGGCATGACGTTCTACACGGGCGACCGCCTCCCGAAGTGGAAGGGTGACGTCTTCGTCGGCGGCCTCCGCACGGGCGAGATTCCCGGGACCGGCCACGTCGAGCGGATCCTCTTCAACGAGAAGATGGAGGAACTGCGCCGCGAATCGCTGCTCGTCGAACTGCGCCAGCGCATCCGCGACATCCGCCAGGGGCCCGACGGCCTGCTCTACGTGCTGACGGACCAGAAGGCAGGCGCCGTCCTGAAGATCGAACCGGCGAACTGAACCGCATCCCACACGGGGACCGCCGCCGGTCCCCGTGGCCCCGTCCCTTCGCCGCGCCCCTACGGCGCGGCGTGCCGGACGATGTGCTCCCCCAACGGCTGCTCGTATCGCCGGCTGCTCCACCGCGAGCAGCAGATGTCCACCCCCCTCGAACGACAGCAGCCGCGCACCGGGAATCGTGGCGGCGGCGTACTCCGCGTTGCGGTGGAGCTACAGCAGGTCGTCCCGGGCGTGCACGACGAGCGTCGGCGCCCGGATGGCGGCGATGCGGGCGTTCGGCATCGCGGCGGTGTTGTCGAACGTCACGCCGGCTGCGCGCGGCGACACGGGGTTCATGAAATCGACCACGTCGTCGGCCAGGCGCCGCTGCGCCGGTGTCAGGCCGGCCACCACCGTTCGGCTGACGCCCATCAGCTCGAAGAATCGCGTGCGAAACAGCCGCGTCACGGCCCAGTAGCGCCAGTCGCGCTGGAAGATCGCCGTCAGCGCATCGCCCTTCTGGCTGGCGGCGGCCTGCTCGGTCCCGTCCGACGAGGCGACACCAGCCGACAGCAGCGTCAACGACGTCACGCGATCGGGATGCAGGACGGCGAAGAGCAGCGCCGACGGCCCCCCATGCGACAGCGCGACGACTGCCGCGCGACGGATGCCGAGGTGATCCAGCAGCGCGGCGAACGCGTGCGCCTGGTCGTCGAAGGTGGCGCCGGCGCGAAACGTGGAGCGCAGGTAGCCGAAGCGCGACGGGGCGATCCAGTGGAAACGGTCGCCGAGCACGGCCCTGGCGACGAGCGCGCCCTGATCGAAGCCGCCCCCGCTGCCGTGCACGACGAGCACGGGCGGACCGGCGCCCCCCTCGACGTACTCGATGTCGCCGTAGGGTGACGGCACCACGGCGCTGGCGCCTCGGATGCGCGCGTAGGCGCGCCGCATGTCGCGGACGTACAGCCCCGCGGCCGCGGCCGCCATCGTCGCGGCGACGAGGCCGCCCGCCACGCCCCAGCGCACCATCCGCGACCGGGTCAATGCGCGCTCGACTGGGTGTCGGAACCTTCGGCAGGCGGCCCAGGCGGCATCGGCAAGGTGCCCGTCTTCGGACCCCGCTTGCGGCCGTAGTCCTTCGCCGCGCCGGTGCGCCCGTTGACGATGCGGAAGCTGCCGTCCTCCCGCGCCGTCAGCCGCAGCCAGTGCCCGTCGGACGCGTCGTCGACGTTCGCGATGAAGGGCTCCGGCGCATTGCGTGCCTTCGGGTCGCGCGCCGCGTGCAGCTGCCAGAGGTCCTCGAGGTCGGGCTGCGCGTGCAGCGTCCTGAACGCGTCGGGCGATCCGCCCTTCGTGGCGCCGTTGTTCATCACGGCGACACGCGGACGGACGCCTGAGTACAGCACGGGGACGTTCGAGTCGTAGTCGCCATGGTGCGACACGAGGTACACCGACGCGCGGCCCAGCATGTTGCGCGGGCACACGATACGCGTCAGCGTGTTGCCGCTCAGGTCGCCGACGTCGAGGAACCGGAAGTCGCCGAACTCGACCATCACACCGACCGACCGATAGTTCTCGGTGCCGTCCTCGGGGTGATCCTCCGCGTGCGAACAGGCGGTGTTCGTCTCGCCGCCGCCCTTGAGCGGCCGCGTCAGCAGCGCGCCGCCGGCGCTGACGACGTCGACGCGGACGCCCTTGAGGGGCAGCCGGTCGCCAGGCTTCACGATGAAGTGCGGCCGGTCCCCACGCACGGTACCGTAGGCGCGGAAGCCGTTGTTGGCCATCCGATCCGTGCCGAGTGGTTCGCCGTAGTCGATGAACGTGCCGATCGGGATCCGCCGGGCGAGTTCGGGCACCCCGCCGACGTGATCGTTGTGGAAGTGGGTGACGATCAGGTAGTCGATGCGCGTCAGGCCCACCTCACGAACCGCCGCCATGATGCGATCGGGATCGCGGCTGGCGGCGCGAGCCTGATCGAGATTGGGGTCTCTGGCGGGCTCGCCGGCCGGCTGGCGGAAGGTACGCGGGCCGTACCCGGCGTCGATCAGCAGGGACTCGCCGGCGGGCGTGACGACGAGGGTGGACTGCCCGCCCTCGACGTCGATGAAGAAGATCTCGAGCGGGCGTTCGGCAGCTCCGAGAGCGGCCCCGAGCAGCACCGCCAGCAGACCCGCGAGCGCCCCCCGGACCATTTAGCCCCGCACGTACTTGTTGAACCAGGCGATCGTCCGGCTCCAGGCCAGGTCGGCCGCCGCCTTGTTGTAACGCGCGGGCGTGGCGTCGTTGTTGAAGCCGTGCACCGCACCCGGGTAGATGTAGCCCTCGTGGGTCACGCCGGCCGCCTTGAGCGCCGCCTCGTAGGCCGGCCACGCGTCGACGAGGCGCTTGTCCTCACCCCCGTGGTGCACGAGCACCGCCGCCTTGATCTTCGGGACGTCGGCCAGGGTCGGGGCGCCGCCGTAGAACGGCACCGCCGCGGCCAGGTCCGCGCCCATCCTCACGGCCAGCGCGTTGGCGATACCGCCGCCGAAGCAGAAGCCGGTCACGCCGAGCTTGCCGGTGCTGTCGGGGCGCGACCGCAGCCAGACGGCGGCGGCGTAGAGGTCCTCGCCCATCTTGGTCCGATCGACGGTGCCGAACAGCTGCCCCCCCTTGTCGTCGTCGCCGGGGTAGCCGCCGACCGACGTGAGGCCGTCGGGCGCGAACGCCATGAAGTTGGCCACGGCCAGCCGTCGCGCGACGTCCTCGATGTGCGGGTTGAGCCCCCGGTTCTCGTGAACCACCAGTATGCTGGGCAGCTTGCTCGTGCCCGCGCTGGCCGGCCGGGCCAGCAGGCCCTTGATGCTGCCCGTGCCGTTGGGCGACGGGACCGTGGCGTACTCGGTCTTGATACGGGGGTCGGTCGGCGACACCTGCTGGCCGGCCGCGTAGTTCGGCATCAGGGCCTCGATCATCGCCGTGGCCGCCATGCTCGTCGCCGCAATCTTCCCGACCCGGTCCATGAACGACCGCCGGTCGATCTCGCCGTGGATGTACAAATTGTAGGCCTCGATGGCCTCGGGGGGCACCTGCGGGCGTGTCGACTCCATGACTGGGTCCTCCTGCGCGAAAGGCACGCGTCAGCGGCGATCGGGGGGTATCATGAGCCACTCCCGATCAGACGGTTCCGGCGCGCCGAGTATAGACCGGCACGGCGTCCGTTGTCCTCGGGTGCCGTCATCATCCGGGCGTACGCCCACTGGCCCACGGAGGGCTTTCATGTCTCGTTCGTTCATGCTCGTCATCGTGCTGGCGTCCAGCCTCGGCGCGGCGTCCCTCGGGGCGCAAACCGCCCGGCGGGCCGACCCGATCAAGCCCGGGGAGGTGCCGGACCGCAAGCGCGCCACGCAGATCCTGCCGAAAGGCTCCTACGTGCCCCCCAAGACGCCCTGGGGCGACCCGGACATCGCCGGCGACTACAACAACAGCGACGAAAGCGGCATTCCGTTCGAGCGTCCGGAGGAGTTCGCCGGCCGCCGGCTCGAGGACGTGAGGCCGGACGAGCTCGCCAGGATCGTCCAGCAGCGCCAGCAGCAGACCATCGAACGCGCACCGACGCTGAGCGAGTTCCCCGGCGCCACGAGCCCGATGCACTGGTTCGAGAACTACAACGCGGTCAACAGCCGTGCGTGGCTGGTGTCGGACCCGCTCGACGGCAAGGTCCCACCGCAGACCGCGGAGGCGCAGAAGCGCCAGGCCGACCGGGCCGCGGCCCGCAAGAACCGAGGGCCGGCGGATTCGTGGGAGGACCGGAGCCTGTACGACCGGTGCATCACCCGCGGCGTGCCGGGCTCGATGATGCCCGCCATCTACGGCAACTCGTACCGGATTCACCAGGGCCCGGGCTTCGTCACGATCACCTACGAGATGGTGCACGACACGCGCGTGATTCCGCTCGACGGGCGCCCCCACATCAACGGGTCGATGCGGCAGTACGTCGGTGACGCGCGCGGCCGCTGGGAAGGCAATACGCTGGTCGTGGAAACGACGAACTTCACCGACAAGACGCCGTACCGCGGCTCGAGCGACCAGCTGAAGATGATCGAGCGCTTCACCCCGCTCGGGCCCGATACGGTCGAGTGGTCGGTCACGCTCGAGGACCCGCACACGTGGGCCAGGCCGTGGACCTTCGGCATGAACCTGACGCGCGACCCGGGCCAGCCGCCCTTCGAATACGCCTGCCACGAGGGCAACTACGGGCTGCGCAACATCCTCGAGGCGGCCCGCGCCGAAGAACGCGACCAGGCCAAGGCGGCCAGGTAGCCCGGTCGGGAAGCATCGGCGCACGCCGGCCGGCTGCCGGCGTGCGCCATTTTCGTCCGGCTTGGAGTAAATTCCCCAGAGGCCGTCTGTCCATCCGGGAGCCCCGACGTGCATGCGCCGGCGTGCCGCCGGGCCGGGCGAGCGCGGGACGCCCGGCACGGATTTCGCACAACGGTGGAACGTCTGGAAATCAAAGGATTGCACATGCGACGAGCGGGACGACTGGCCATGGCACTGCTGACGGCGGGCGCGCTGAGCGCGTGCGCGACGGCGACGAACGTCAGCTCGCACGTCGAGAGCGGCGTCGACTTCGCCCGCTATCGCAGCTTCGACTGGGGACCGGCCGACTCGCTGCCCACCGGAGACCCGCGCCTCGACAAGGATCCCTTCTTCAAGGACCAGCTCCAGGGCGCCGTCGAGCGTGCGCTGGCCGCGCGAGGCATCCAGCTCGCGCCGAGTGGCGGGACGCCGGACCTGCGCATCCACTACCACGCCAACGTCACCGAGCGCATCGACGTCAGCGGGGCGGACCGGCGCTTCGGGTACTGCCAGACGCCCGACTGCCAGGGCCGCGTGGACGCGTACGAGGCGGGCACCATCGTGCTCGACGTGGTCGACACCCGGACGAACCGGGTCGTCTGGCGCGGCTGGGCCCAGGAGCGCCTGGAGCCGCTGCTGGACAACCGCGATCGGCTGGCCAGCCACATCCAGGAAGCGGTGAAGCGGATGCTCGCGCAGATGCCGACCGCCGTGGCGCGCTGACGCCGGGTCACCACAGGAGACACGAGATGCACTGGTCACGAGGATGGGGCCGCGTCGCGGCGGCGGCGCTCGCGGCGGCGACCCTGGCGGGCTGCGCGCCGATGCGCGTCAACTCGTTCGTCGAGCGCGGCACGGACTTCGGGCGCCTGCGCACCTACGTCTGGGCCCAGACGTCGGAGCTGTCGACGGGCGACCCGCGGCTCGACAACAACCCGTTCTTCCAGCGGCGGCTGCAGTCGGACGTCGAGGCCCAGCTGGCCGCCCGCGGCTTCCAGAAGGCGATGGACGGCATGCCCGCCGACGTGGAGCTGCACTACCACGCGAGCGTCACCCAGCAGATCAGCGTCAGCGGCGTCGACACCGACTCGCCGCGCTGCGAGCCGAATACGTCGTGCGCGCCGATCGTCTACGAGAAGGGCGCGCTGGTGCTCGACCTCGTGGACCTCGGCAGCAAGCGGCTGGTCTGGCGCGGGTGGGCGGACACGGCGCTCGACAACGTCATCGACAACCAGCGCGCACTCGAGGAAACCATCGACGACGCGGTCCGCCGAATCCTCGAGCGCCTGCCGCGGCCGGGCGCCTGACGCCCGTGCCGGGGCGCCTCTGCCACGCGAGGCCCCCGTGCCCGCCGGCCCTGGCCGGCGGGGAGTAGAATCCCGGGCATGACTCGCCCCGCGCTGGCGGGCGTGCTGGCGGGCCTGCTGGCCGGCGGCGCGTCCGCCGCCGCCCACCACTCGATTGCCGCCGTCTACGACGGCAACCGGCGCGTGACGGTGACGGGCGCCGTCCGGGAATTCCGGTTCGTCAACCCGCATCCGTGGATGACGGTGGCCGCCATCGACGACCGGGGCCGCGAGCAGGCCTGGCGCCTCGAGCTGGACAACCTGTTCGAACTGCAGGGTATCGGCGTGACCGCCGACACGTGGAGGCCCGGCGACCGCGTGATCGCCATGGGCAGCCCGTCTCGCGACGGCGTCAGCGCCCTGTACGTCCGTCAGCTCGATCGGCCGGCCGACGGCTTTCGGTACGAGCAGGTGGGCACCTCGCCCCGCGTGCGCATCGTCCCGCGCTGATCCTTTCCGTCCGGAGGTCCCATGCGTTCGCGTGCCTTCTCCCTCGCCGCCCTGGCCGTGCTGCTCGCCGCGTCCGCTCACGGGCAGGCCCCCGCGCCGGGCGGCGCGCAACCGGCCGCACTGCCTCCGCTCAATCCGAAGGCACCGCTCTTCCAGGCCAGGGGCGAGCAGTACCGCGCGTACGACTTTCCGGGCACGGGCGAGTCGATACCGTATCGCCTGTTCGTGCCGTCGCGGTGGGCGCCCGGCGCGAAGCTGCCCCTGCTCGTGACGCTGCGGGCCGGCACCAGCGTGGACAACTCGTACCGGAGTGCGAACGACCTGGTGCTGCAGGCCGAGCAGCGCGGCTATCTCGTGGTGACCCCGATGGGCTACCGGCCGCTGCGACAGCCGTACTACGGCAGTCCCTACCGCATCGCGCGCCCCAACGCGCCGGCACCGGCCGAGGGCTGGACGCCGATCGAGAACGAGCGCGCCGAGCAGGACGTGCTGCACGTCATCGATCTGGTCACGCGCGAGTACGGCGTCGACACCTCGCGCATCTACCTGCACGGCCAGAATCCGTCGGGGTCTGGCGCGCTGCACCTGGGCGCGAAGTACCCCGAGCGGTTCGCGGCCCTCGTCATCAGTTCGGGCCCCATCGACCCCGGCGCCTATCCCTGGGACCGGCTGAAGGGCCGCGTCGCAGTGCTCGTGATCCACGGCGATCAGGACACGACCAACCCGATGGACGCGTCGAAGCGCATGGCCGACGCGGCGCGGACGGCCGGCGTCGACGCCGTCTACGCCACGGTGCCGGGCGGCACGCACCTCGAAGCGTATCTGACGTACGCGCGGCAGATCTTCGACTTCCTGGACGCGCATCGGAAGTGAGCGACGAGTCGCCCGAGCTCGTTCACCTCCCGGTCGAGGGCGCACTCGATCTGCACGCGTTCCACCCGAAGGACATCCCGTCGGTCGTCGAGGAGTACGTGCGCGCGGCGCACGCGGCCGGCTTCGCGGAGGTGCGCCTGATCCACGGCCGCGGGCGCGGCGTGCAGCGCGGGATCGTGCAGGCCGCACTCGACCGTCATCCGTGCGTGGCGGAATTCTGGGACGACCCCACGTCCCACCTCGGGGCCACCGTTGCGCGGCTCGTGCCGCGCTAGCGAGCTGTGATCTCGGCGCCCCGATCGGGCGCGGGTCAGACGGCGCCGTCCTTCAGCAACCGGTTCGACACGAAACCCTGGATCTCGGCCCGGCGCCGGTCGCGCGCGGCCATCTCGTCGACACGCGTCCACGACTCGTCGTGCTCGTAGCGGTAGCTCGCCACGAACCCCGACGGCGTGGCCGGCCCGAACTCGTCCGGGCCGAGCATCGAGAAATACCGGTGCCCGTCGGGCTTCTCGTAGAGGTGGTAGATGCGGCCCGGCACGCGGTGGAAGCGGCACTCGGCGTGGATCAGATCGACGTCGCGGGAGGCCTGCTCGATGATCTCCCGCGCGCGCTCCTGCAGCGCCTTCATCTGCTCGACGATCACCTCGAGCTGGGCGTTGGTGCGCAGGGCGACCTTGGCCGAGGCCGACTCGATCAGCTTCGCGGTGTCGACCAGGGAGATGGGCGCGCCGAGGCGGCTGACGGGATAGGGCGAGGCGTTGTCCGGTCCTCGAAAGTTCTCGCCGCTGTACTTCTGGTCGTCGCTCACGGGCACCCCTCGGCCGGCCCCCTCGTCCACCGGGGGCACGCTCTTCCAAGCTTACCCGGAGTCGCGCAGGCGGGGGCAGCGGGCAGGGACGGCCGTCAGGCGCCCGGCGTCAGCACGACGCGTCCGAGCACACGTCCGGCCTTCAGGTCCAGCAGCGCGTCGTAGGCCCGCGGCAGCGGCCGCGTCTCGATGGGGACGTTCAGCGGCCCACGCTGCTTCACCAAGGCCAGCAGGTCGGACAGTTCGGCGAGGCTGCCGACGTACGAGCCCCGGACGGTCATCGCACGCATCGGGAAGTAGGGCGTCGACATGGTGATCTCCCCGCCGAACAGCCCCACGACCACGAGCGTACCGCCCTTCGTCAGCGCGTCGGTCGCGAAACGCACCGTGTCACCCGCGCCGACGAAGTCGACGACGGCCCAGACGGCGCCGCCGGCCGCCTCGGTCACCTGCTGCAGCGCGCCCTCGGCGTGGTTGTCGATCGCGGCGATCGCCCCGGCGTCGAGCGCGCGGGCCCGCTTGCGCGGGTCGATGTCGCAGACGATGGCCCGGCCGCCGAGTGCGGTCACGCAGGCGAGCGCCATCGAACCCACGCCGCCGAGGCCGATGATGACGACGGGCTCGCGGGTCAGCAGGTCGCCGAGCTTCAGCACGGCCGAGTACCCCGTCACGCCCGCGCATGCGAGCGGCGCCGCCTGCTCGGGGGGCAGCGTGCCGATGTCGAGCAGGTAGCGGGGATGCGGCACCAGGAGCTGCTCGGCGTACCCGCCCGGCCGGAACGCACCCAGGAACCCGGGTTTCAGGCACAGGTGCTCGTCGCCGCGCCGGCACACGCCGCAGGTCCCGCAGCCGATCCACGGGTACACCAGGCAGCGGTCGCCGACCGCAACGCCGCGCGCCTCGGGCCCGATCGCCACGACCTCCCCGACGTTCTCGTGCCCCATCGTCAGCGGCAAGCGCATGCCGCGATCGACGAGCCGCATCTGGCGCCCGCCGCCGAGGTCGTACACGCCCTCCCAGAAATGGATGTCGCTGTGGCACACGCCCGCGGCCAGCACGCGCAGCAGGACCTCGCTGCCGGCCGGCACGGGCGCGGGGCGGTCCTGGGCGACGAGCGGGGCACCCGACTGACAGACGTCGTAGCTCTTCATGATCGTGACGGGGATCCTCGCCGGGCCTACTGCGCGCCGAAGCGCTGGTTCTCGAGGCAGACGAACTCGAACAATTCCTCGTCGATCATCAGCTGCTGGTTGTGGCGCACCGTGAACGGCCTGGTGTAGACCGTCGGGTCCTCGATGGTGATGTCGACCTCCATCCGTCCATAGCTGACCCGCCGGAAGCGCTCGGTGACCTTGCCCGTTCCCGTCAACGGGCTGCCGATGATGTCGAGCCAGCCGTCGTCGCGGAAGCCGGCCGTCTGCACCACGAGCGTGTCGCCCTCCCAGCGCCCCACGGAGTAGCCGTTGAACCAGGGCTGCAGGTTCTCGCCGCCCGGCAGCGGGCGGCCGTCGGTGAAGATCTCGCGGCGCTCGGCGCTGGCCTCGTAGAGGATCACGAGACTGCGGGGCGCCTGGAAGTACTTGCGCGGAAAGCCCTGCGTGTGGAGCTGCACGATGCCCATCGGCAGGCAGTGGGCCTCCGGGTTGTCCTTGCTGTTGCCAGCCACGCGCACCTTCAGGATCTCGGCGCCGCGGGGGGTCAGCGGAAGTCCACCGGGGATGTTCTGACCGATGTCGCGGAAGGCCGCCGCCGGCGGACCCGGCGGTGGCGTGGCCCCGGCGGCCGCAGGCGCGGCCAGCGCGCCGACCCCGCGCCAGACGCCGGACAGGTCAGGCTTGCCGTCGGGCGTGCGTGGCGCGGGCGCGTCCATGTTCGGAGCACCGTTGGCGAGCCGCGGCACACCCGGCGTCGGGTACTTCGGCCACTGGGCGGCCAGCGGGACGGACGCCGCCAGCACTCCCACGACACCCGCCACCACCCGCGCCACACTCGGTCTCGCTCGCATGCCATCCTCCGGGTCGGAACGAACGAGCGTATTATGCTCGACGTTGGAGCGAGGCTACCTATGACCCGTCAGAACCTGTTCGTCGCGGTCGCCGGCATCGCGCTGCTGGCCACCACGTCCGTCGCCACGGCGCACCACTCGTTCGCCGCCGAATACGACCGCAACCGGACGATCACCGTCACCGGCAGCGTCCAGAAGCTCGAATGGACCAACCCGCACGCCCGGGTCTACGTCGAGGGCCCCGACGAGAACGGCAAGACCCAGGTGTGGGACTTCGAGCTCGGCCCGCCGAATGGCCTGATGCGCAACGGCTGGCACCGCAACTCGCTGAAGCCGGGACACAAGGTCACCGTGAACGGCTTCCGGTCGAAGACCTCGGACCACATCGCCAACGCCCGCACGGTCAAGCTGGCCGACGGCCGGGAGGTGTTCGCGGGCTCCTCGTTCGAGACCGGCCCGGGGCAGTAACCTGGGATTTCCCCGGCAATTCACCGGGGATTGCTCTTCGCTGGTCAGCGCGCGCGGATGCGGCTAGACTGAGCGCGCCTTTCCGTGATGCCGTCTCGCAGCCAGGTCACGACGCACGCGGTCGCGCTGCTCGCATACGCGGTGGTGGCCCTGCTGTTCGCCTGGCCGCTTCCGCTGCACCTGAGCACGCACCTCACCGGGCCTCCGACCGGCGATACGGCGGTGTACGTCTGGAACCAATGGGTGTTCCGGCACGAACTCGTCGAACACCACCGCCTGCCGTACTTCACCGGCGCGATCTTCTCGCTGACGGGCTCCGACGCGAACCTGAGCCTGCACAACTACACGCCGTTCCAGAACCTGCTGGCCCTGCCGCTGCTCCAGGCCATCGGCGTCGTCACGACCTTCAACGTCGTGTTCCTGGCGATGGGCGTGCTGACGGCGTACGTCACCTTCCTGCTGACCCGGCATGTCACCGGCGCGACCGGCGAATCGTGGCTCGCCGGGGTGCTGTTCGCGTGGAGCCCCGTGCTCGTGACGCGGGGCATGGGTCACTTCAGCCTCGTGGCCGCGACCCCGCTGCCGGCGTTTCTCCTGCTGCTGCTCCTCTGCGCGCGGACACCGCGGCGGGGGTGCGCCGTCGCCCTGGGCGCGGCCATCGCCTGGGCCACGACCACCGACGTCTACTACGGCATCTACTGCCTGCTCATCGGCGCGGTGTTCCTGCTGGCGCACGCCGTACGGGTAGACCGGGCGGACACGCCCGCGCCCCGTCCGGTCCGCCTGGCGCTCGACGGCCTCGCGGGCGTGCTGGCCGGCGCGGTCGCCTTCACCGTCGTCACAGGCGGCATGGAGATCGCCGTTGCCGGCATGGCCGTGCGCATGCGCACGCTCTACACGCCGGTGCTGCTGCTCACCTGCCTGGTGCTGCTGCGCGTCGCGCTCACCCGGCGGCTGAGGTGGACGGCCACCGCCGATCAGGCGCGTGGCGTCGCGCGAGCGACCGTCGTGGCCGGCCTGACGGCCGCCGCGCTGCTGTCACCGCTTCTCTACGCCGTTGCCATCCACGCGGCCGAGGGCCGGTTCGACGGGGGCCGCATCTTCTGGCGGAGCAGCCCCGGCGGCGTCGACCTGCTGGCCCTCGTCACCCCGAACCCGAATCACCCGCTCGCCCCCGATTGGACACGCGGCTGGCTGATGCCGCAGTCGGACACGTACCTCGAAAACGTCGCCTCCCTGCCGCTCGTCGCAGGGGCACTGCTCGTGACGGCGTGGGCGCGCGGCTGGCGGCCGCACCGCGTCTGGGTCTGGATGGTGACGGCCTTCGGCCTGCTGGCGTTGGGACCGTTCGTCCACGTGGCCGGCGTCAACACGTACGTGCCGGGGCCATGGGCCCTGCTCCGCTACGCGCCGATCGTCGACCTGGTCCGGACGCCGGCACGCTTCAGCGTGGTGCTGACCCTGGCGTTCGTGGTGCTGTGCGCGTCGGCGCTCGCCTGGCTGCGTGCCCACGATCCGGCCCGCCGGCGGCTCTGGCTCGCGGGCACGGGCCTCCTGCTCGCACTCGAGCTCGTGCCGGCACCGCGCACGCTCTACTCGGCCGAGGTGCCGCGCTTCTTCGCCAGGGTGGCCGCCGAACCAGGCGACGGCCGCCTACTGGACCTGCCGTTCGGTGTCCGCGACGGCACGTCGAACGCCGGCAACTTCAGCGCCCGTTCGATGTTCTTCCAGACCGCGCACGCCAAGCCCCTGATTGGGGGCTACCTGTCGCGCGTGTCCAGCCGGCGCGTGTCGGATGTCCGCAGCGATGCGACGCTCGACGCGTTGATCGTGCTGAGCGAGGGCCGAGCACTTCCCCCGGACCGCAGAGCCCACCTGCTCGCCGACGGCCCGGCGTTCGTACGGCGGGCGCGCCTCGGCTTCGTCGTCGTCGACACGGCCCACGTGTCGCCGGACGACATGTCGCTCGTCGTGCGCGCGTTCAGGCTCGAACGGCTCGACGCGGAGGGCCCACTCGAGCTGTACCGGCCGACACACGACTGACGATCCAGCATCAATAGCGCCACCGCCAGCAGCAGGCTACGATCCCGTCTCATGGCCTCGGCTCGTAGCGCAGCGGGGGCGCGCCCCTCCGGGCGCCGCCCTGCCAGTCGTCGTGCGCCTGCGCGATGGTGCGCGCGGCGATCCGGGCGGCGCGGTCGGTGGCGCGGGCGAGCGCGGCCCTCGGCTCCGCGTCGGCCTCCTCCACCAGGATCAGGCGCCTCGGCGCCGACAGGCGCAGTTCGATCCGGCACTCGTGATCCGGCCCGCCCTTGGGGCCGTTGACGTCGACGAACCGCACGTCGACGCGCCGGACCCTGCGTTCGAAACGTCCCAGGGCCACGCGCACGCGGCGTTCCGCCTCGTCCCGCAGCGACGCTCCGTCCATCTCCACCCGGCACCGCACGTCAATCCGCATGGGTCACCTCTTCGTGCCTCCGATCCTAGGGAGGCCTGCTACTCATAGACAATTACAAAGATCATTGCCAACGCATTTAGCATCCCTATATGCTGATCTCATGGACATGGAGTGGCTCAACTACCACCACCTGCTCTACTTCTGGATGGTCGTCCGTGAGGGCGGGGTCGCCCGGGCGGCCGAGCGGCTGCGCCTCTCGCAGCCGACGGTCAGCAGCCAGGTCCGCTCGCTGGAGCAGATGCTGGGCGAACGGCTCTTCACCCGCGTCGGCCGCCGCCTGGTGCCGACCGACGTCGGGCGCGTGGTCTTCCGCTACGCCGACGAAATCTTCGGCCTCGGGCGCGAACTGGTCGACGTGGTCCGCGGGCGCGCCACGGGCCGCCCCATGCGCCTCGTCGTGGGCGTGGCCGACGTCGTCAGCAAGCTGATCGCGTACCGGCTGCTCCAGCCGGCCTTCGAGCTCCAGGAGCCGGTGCGCATCGTCTGCCGCGAGGACCGCGCCGACAAGCTCCTGGCCGAACTGGCCGTGCACGAACTGGACATGGTGCTGTCGGACACGCCGGTGCCGCCGACGGTGCTGGTCAAGGCCTACAGCCACCTGCTGGGCGAGAGCGGCACGACCTTCTTCGCCGCGCCCGCGCTGGCGGCCCGAGTGAGCCGCCGCTTCCCCGAGGCTCTGGCCGGCACACCGATGCTGCTGCCGGGCGACGGCACGGTACTGCGCCGGCAACTCGAGGACTGGTTCCAGCACACGGGGATCCGGCCAAACGTCGTCGGCGAGTTCGACGACAGCGCGCTGATGAAGGTGTTCGGCGAGAACGGCGCCGGGGTGTTCGTCGGCCCCACGGCGATCGAGCGGGAGATCTGCGGTCAGTACCGGGTCGCGGCGGTCGGGCGCGTCGACGCGATCAAGGAGCGGTTCTACGCGATCTCCTACGAACGGCGCATCAAGCATCCGGCGGTCTCGGCGATCGCCGAGTCGGCGCGCACCGGCATCTTCTCGCCGCCGAAACCGCCCAAGCCGGCGGGCCGACGGGCCCGGCGCCTCGCGCGCTGATCCGGGCCGGACACGCAGGGCGTTCGACGCACCGGCCGCCCGCAGCGCCTATAATTGCCCGCACGTGGCGGACGGCGGCTCGAACTCGTCGAACAGGAAGGTGTCGCACGGCCTGGTGGCCCTGAGCTCGGCCGCCGTGCTGGCCGTGTACGGGGCGGGCTACCAGCGTACGAAGGCCGCCGCCGAGCGGTTCGAGCACCAGGCCGCCGAGCGGCGGTCACCCGGTGGCGGCAAGGCCGCCGTGGCTCCGGGTCCCAGAGCGATCGTTGCAGCGCCCGCCGTGGACGCCGGGGAGCCTCTGCCGCCCGTGCGATCCGGGGCACCCGCGGCCCCATCGACGAACCGGCCTTCCGCCAGCCAGGAGCCCGCGGCGGCCGTCGCGCCGCCCACTGCGACCATCGAGGCAGCCGCGCCGGTGACGACACCCGTCATCGCCGACCACGAGCCGACGGCTCAGACTGAGACGGCGGCAGCCGCGCCGGTGACGGCCGTGGCGGGACCGTCCGAGACCGCGCCGGCCGCGCCGCAGGCGCCGAAGAGCGTGTATGCGGACGGCACGTATCTCGGCTGGGGCAGCTGCCGCCACGGCGACATCCAGGCCCAGGTGGTGGTGGCCGGCGGGCGCATCACCTCCGCCACGATCGCGCAGTGCCTCACACGCTACGCCTGCACGTGGATCGATCCCCTGCTGCCCCAGGTCGCGCAGAGGCAGAGCGCGGAGGTGGACTACGTCTCCGGCGCCACCGAGAGCAGCTACGCGTTCTACGACGCGGTGGTCGAGGCGCTCTCGAAGGCCAGGTGATTCCGCCGTGCCGGTCCACACCGACGCGGTGATGGGCACGTTCGTCTCGGTGGACGTCGGCGGCGACGGCGCCGGGGCGGCCGCCGGGCGCGCGCTCGCCTGGTTCCGCGACATCGAGTCCGCCTGCACGCGATTCGATCCCCGCAGCGAGCTGATGCGGCTCACGGCGCGAGCCGGCACGCCCGTGGCCGCCAGCCCGGCGCTCTTCGAGGCTGTCCGCTTCGCCGTCGCGCTGGCGGAGGAGACCGGCGGCGCGTTCGATCCCACGGTGGGCCACCGGATGGCCAACCGCGGCTTCGATCGCGAGCACCGCTCCGGCGACGCCGCGCCCCGGGCGGACGGCGTGGACGACGATGTCAGCTTCCGTGACGTGCTCGTCGACGAAGCCGAGCGGACGATCACGCTGCGGCGGCCGCTGGTGCTCGACCTGGGCGCGGTGGCCAAGGGTCTCGCCATCGACGCGGCCGCGCGCGAGTTGCGGGCGTTCGGCGACTTCGCGATCGACGCCGGGGGCGATCTCTACCTCGGCGGCCGCAACCGCCGGGGCGAGCCCTGGGCCGTGGGCATCCGTCACCCGGCGGATGCCGGGGAGCTGTTGCAGACGGTGCGCGTCTCGGACCGGGCCGTGTGCACGTCGGGCGGCTACGAACGGCCCGCCAGCGCGTCCGCGGGCGGCCCCGGCGAGCACCACATCATCGACCCCCGCAGCGGCCGATCGCCGGCCGACGTCGCCAGCGTGACGGTCGTCGCGCCGAGCGCGATGCTCGCCGACGCACTGGCCACGGCCGCATTCGTGCTCGGCCCGGTGGACGGCCTCGCGCTGCTGGGCCGCCTCGACGTGGAGGGCCTGATCGTCACGCACGACCTCGCCCGCCATTCGACGCCCGGATTCCCACGGTGACGACGCCGGTCCTCAGCGTCCTCAGGACGCCCAAGGGCACGCTCATCGTGCTGCTGGCCGCGCTGGTGGCCATCGCGGCGACGCACGAGGGCTTCGCCGTCGTGGCGCCAGGCCTGCTGAGCGCCGTCACGGCCGCGGCCGCCGTCGATGCCGTGATTCTCCGCTGGCGCCGCCGGCGGTGGACCATCCCGGACGGGGCGATCCTGACGGCGCTGCTCGTCGCGATGGTGCTGAGCGCGCAGGGCCCGTGGTACTACGCGCCGGTGACGGCCGTCGTCGGCGTGCTGAGCAAGTACGCGGTGCGATCGCGGGCGGCCAACGTCTTCAATCCGGCCGCGCTCGCCGTGGTGCTGACGTTCTACGCGTTCGACACCGGCCAGAGCTGGTGGGGCGCGCTGCCCGAAGTCCACCCCGGCGCGCAGCTGGTGCTCCTCGCCTTCGGCGTGTTCATCACGGACCGGGTCAACAAGATGCCCCTCGTGCTGAGCTTCCTGGCCGCCTACTTCGGGCTGTTCACGGCGACGGCGTTCGCCGGCGAACCCAGGCACGTCGCCGAGATCTTCCGCGCGCCCGACGCGCCGGCGGCCCTGTTCTTCGCGTGCTTCATCCTGACCGACCCGCCGACCTCACCGGTGAAGTACCGCGATCAGGTCGTGTGCGGCGTACTCGTGGCGGTGGTGAGCTACGCCGTGTTCACCTGGGTCGGCGCGGTCTACTTCCTCCTGGCCGGCGTGCTGGCCGGCAACGTCTGGGAGGCCTGGCGCCGCCTCGCGCGACGGGCCAACCACACCTTCCCGCACGGCATCGGGGCGTTCCTGCGCGAACTCACGCCATGGCGCCCGCGGTCCTCGTCCGCCGCGCGCACCTGACCCGACGGCGGCCCGCCGGACCGGGCGAGGCTTCGCTCACCGCCGCGGGTAGCCCACCGTCTGCGACAGCAGCACGTGCTGGTCGTGTCCCAGCCCCAGCGCGTCGGCAATGGCGCTCCGGTCGATCCACGCGCGGATCACCGTCACGAGACCGTTGCCCGCCGCGTAGAGGTAGACGTTCTGCGAGATCGCCCCGGCCGCCACCGACGCGTACGACTCGCGCTGCGAGGCGGGCACCATGCCCAGCCGCGAGTAGTCGGCCACGAATACGAGGTCGAGCGGGGCCTCATCGACGAAGTCCTGGTACCCGGTCACGCGGCGGACGTCCGAGGCGGCAACCAGGTGCAGTGCGTGGTCCCCGGCGTCGTAGCGGTACGCCCCGGACGGCAGCGCGACGTAGAGGTCCACCTCCTGGGCGTTGAGCGCCGACGGGGCGGTGCGCCCGCCGTCGGGCCGGTTCACGCCCCAGGCGGCCCACAGCAGGCCGGACAGCACGGGCAGTGGCAGCGGATCGGGCGCGAACTCGCGCGACGACCGGCGCGCGCCGAGCGCCTCATCAGGGGCATGCCGCCGTGGGCGTCCACGGCGGGCAGCCCGATCATCGAGTTGGCGTCGCCCACGGCCGGCCGCGGCCGCAGGCGTCCCATCATGCCAAGGGCGAACTTGCCGACGGTGGTCATTTCCGGGGCTCCTTCAGTCGAACGGACTGGGCCGCGGCGGCGACTCGCGTCTTCATACACACGCCTCCGTGGGGCACGGCTGCAATGGCCGGTCCATGGCGGGCGCCCGTCCCCGTGCGCCTTGCCGCGCCGGCACGGTGGGCGGGGAGCGAACATTCCCGCACGGGCGCGGACTCCCCCGCCGCGTGCCCGGCGGTCCCCCAGCCCAGCCTGCCCGTTCAGGCCCCTTGCGCCGCTGCGACGGGGCGCGGAGAATGTGCGCCGTGCCTCAGGCCGTCCACGCCCGCCACCGTCCCCGCAGCCCCCGCCTCTCCCGTGCGCCTGTCCTGGCCATGCTCGCCGTGGTCGCTGCCGGGTTGACGGCGGTGGCGCAAGGCCCCGTCGACACGTTGCCCGTCCGTGGCCAGGTGTCGCTGCTCAGCGCGGGCGGGGTCAACGTGCTCGCCCAGGTGGGTCCCCAGGGGGTGCTGATCGTGGACACGATGACCGACGCCCTGGCGGACGGGCTGCTCGGCGCCGTCGGACGCCTGGCCGGAACGCGTCCGATCCGCTATGTCGTCAACACGCACGCGCATCCCGAATTCGTCGGCGGCAACCTGAAGGTGGCGGCCGCCGGGTCACAGCTGGTGGCCGGGAACTTCGCCGGCCAGGTCGGCCAGCGCGCCGTCGACGGCGCCGTACCTCAGGCGTTCGTCGTGGCGCACGAGCAGGTCCTGAACCGGATGAGCGCCCAGGCCGGCGGACAGCCCGCGGCGCCTTTCGGGGCATGGCCCACGGACACGTTCTTCCAGCGCGAGATGACGATGTACTTCAACGGCGAAGGCATCCAGCTCGTGCACGTGCCCAACGCGATCACCGACGGCGACGTGCTGGTCTTCTTCCGCGGCTCCGACGTGATCGCGGCCGGCGAGATCTACGACACGACCGGCTACCCGCGGATCGACCGGGCCCGCGGCGGCCACGTCGACGGCGTCGTCGAGGGCCTCAATCAGCTGGTCGACCTGGCGATCTCGGAGCAGTTCACCGAGGGCGGCACCCGCATCGTGCCGGGGCGCGGGCGCGTCAGCGACGAATTCGACGTCGTGGAGTACAGGGACATGGTGACGATCGTCCGCGACCGCGTCCGCGCGCTCGTCGCGCAGGGCCGGACGAAGGAACAGGTGCGGGCCGCGCGCCCCACCCTCGATTGGGACACGCGGTACGGCGCGACGACGGGAGCGTGGACGACGGCGCAATTCGTCGACGCCGTCTACGACAGCCTGGCGGCCGACCCGCAGCGGGGACGATAGCGATGCCGCGCCTCGTCGCCGCCGCCGTCACCCTCGCCGCGCTGCTCGGCGCCGCCGCGCCCGCGCACGCGCAGTACGACATCACCGGCAGCTACAACGCCCTCTTCCACGAGGATCAGCCCGAGCGCATCCCCGGGCCGGCACTCGGCGACTACCTGGGCCTGCCCATCAACGACAACGCGCGCGCGTTCGCCGAAGCATGGGACCCGTCGCGGCTGACCGTCCCGGAGCACCAGTGCCGCGCGCACTCCGCGCCCTACATCCTGCGTGGGCCGCTGAACATGCGCATCTGGGACGAGCGCAACCCCGAGACGCAGCAGGTGGTCGCCGTCCACGTCGACATCAGCAACTTCCAGCAGCGTCGCACCATCTGGATGGACGGCCGGCCGCATCCGTCGCCGCTCGCCGAGCACACGTGGATGGGCTTCTCGACCGGCCGCTGGGAGGGCGACACGCTCGTCGTGACGACGACGCACATCAAGCAGATGTGGCACCGGCGCAACGGCCTGCCGCAGAGCGACCGGACCCGGCTCACCGAGCGCTTCACGCTGCACGGCCCCGTGCTGACCTACGTGACCGTCACCGAGGACCCGGTCTACCTGACCGAGCCATTGGTCAAGACCACGAACATGCTGCGGAACCCCCGCCCGCTCCAGCCGCAGCAGCTGCTCTACCCGTGCACGGCCGTCGTCGAGCTGGCGGGCCAGCCGCGAGGCGCCGTGCCCCACTACCTGCCCGGGCAAAATCCCTTCCTGAAGGAGTACGGCGCGCAGCTGCACATCCCCGAGGAGGCGACGCGTGGCGGGGCCGCCACGATGTACCCGGAGTTCCAGCAGGTGTTGCGGGCACGCGCCGCCGCGCGGTGACGTGAGGGGCGGACGGCGGCGCGGCGCCTGCCCCACGCTCTTCTTGAACGCGCGGCTGAAGGCGGCCTCCGATTCGTAGCCGACGGCGTCGGACACGGCCGCGACGGTGCGGCCGTCGGACAGCAGGCGCGCGGCCACCTGCATGCGCCACAACGTCAGGTACTGCATCGGCGGCTGGCCGACGAGGCTCGTGAACCGCTCCGCGAACACCGAGCGCGAGACGCCGACCTCGCGTGCCAGCCGCTCCACGGTCCACGCCCCCCGCACGTCCTGGTGCAGGGCGCCGAGCGCCTGGCCGACGATCGGGTCCCGCAGGCCGGCCAGCCAGCCGCTCTGCGACGGGGGCAGCGTCTCGATGTAGCGACGGACGGCCTCGACGAACATCAGCTCCGACAACCGCGCGAGCACGTTCTCGCTGCCCGCTCTCGCGCCCCCGGCCTCGCTGACGGCGATGTTCAGCAGCGTCGACAGCCAGCCCGGCGTGGCGTTGGGCCCGGCGGCCGAGAGGTGGATCACCGGTGGCAACGCGGTCAGCAAGGGGTTGTAGGGGCGTTCGTCGCATCCCAGGAACCCGCAGACGACGCGCGCGCGCTCGTCGCCGCCGCCACCCAGTTGGTAGACCAGCGGCAACGGGGTGCCCGGCGCGGCGAAGATCGACATGTCCGGCGCGGCCCGCATGCCGGGCGCGCTCGACATCACGTGCGGATCGCCCTGCGGGAAGACGATCAGGTCGCCCTCTTTGAGCCGGATCGGCGGGTCGCCGACGCGATGCCCCCAGCAGGATCCCCGGGCGATCACGTGGTACTCGATCACACGCTGCGCGCCTGGCATCACCCTCGGCGCGATCTCGGTCGAGGCCGGGGCCTCGGCCACCCAGGGCGGACTCAGCTCGAAGTCGAAGTAGACCGCGCCGGTCAGGCGCACCGCGCGCAGCACGTCGGACAGCACATCCGTGGTCATCGCCATCGCATTCACACCGGACGAACGGGCACGCCGCTGGGACGCGCGGGCTGGGTCGGGCTCCGCGCCGGACGCACGGTCAGATCATCCGGACGCCGGCACATGGCACCGCCCGCGGGGGCCCGCCTAGGCTGTGGGACACGGGCCGGCGATACCCGCCAGCGCCCGCGCCGAAAGGAGCAGTGTATGACGAATGTCGTGACGTGCGAGCCCGCGCTCGGATCTGGCCGATTCCCGGAGGTCAAGGTGAAGCAGCAGGCCATGTGGGCCTCGGGCGACTTCGCGATCGTGGGCACGACCCTGCAGATCGTCGGGGAGTCGCTCTGCGAGGCCGTCGACCTGCGGTCGAACGAGGACGTGCTCGACGTGGCCGCCGGCAACGGCAACGCGACCCTGGCGGCGGCCCGCCGGTTCGCGAGGGTGACCTCCACCGACTACGTGCCGGCGCTGCTCGAGGGCGGTCGGCGGCGCGCCGAGGCCGAGGGTCTCGAGGTGGTGTTCCAGACGGCCGACGCCGAGGCCCTGCCCTTCCCGGCCGCGAGCTTCGACGTCGTGCTGTCGACCTACGGCGTGATGTTCGCACCGGACCACGAGCGCAGCGCAGCCGAGCTGATGCGCGTGTGCCGGCCGGGCGGCCGCATCGGCCTCGCCTCCTGGACGCCCGAAGGGTTCATCGGCCAGCTGTTCAAGGTGGTCGGCTCGCACGTGCCGCCGGCGCCCGGCGTCCAGTCGCCGGCGCTCTGGGGCACCGAGGGGCACCTCCAGAAGCTCTTCGCCGGCGCGGCGTCGATCGCCAACACGCGCCGGATGTTCAACTTCCGCTACCAATCGGCCGAGCACTGGGTCGACGTGTTCCGGACCTACTACGGCCCGACGCACAAGGCCTTCCTGGCGCTCGACGCGGGCAAGCAGCGCGCGCTCGAGGCCGACCTGCTGGCGCTGTTGCGCCGTTTCGACCGCGGCGACGCACGCGGGCTCGTGGTGCCGGGCGAATACTTCGAGACCGTGATCGTCCGGTGACGCGTTCGGGTGAGACGCGCCGGCCACCTCGGCCGGCGCTCGCTCCAGGTCAGCGCGCCGGCAGCCGCAGCAGGCGACGGGCGTTGCCGTGCGCGATCTTCCGGCGGTCGTTCTCCGCAATCGGCGCGCGGTCGAGCCAGGCCGCCGCCGGCTCCATCGGCTCGTAGGGATAGTCCGCGGCGAACAGGATCCGATCCGCCCCGATCGTCAGCACCGCGCCGATGAGGGCCTGATCGCTGAAGAACCCGCTCGTCGACACGTAGACGTTGTCGCACAGGTAGTCCTGCAGCCGGCGCTCGACCCGCTTGTCCGACGGGTTGAACTCGAAGCAGTGCTGGATGCGCCACGCGAAGTACGGCAGCGTCTCGCCGAGGTGTCCGAGGACGACCGTCAGCGACGGGAACCGGTCGAACAGCCCGCTGTAGACGAGGCGAAGCGCGTGCGTGGCCGTCTCGGGCGCGAAGCCCCAGGTGGCACCAATCAGTTCGGCGTGTCCGCGGTACATCCGCTGATCGAACGAGGGCCGCGGATGGACGTAGACGGGCACGCCGAGCGCGGCGGCCGCCTCCCAGAACGGCAGCAGGCGCGGCTCGTCGAGGTACTCGCCGCCGCGGGCGTCCGCCACGTCGGTGTAGCCGTTGATCATCGCGCCGACGAGGCCCAGGCGCGTGACGGCACGCTCCAGTTCCTTGGCCGCACCCGCCGGATCCTGCAGCGCCACGCTGGCGAAGCCGGCGAAGCGGGTCGGGTGCGCCGCGATGACCTCGCCGGCCAGGTAGTCGTTGACGTCGCGCGCGGCGGCGGCGGCCGTCGCGCCGTCGACGATGCCCTGCGGGCCGGGCACGGTGTGCGACAGCACGCTGATCTCGACGCCGCTCGCGTCCATCGACGCCAGCCGGCGCGCCCCGCACTCCGGCAGCCGCTCCCCGACGAGCGCCATCCACGCCGGGTCGTACCCCATCGCGGTCACCAACCGGGCCAGGTCGGTCTGGTTGCCGTCCTCCGGACGCGCGGTCAGGACGTTGAAGTGCTCCTCGACGGCGATCTTCGGCAGCGGGGGGCCGGCGGGGGGCTGGCCGATCGCGGGCAGTGTGTAGGTCATGGCGCGCCCGCCAGTCTAGATCCTGTCTCTTATACACATCTCCGAGCCCACGAGACGTAGAGGAATC
>CAWULT010000015.1:0-59077 GCA_963923455.1 uncultured bacterium
CCCAGCCGCTCGAGACGCTCGAGCCGACGCTCGACGCCCTGGAGCGCTGGGGCGTGCCGTTTCTGATCGACCCGATCCTCGAGCCCATCGGCTTCGGCTTCATGGCGTCGCTCGAGCGTTACGCCGCGGCGCGCCGGCGCTGGCCGGGGGCCGAGATGCTGATGGGCGTGGGCAACCTCACCGAGCTCACCGCCGCCGACTCCACCGGCGTCAACGCCCTGCTCGTCGCGATCTGCCAGGAGCTGGGGATCAGGGCGGTGCTGACGACCGAGGTGATCCCGTGGGCGCGCGGGGCCGTGCGCGAGATCGACGTCGCGCGGCGCCTGATGCACTACGCGATCACGGCGAGGACGATTCCGAAGAACGTCGACGATCGGCTGGTCACGGTGAAGGACCCGGTGGTGCTGGCCAGCACCCAGGACGAGCTGCGGGCGCTGCAGGCCCGGCTCACCGACCCGAACTTCCGGATCTTCGCCGACGCCGGTGGCATCACGGTGTTCAACGGCGAGCGCTACGTGCGCGATACCGATCTGGACCGCATCTTCGAGCAGCTCGGGGTCGACGAGCCGAGCCACGCGTTCTATCTCGGGCAGGAGCTGGCCAAGGCGCGCCTTGCGATGCAGCTCGGCAAGACGTACCGCCAGGACGGCGGTCTGACCTGGGGCTATCTCACGCCGCCGGAGGCGCCGTCGCGGCACGCGCGGCTGACGCAGGCGCCGGCCCGGAGGGCGGACGATCGGGCGCAGCCCCGTGAGGAGCCTCGCGTCGGAGGCACAGATGAGTGACCGTGCGCGAGCGGTGGTCGAGGAGCTCAGCCCGCCGCCCGATCCCGCTTGGTGCTGCGAGCGGCTGGCCGGGCTGCCGTACCGGCTGTTCCTCGACAGCGCGGCGACGAGCGCGCGCCTCGGGCGCTATTCGTTCCTGACGGCCGACCCGGTCGCCGTCGTGACGAGCAAGGGCCGGCGCGTCACGGTGCTCGACCGGCTGACCGGCAGCCGGCGCCCGTACGCGGGCGACGCGCTCGCGGCCCTCCGCGAGCACCTGGCGGGTGAGGCCGCCGAGCCCCTGCCGGGCCTGCCGCCGTTCCAGGGGGGGGCGGCCGGCTACGTCGCCTACGACTGGGGCCTCGTGCTCGAGACGCTGCCGGCACCGCGCGTCGACGACCTGGCGCTCGACGACGTGGTGCTCGGCGTCTACGACTGGGTGATCGCCTGGGACCATGCCGAGTCGCGTGCCTGGATCATCTCGACCGGCATGCCCGAGCGGACGGCCGGCGCGCGCCAGTCGCGCGCGGGGGCGCGTGCCCGGGAGGTCCGCGCGCGCCTCGAGTCGGGGGAGCCCTCGCCCGAGATCCCCGTCGAGCCGGTTCGCCACGAACCTGCGCCCGACGGCGCGCCGAGCTATCCGGCCGAGGGCGGCTGGTGGGATCCGCGGCTCGAGCTGCGGTCGTCGTTCACGCGGCAGGGCTACCTCGACGCCGTGTCGCGCGTGCGCGAGTACATCTACGCCGGCGACATCTTCCAGGCGAATCTGTCGCAGCGATTCGAGGCGCCGCTCGCCGAGTCGCCGTGGCGGCTCTATCAGCGCCTGCGGCTGCGCAACCCGGCGCCGTTCGGGGCCTACTTCGACGTCCCGCGCGCGGCGGTGCTGAGCGCGTCGCCCGAGCGCTTCCTGCGCGTGGACCGCGCCGGCCACGTCGAGACGCGGCCGATCAAGGGCACGCGGCCACGCGGCCTGGGGCCCGAGCACGACGCGGCGCTCGGACAGGCCCTCACCGAGAGCGCCAAGGACCGCGCCGAGAACCTGATGATCGTGGACCTGCTGCGCAACGACTTGTCGCGCGTGTGCCTGCCGGGCACGGTCCGGGTACCGGAGCTCTTCGCGCTCGAGCGGTACGCGACGGTGCACCACCTCGTGTCGACCGTGGTTGGCGAGCTGGCGCCCGGCGCCGACGCGCTGGCGCTGCTGAAGGCGGCGTTCCCGGGCGGGTCGATCACGGGTGCGCCGAAGCTGCGTGCGATGGAGATCATCGCCGAGCTCGAGCCGGCCTGGCGCGGCGTCTATTGCGGTTCCATCGGCTACTGGAGCGTCACGGGCGACCTGGACACGAGCATCGCCATCCGGACGGCCGTGGCCACCGGGGGCCGCGTATACTTCAATGCGGGCGGCGGCATCGTCGCCGACTCCGAGCCGGCGCAGGAGTACCGGGAAACCCTCGACAAGGCCCGGGGCATCATCGACGCGCTCGCGGTGCCCACATGATCCTCCTGATCGACAACTACGACTCGTTCGTCCACAACCTGGCGCGCTACGTCCGCGAGCTGGGCGAGGAAGCCGTGGTCTACCGCAACGACGCGCTGTCCCTCGACGACATCGCGGGGCTGGCACCGAGCCGCATCATCCTGTCGCCGGGCCCGTGCACGCCGGCCGAGGCCGGCGTGTCGACCGGCGTGGTGCGCCGCTTCGGCGCGACCATTCCGGTGCTCGGCGTGTGCCTGGGGCATCAGTGCATCGGGGAGGCGTACGGCGGCGACGTCGTGCGGGCCGGCCGGCCGGTGCACGGCCGCACGTCGCCGATCCGTCACGACGGCACCGGTGTGTTCGCCGACCTGCCGAGTCCGATGCGCGTGGCGCGCTACCACTCGCTCGTGATCCGGCGCGACGCCGTGCCGGCCGGACTGCGCGTCACCGCGACGTCGGTCGACGACGGCGAGATCATGGCCGTCGCGCACCGGTCGCACCCCGTCGTGGGCGTGCAGTTCCATCCCGAGTCGGCAGCCAGCGAGTACGGCTACGCGATCCTCGATCGCTTCCTGCACGGGGACGCCGCGCGCCCGGGCTCGCGCCCGCCGCGCGCCGACGGCGCGAGCGAGACACCCAAGGCCGCGCTGCCGTGGGCGTCGGCCACCGATGGCGACGGCCCGGCCTTCGTGCCACCGCCGGTCGAGTTGGTCCGGTAGGGGAGGCCCGTGGCGTTCATCCTCGAGACCATCGTGACCACCGTCGACGCCTCCGGCGCGGTCAACTGCGCGCCGATGGGCGTCGAGTGGGGCGACGAACGGATCGTGCTCAAGCCGTTCCTCGACACGGCGACCTATCGCAACGTCACGGCCACGGGCGTCGCGGTGGTGAACCTCATCGACGACGTGCGCGTGTTCGCGCGGGCCGCGATCTCCAACCCGCAGTATGCGACCGAGCCGGCCGCCGTGGTGGCCGGCTCGGTGTTGACGGACTGCTGCTCGTGGCGCGAACTGCGCGTGCGGTCCGTCGACGGCACTCCGCCGCGCTCGCGGATCGAGACGGCGGTCGTCCATCGCGGCGTGCGCCGCGAGTTCCTCGGCTTCAACCGCGCCCGCCACGCCGTGCTCGAGGCCGCGATCTACGCGACGCGGCTGCACCTGCTGCCGCGCGAGTTCATCGAGGGCGAGCTGGCGCGCCTGCAGGTGATGGTCGACAAGACGGCCGGGGAAGCCGAACGCGAGGCCATGGCGCTGCTGACGGGTTTCGTGGGCGCGGCCGGACGGGAGCCCGTCCGCCCGTGACCACACGCACCCGGGAGGCCGTCTTCGTCGAAGCCCCGGCCCGCCTGCACTTTGGCGTGCTCGACCTGCGGGGCACGCGGGGCCGGTGGTTCGGCGGCATCGGCGCCGCGGCGCCGGCGCCGACGCTGCTGATTTCGGCGTCGCACGCCCCGGTGCTGACCGTGACGGGCGAGGACGCCGCGCGGGCGCAGGAGTACGCCGCGCGCTTCCTGGCGCACCACGGCGTCGCGAAGGGCGCGCGCATCCAGGTCCACCGGGCGCTCCCGTCTCACGTCGGCCTCGGTTCGGGCACCCAACTGGCGCTGGCCGTGGCGCGTGCACTGGCCGAGTTGCACGCCCTCGACACCGCTGCCCCGAGCCTGGCGCGCATCGTCGGCCGCGCGCGCCGTTCCGCCATCGGCACGTGGACCTTCGCGGGCGGCGGGCTCGTCGTCGAGGGCGGCCGCCGGCTCGGCCAGGACGAACTGGCGCCGCTGCTGGCGCGCCTGCCGTTCCCGGCGTCCTGGCGGTGCGTGGTCGCCGTGCCCGACGCCGCGCCCGGCGTCAGCGGCCCGGCCGAGGCCAAGGCCTTCGCGGACCTGCCGTCGCCGCCGGAGGGCGACGTGGAACGCGTCGCCTACCTCGTGCTGATGTCCCTGATGCCCGCGCTCGTCGAGGGCGACATCGCCGGCTTCGGCGCGGCGCTCAGCGAGATTCAGGAGCGCACCGGCCGCTGGTTCGCGTCCGCGCAGGGCGGGACGTTCGCGCCCGGCGCCGAGGATCTCGTGCGCCGGCTGACCGAGTGGGGCGCGTCTGGCGTGGGGCAGAGTTCCTGGGGCCCCGCCGTGTACGGCCTCGTCGACGGCGAGGCGCACGGCCAGTGCCTGGCCGAACGCGCCCGGGCCCTGGTGGGCCCGCGCGGGGCGGTGTACGAGGGCCCCTTTCGCTCCGACGGCGCCCGTGTGTGGCACGCGCAGGTGGAGGTCTAGGCGCGGAAGGGCTGGGGAGCGGCCTTCGGCCGGGGCCGCCGTGTGCCGGCCGCCGGCGTCCACCCAGGCGGCGCCTCAGCGACGTCGACCGAACGACGGATCGGCCGGCAGGATGTCGGCGTCTCCCGGCCGCGCGAGCGGCGGAGGCGTCAGTCCCTTCCGCACGTACTCGTCGATCACCTTCTCTTCGGCCCGCGCGGCGCTCAGCATGTTGCGCAGCGCGTTGTTGCCCTCGTGACACTCGTACGGATACACCTGGTAGCCGGGTTGCGTGCTGAGCGGCACCTCGACCTTCCAGGGGGTGGCCCACGTGTCGGGATCGTCCACGGTGGCTTCGTAGGTGATCGTATCGGCGGCCGTGCGGGTCAGGCGTTCGGTGACGCGCAGGCCGGCGCTGTGCCGCGTGCCCCCGAGGGCGGTCCGGTCGGTGAAGCCGCGCGTCTCCACGACGAGGGTGTCGCCGTCCCAACGCCCGACCGAGTAGCCCATGTAGCCGCGCAGCGCCTCGCCCACCGGCCGCCGTCCGTCCGTGGGGATCACGCGCGCCTCGTGGATCATCTCGTGGCCGATCACGACGGCCTCCGGCGACTGGACGATCACCAGGCCGTTGCCGTACAGCGTCGGCAGCGACGCGAGCGGGCCGCGTGAGATGCAGCGCTCGAACAGGCTCCGGTCCTCGGGCTTGAGGGGCAGCAGCGGGTTGACGGCCCTGGCCTGCTCGGCCATCACCTGCTCCGCGCGCCGCGTGCGCGGCGGGATGCGCCCGTTCGAGGGCTCGACGACGAGCGACGTCTGGCGCAGGCTGCGCGTGCCCACCTCGCCGACGAACGTGCCGGCCGCCACCGCGACGTCGCCGCGTGTTTCGTCGTCCCGCTGCTTGCGCGCGCTGAACTCGGCGTCGGTCAGCAGCCGGCGGTCGCCGAACTCGGCCGGCCGCTGGAGCGGCACGGTGCGCGCGTCGTCGCTCGTCCACGTGCCCTGCAGATCGGGCGTGCCCCACGGAGTCCGTGGCGCCACGTACGCGCGCGGCCCTGCGGCCGACGGAGCGCCGGTGCGCGACGTGGGCGGTCCGGGCGGCGCCTGCGCGTGCCCGGCTGGTGCCGCGAGCATGCCGGCTGCAGCCAGGCTCGCGCCGAGCGCGAGGGCCCGGCGCGCGGCGTGCCCGGCGTGCGTGAGGCCAAGGGCGACAGGCGTCCGCATGTATGTCTGCCCCGTCACCGCGCGGCCCGGAGGCTCGGTGCGCGCGGGTTCATGGCGAGCGTGTTCACCAGGAACCGCTGCCCGTCGGCCGTGACGTCGAAGGCGTGGTACGCGCCGTAGGGGTGATCCACGGCGAAGAGGGGCTCGGCCCCCTCGGCCTCGAATGTCTCGCCGGCGCCGTTCACCGGCACGGCCATCAGGCGCCGATCGGGCGCCAGGTAGTAGAGCTCCCTGCCGTCGCGGCGCCAGCGGGCCTGCGTGCCCCCGTCGGCCGAGACGCGGCGCAGCTCGCCGGGGCTGGGGAAGCCCGCCACGTACACCTCGGGCTGGCCCGAGGGCGCCGTGGAACTGAACGCCACCCAGCGCCCGTCCGGTGAGAAGGCGGCCCAGTTCTCCGAGGCCTGTGTCTGCTGGTAGGGGTAGGGGGCCCGTTGCCGGTCGAGCGGCAGCACCCAGATGTCGTTGCTGGTGCCGACGCCGTTGGTCACGTAGAGGATCGCACGCCCGTCGGGCGACCAGCTGACGGGCCAGACGCCACCCGACGGGGAGACGAGCATGGTGCGCGGGCCAGCGGCGGCGGCCGGCCGTTCGAACAGGGTGTTGGTGCCGGCCGCGAACCAGTTGACGGCCACGTGCGCGCCGTCGGGCGACCAGATCAGCCAGTTCTCGTCCTCGGGGTCCGACGTGAACTGCACGCGTGGACGGCCGTCGGTCTGGTAGAGCCAGATGTCCCGGGTGCCGCGGCCGCGATCGGAGACGGCCACGGCCACCTGGGAGCCGTCCGGCGAGATCTCGAGGTTGCCGTGATCGGCGAGCGGGCCCAGGCGGCCGAGGACGGCGCCGGCCCGATCGAACCACGTGAGCTGTGACAGCACGAGCGTCGGCGTCTGCGCGGCAAGCGCGGCGAGCGGCGCCAGCAGGGCAGCCACGCACGCGAGGCGGAGCGGTCTCGGCACGGCGAGCGGATCATAGCGCGGCCGGGCCGTTCGGGGCGCGCGAGTTCAGGGAGCGGTGCGCAGCCGCCGCGGCGCCGGCACCAGGGCGCCGACGCGCTGGCGATAGTCGCCGTACTCGGGGAAGGCCTCGACGAGCGCGCGCTCCTCGAAGTGGACGCGCATCCGCGTGCAGACCACCCAGCCGGCGATGGCCAGCGCCACCGGCAGCGTCGGGTAGCCGAGCAGCAGGCCGAGCTGCGCGACGGTGGCGCCGGTGTAGATCGGGTGACGCGAGAACTGGTAGGGGCCGGTCGTCACCAGGCGGCGCGCCGCGGCCTCGGTGGCAAAGGCGCGGCGCAGGTGCCAGATCGCCCAGATCTCGAAGAAGACGCCGACGAGCCCGCAGAGCACGCTCGCCAGCTGCAGGCGGGGATCCGTGGTCGGCGCGAGCCAGTCGGGCCGGAAGGCGGTCGCGAACTGCACGAACGCGAAGACGCCGAAGCCGCCCAGGTAGGCCACCGTCCGCGCGAGCGGATCGCGCACCAGGGCCCTTGCGCGGTCGCGCATCAGGAACGAGCAGGCCGCCATCAGCATGTGAACGATGGACGGAATCAGGAACAGGCTGACCCACGGGGCGCGGACCACCATCAGGGCCGCGACGCCGGCGTGTCCGGCGAAGCCGGCCCAGTCGGCCGCGGTCGGGCGCCGGGACGCGACGGTCGAGTCGGCGGGGCGGGTCATGGCTGGTGCGGTGGCAATCATGGGCGACCGGGATGACACCGCTGCACGTCCGATGCCGCCGGGCGCGGCGCGCCCCGTGCCTGCCCTGTCCGTCCACCCGCCGCGCGATCTCGCCGGGGATCGCCGATTGTGCGGGTTCCGGCTCCGTGCCACAATCTCACCGTCGGCTCGACCCGCGCGCCCGTGACACGCCGTTTTCGTCGGGCGGGATTACGAAACGCGACCGCGCAATCGTGGGCAGTCGAGCGAGGTGGCCCGAGGGCGGCGCGTGATGAGATGCCCGACATGCGGGAGCGAGGTGCCTGGTTCTGGCGGTCGCTGCCAGGGCTGCGGCGGACTCGCGCCCCAGGGGGCCGCCGTCCTGACACCCCCGCCACTCGACGAGCAGGCCACCGTCTTCGCGTGGCCCACAGCCGCACCCGACTCGCCTACCGTCTCACCCGTCGCGGACGCGCAGACGCTCTCCGGCGTCACCATGCCGCCGCCGCCCGGCGCGGCCGGCACCCCGACGCTGGGCGACGATTCCTGGACACGCCTCGCCACGGACACCGGCGACACGACGGGACTGCCGCCCGCGGCGGGCGGCGTGAGGCACGTCGCGCGGCCCCAGAACGACACGGGACCGCTGGGCGTCGGGCAGCAGTTCAGCAGCCGCTATCTGATCATCCGTCTGCTCGGCATCGGCGGCATGGGCGCCGTGTACCAGACGTGGGATGCCGTGCTCGGCGTGCCGGTCGCGCTCAAGATCGTGCGGCCCGAGGTCACGCGCGATCCGGCCGCGGCGCTCGAGATCGACCGGCGCTTCAAGCAGGAGTTGCTGCTCGCCCGGCAGGTCACGCACAAGAACGTCGTGCGCATCCACGACATGGGGGAGATCGGCGGCATCAAGTACATCACGATGCCGTACGTCGACGGCGAGGACCTGGCCACGCGCCTCCGCCGCGAGACGCGCCTGCCCGTGGCCGCCGTGATGCCGATTGCGCGGCAGATCGCCGCCGGCCTGCAGGCTGCGCACGAGGCGGGCATCGTGCACCGCGACCTGAAGCCCGCGAACGTGATGCTGGACAAGCAGGGCCAGGCGATCATCATGGACTTCGGGATCGCCCGTACGACGGGCCGCCGCGACGTGCACGTGGCCGGCCTCGAGGCGCTGGGCCCGCTCGAGGCCGCGATCGCGGAAGAGTCGACGCGCCTGGCCGACACGAAGGTCGGCGCCGTCGTCGGCACCGTGGCCTACATGGCGCCCGAGCAGGCGCGCGGGCAGGACGTGGACCAGCGCGCCGACATCTACGCCTTCGGCCTGATGCTCTACGACATGCTGACCGGGCCCGATCGTACCAGGCGCGCCGGTGGCGCGGTCGAGGAGTTGCAGAAGCGGCTCGAGTATGCCCCGCTCCCCGTGCGCGCCCTCGTGCCCGAGATTCCCGACGGGCTCGACCGGCTGGTCTCGCGGTGCGTCCAGCCCGATCCGGCGGCGCGGTTCCAGACGACGGCCGACCTGGTGGCCGCGCTCGAGGCCCTGACCGACGACGGCACGGTGCGGCCGATCAGGCGGGTCGTGGGGCTCCCGCTGATGGCGGGCACGATCGGGCTGCTGCTCGTGCTGGCGGCGGGCTCGCTCTACTACCAGCGGCAGTTCATTCCGCCCCCGCAGCACGATCCGGTCTCGGTCCTCATCGCCGACGTCGCCAACACGACGGGCGACGCGGCCTTCGACCGCACGCTCGAGCCCGTGATGCGGCGCGCGCTCGAGGACACGGGCTTCGTCAGCGCCTACGACCGCGGCGCGATGCGTACGCTCGGCGTGCGGCCGCCGGACGTCGTCGACGAGACGACGGCGCGCGAGATCGCGGTGAAGCAGGGCCTTGGCGTCGTCCTCACAGGGGCCATCGCGCCGGCCGGCGGCGGGTACGCGGTGTCGGTCAAGGCGGTGCAGGCCGTCACGGGCAACGTCATCGCCGACGCACGCGGACGGGCCGGCGGCAAGGATCAGGTGCTGCCCACGGCCACGCGTCTCATCGCGACTGTGCGCGCCGCGCTCGGTGACGACGCATCGGAGTCGGATCAGCTCTTCAGGACGGCCAGCATGTCGGCCACGTCGCTCGACGTGGTGCGGCTCTACGCGGCGGGCCGCGAGGCCGCGTCGAACAATCGGTACGAAGAGGCCCGGCGCCAGTACGCCCGCGCGATCCAGGTCGATCCGAAGTTCGGCATCGGCTATCAGGCGCTCGCCGCCGTGTCGCTGAACCTCGGCGCCGTGAAGGACGCCGAGCGGTACGCGCAGGAGGCGCTCTCGCACCTCGACGGGATGACGCAGCGGGAGGTCTACAGCATTCGCGGTCTGTACTACCTGACCACCGGCGATTACCCGCAGTGCGTCAAGGAATACGGCGACCTCATCGCGGCCTATCCGGCCGACGTGGCCGGCCACAACAACCTCGCCCTGTGCTCGACCTACCTCCGTGACCTGCCGAAGGCCCTCGGCGAGATGCGGCGCGTGGTGACGATGCTGCCGAAGCGCGACCTCTACCGCGTGAACCTGGCGCTCTACTCGAACTACGCGGGCGAGTTCCAGGACGCCGAGCGCGAGGCGCGCGCCATCCAGGCGCCGGATGTCAAGGCGCTGACCGCGCTCGCGTTCGCGCAACTGGGGCAGGAACAGCCGGCGCAGGCGCTCGCCACCTACCAGCGTCTGCCGGCGATCGGGCCCCTCGGCGCGTCGGTGGCCGCCGCGGGCCTGGGCGACCTGGCGGCCTACGAGGGCCGCTTCGGCGACGCGGTGCGCCTGCTTCGCGCCGGCGCCATCGACGACATCGCGGCCATGCGGCCCGAGGCGGCGGCCTCGAAGCTGACGGCCGCGGCGTTGGCCGAACTGGAGCGGGGCAGTGCCCGCGCCGCCGTGGACGCAGCCGACGATGCGCTCGTGCAGAGCCAGTCGGTCAAGACGCGCTTCCTGGCCGCGCGCGTGTTCGTCGAGGCCGGCGCGGCGGCCAAGGCGGCGCCGATCGTGGCGAGCCTCGCCGGCGAACTTCAGGCGGAGCCCCAGGCCTATGCGAAGATTCTGGAGGGTGACCAGGCCCTCGCGGCCCGCGACGCGCGTCAGGCCGTGAAGGCGCTGACCGAGGCGAACACGCTGCTGAGCACCTGGATAGGCCACTTCGACCTCGGGCGGGCGTATCTCGCGCTCAACGCGTTCCCGCAGGCCGATTCGGAGTTCGACCGCTGCCTGAAGCGGCGCGGGGAGGCCATGTCGCTGTTCCTCGACGACGAGCCCACCTATGCCGCGTTTCCAGCGGTTCACTACTACCAGGGACGGGTGCGTCAGGGGCTGAAGCTGCAGGGCGCGGTCGAGGCCTTCCGCCAGTACCTGCGCATCCGCGGCGCATCGACCGACGACCCCCGCGTCGGCGAGCTTCGCCGCCTGGTGCCGGGCGGCGCGGGCAAGCAGGCGCCCTGACGTCCGGCCCTCCGTCCTGGGGCCAAGGCCCCCGGGTGCCTAGCGCAGCAGCAGCGGCGTCGTTCGCCTCGGCGCGGCACCGTCGTTCAGGTAGACGAGCACGACGTAGCAGCCGCTTCCGGTGACCGTCGGCGCGGTCGCCGCGCTCGACGTGTCCCAGTTGAACTGCAGGCTCCGGCTCCCTTCGACGAAGCGGAGGCTGCTCCGGCCCGTGGAGAAGTCGGGGTAGCGGTAGATCAGCTCCGTCGTACCGGCCGTCGAGCCGGCCGGGCACGTCGCCCCCTGGTAGACGCTGTCGATTCGGGTGACGACGTCCGTCGACGTCACCAGGCTGCCGTCCGGGTTGCGCACCTGGAACGCGATCGGAACGGCGCTGCCGAGCTGCGCGCTGCTCTTGATCGCGATCGGTTGCGGCGTCACGAGATAGCCCGACGACAGTGTGCCGGTCGCGGGCGCGCCAACGTTGCCCGCGACGTCGACCGCGCGCACGGCGAACGTGTGTGGCCAGGCCGGCAGGCCCGCGGCCGAGACCGGGCTGGTGCACGGGGCGAAGCCGCCGGCGTCCCACTGGCACTCGAACGAGGCGACGCCAGAGGTGGCGTCGGTCGCGCTGAAGGCGAACCCCGCGGCCGATTGGCTGGTGATCGTCGTGACTGGTCCCACGGTGTCGAGACGCGCCGTCGCGCTCGCCGTCGCGGTGTTGCCCGCTCCGTCGGTGGCCGTGCAGGCCAGGGCGTGGGTGCCGTCACCCGACACGGCGAAGGCGAGGCTCGCGGTGGCGGAACCGAGCCCGACCACCGTACCGGTGATGGTGCTGCCGTTGTCGGTGCAGGCGACGGCGGCGACCGCCGCGTTGTCGGTCGCGGTGGCCATGACGCCCACCGGCGCCGACGTGAACCATCCGCTCGCCTGCGGCGCCGTCGTGAACGCCAGTGCGATGGTCGGCGGTACGCTGCGCGCGGTGATCGTCGCGTGGTTCGACGCGATGCTCAGCTCGGGCTCGCGGTCCTGGTCGGCGCCGTCGGGAAAGAGCGCCTTCGCGAAGTAGGTGAAGGACCGGCCGTCGGGCAGCTCCTGGCCGTCGACGAGGACGAAGGCCGCCTGACCCGGCGTGACGGCGATGCCGTCGGCCGGCGCCACCGTCTCGACGACGCTCGCGGGCGTCACGCGGTCGCCCTGCACGCGGTAGAGGAAGAAGCGCAGCGGGGAGCCGGCGTGCGGCAGCTTCCAGTCGAGTCGCACGCGCCCGGTGTTGGCCGCCGTGGTCGGCGACAGGCAGGTGACGCCGTCGATCACGCAGGCCCGCACCTCCGACGGCGGCGCATAGCCCCAGAGGTCCGACGCCAGCTCGAAGGTCAGCTCCGCTTCGCCCGTGATACCGCCGTCGACGTAGCCGCCGTCGACGTACCCACCATCCACGTAGCCCCCGTCCACGTAGCCGCCATCGACATAGCCGCCGTCGACGTAGCCCCCATCCACGTATCCACCGTCGACGTATCCACCGTCGACGTAGCCGCCGTCGACGTAGCCCCCATCGACATAGCCGCCGTCGACGTAGCCGCCGTCGACGTAGCCCCCGAGCAGCCCGGCGGAGTAGCCGGCGACGTTGCGGCGGACGCCAATCTGGTTCAGGCGCAGGTTGGCCCAGTCGTTCGCACCGGTGAGCGCCGCCGCGGGCGGCGTCGCGTAGGCGCCCGACAGGCGCCCGTCGAAGTTCACGTCCTGCTGGCTCTCGTTGACGAGGCCGTCGGCGTTCCAGTCGACGAGCTCGTCCCGGCTCGCGGCGTCGATGCGTCCGACCGGCTCCCAGCCGGCCGGCAGCGGATCGGGGAATTTCTGGCCGCTGCAGTACTTGCCGACGGCCCGCGCCCCGAGCGTGCGGCCGAGCGTGCCCTCGGCGAGCGGTGCGAACCACGACGTCCGGTAGGGCAGTGGCACCGGCAGCGAGCCGTAGGCCAGCGACGTCTCGTCGATGCCGGGGCTGATGACGCCGCCCGAGTAGTCGACGTGGCGCACGCCCGCGTCGTCCACCAGCCCGTTGACCTGGAACAGGTAGCTCATCACGCTGAGGTAGTTCGGCTTGCAGTTGGGTTCGATGGCGACGTTCAGGCGTGCCAGCCCGCCGGCCGTCACCGGGGTGAAGGTCGGCGGCGGACCGCCGTGCCACCGGTCGAGGTTGTGCCCCAGTTCGTGGAGGGTCGTCGAGGCCTGGACGAACTCGGATCCGACGAAGCGCTCGTTGTCCCACAGCCCCAGGGAGACGATGAAGTCGCCCCCCGGCAGATCGCCCCGGCCCGACGCGCTCGTCGGCACGTGGAAGGCCGGGTTGGGCCGCAGCGTGTCGCCGCACGGATGGCCCGTCGGCAGCGGCGCGATGCCGGCCGTGGGCCTGCCCTCGGCGTCGAGGCATGCGAGCGGCGAGCGCGGGATGCCGCCGGCGTGCGCGTAGAGCGCGTAGTGGAACACGTCGAAGCGGTTCGCGTCGAAGCGCCGCCGGCCCTCGGCATCGATCCGGGCGTCGCGGTACAGCTGGAAGCCCAGCTTCCAGCCCACGGTGCCCGGGTAGTCGGGGAAGAGGCAGGGGGTCGGCGGCGTGGCCGAGGGGTTCTCGAGGCACGCCGTCTCGAGAATGGACTCGCCGCCGCGCGCCAGCGCCGCCGGAACCAGATACGCGTCCGCCTCGGTCGACGCGTAGGCCGCGCCCAGCGCGTGATAGGCCGGGCCGACGTCGGCGTGCAGGCGGATGCCCGGGACCCCGCCGGCGGCGTCGGCCGGCGCCGCGGCCAGCGTGTCGCCGACGACCTTCAACACGGCCGGCGTCGGCATGTGGTTGTGCCCGCGCGGGTCGACGAGGGTGTCGTTGGCCGGGTCGCCGTCGACGATCGCGGCAAACGGCGCGCGGGCGGATCCGTAGGCGGTGCCCGGCGCGGCCTGCATCGCGTTGATCTCGAGGAACAGATCGCGCCGGTCGGAGCCGGCGCCCATCGCGTGGATGTCGGGCAGCGGCTCGCCGGTCGGCTGGCGCAGGCCGCTGACGTCTTCCAGCGTGTCAATCAGGCCGTCGTTGTCGACGTCGCGGACGGTGGTGCTGAAGGCGATGGCGACCCACGCCAGGCAGTCGTACGGCGACGCCTTGGTGTGGGTGACCGTCGTCGACACCTCTTCGCCGAAGCCGGTGCCGGGGTCGGCACCGGGCATCAGCGCGCTGACGTCGTGGGTCGCGTAGTTCCAGGCGCGGTTGGTCGACGGGTCCGCGGTTGCGACGAAGGGGTTGCGCGCGACGAGCGACGTGGCGCCGTTGTGGCCGAACTCGAGCAGGTCGGTCGTGTTGGCGGCTCCGCTGCCGACGATGGGCGTCACCTTCGCGAGCGGGCTGGCCGCCGACTGCAGGAAGCCGCGGATGACGGTGGTCGTCGACGTGTCTGGCGCCTCGATGTGCAGTCCGTCGTAGAGCACGACCCGCGTCAGCGGGCGCGCCGGATCGCGGTAGACCACGACGAGGCTCGCGCCCGCGCTCTGCGGCCCGATTTGGCCCGGGGCGGCCTGCGGCACCGTGACCGTGTGCGGCGCGAAGCCCGCCTTGACCACGTCCAGGCTGTTCACCAGGCGCTTGCCGGTGGGAGCCCCCGTGGCATCGAGCTGCACCGGCAAGAGCCGGCGGACATCGGCGCGGTGCATCGCCAGCTTGAAGGGCCCGCCGCCCGAAGCCCAGCAGGCCGCGTACGCGCCGTCGAGCAGGCGTTCGGTCGTCTTGACCACGGTGAGCGGCTCTCCGCGAAATCGCGCGACGCCGGCGGGCGAGTCGGCCGGTTCGATGGTCTCCCAGTAGAGGAAGGCCGCGACGACGTCGGCGTTGGCTGGCACCCCCGACACCTGGACCGTCCCGGTCACGACGCCGTCGGCCGCGGCGGCCGGCGAGAGGTCGACGCCGCCGACCACGTAGTCGCCCGTCACGGTGTAGCCGGTGGCGAAGGTCAGCCCGGTCTCGGCTGTCTGTGCCCGCCCTCCCACCTGCAGTCCTAGGACGAGCATCGCCAGCGCGCCGAAGGTCGCGATCCGGATCGAGGCGGGGGGCACCCAGCGAGCCATGAAGGGGGACATGCCCCAATACTAAGGGGCAGCTGGCCGCGGACGATCCGGGAAAATCGCCATGTTTTCCCTGATCAGACGAGGATTCCGCGCGTGGCGGCGCAGCGCAGTCTGCAAGTGATCCCTGGTGCCGACTTAGGTCAGCGCCGCGACATCCTTGTGGCCTCGAGAGGCCGGGCCGGCAGGGGGGCGCCCCAGCGGGGGAACTACCCGGACGGGTCACAAGGCGTCCCGGGAACGGGCCGAGACTGGTACAATCCCAGGTTACCGATGAATCCGGCGGTACAGCCCATTGACGTCGTCCGGGTGGGCCCTGCGACGGGCACTACGGCTCCGGACGTTGCGGCCATGGAGGAGCCGCTCGAGGTTCGCCTCGGCGGCCTGCCGTTCGTCGTGATCATGCGGACGCCGGGCGAAGACGACGCGCTCGCGGCCGGCTTCCTGCTGGCCGAGCAGATCGTCCGCTCGCCCGACGAGATCGCGACGATGCGCTACTGCACCAGCGACGACGGGCAGGACGTGACCAACGTGCTGAACGTCTGGCTGACCGGGGACGCGGCCGCGCGGGCCGCGGCGGCGGTGGCCGGCAAGCGGCACGTCACGGCGGCGTCGAGCTGCGGGGTCTGCGGTCGCCGGTCGATCGACGACCTGCTCGCGTCGGCCCGGCCGCTGACGAGCCGGTGGACGGTGGCGCGGGAGGTGATCTCGGCGATGCCGGACCGGCTCCGCGCGGCGCAGCAGGCGTTCGACCAGACGGGCGGGCTGCACGCGGCGGGGCTCTTCGCCGGCGACGGCACGCTGGTCCGGGTTGCGGAGGACGTCGGCCGGCACAACGCGGTCGACAAGGTGTTCGGGGCCGAACTGCTGGCCGGGCACGTGCCCCTCGATGAGCGCGTGCTGTTCGTCAGCGGGCGGACGTCGTTCGAGATCGTGCAGAAGGCGGTGTGCGCGGGCGTGCCGGTCGTGGCGTCCGTGTCGGCCCCCTCGAGCCTCGCCATCGGGCTGGCGCGCGACGCCAACCTGACGCTCGTGGGCTTCGTGCGGGGCGGAACGTTCAACATCTACACGGGCGCCGACCGCATCCTGCTGTAGGACGGCAGGCGGCGGGCGCCCGACGGAACCGGGAACAGGAGTGACATGACCACGCTCGACCCGACGACGCGCGACACGGTGGTCCGCATCGTCGATCGTCTCAAGGACAAGGCTGGCGCGCTGCTGCCGATTCTGCACGCGATCCAGGACGAACTCGGCTACGTGCCCCCCGCGTCGGTACCCGTCGTCGCGGACAGGCTGAACCTGTCCCGCGCCGAGGTCCACGGCGTCATCAGCTTCTACCACTACTTCCGGACGACGCCGCCCGGCCGCCACACGCTTTACCTGTGCCGCGCCGAGGCCTGCCAGTCGATGCGCCAGCAGCAGCTCGAGGCGCACGCGAAGCGCGCGCTGGGCGTCGACTACCACGGCACTACCTCCGACGGGGCCATCAGCTTCGAGCCGGTGTACTGCCTGGGCAACTGCGCGCTGTCGCCGGCCCTCATGGTCGATGGCGACGTGTACGGGCGCGTGACGCCCGAGCGCTTCGACGCCATCGTCGCGGAGCGGAGGAAGGCCTGATGGCGACCACGGTGTACGTTCCCCGGGATTCCGGCGCGTTGTCGATGGGCGCCGAGGCGGTGGCCGCCGCGATCGCGGCCGAGGCGTCGCGCACCGGCGCCGACGTCCGCGTCGTGCGCAACGGGTCGCGCGGCCTCTACTGGCTCGAGCCCATGGTGGAGGTGGCGACGCCGGCGGGCCGCCACGCCTACGGTCCCGTGCAGGCGTCGGACGTGCCCTCGCTGTTCGCCGCCGGTTTCCTGACCGGCGCGTCCCATCCCCTGCACCTCGGCCCCACCGAGGAGATCCCGTACCTGAAGAAGCAGGAGCGGCTGACCTTCGCGCGCGTCGGCATCACCGACCCGGTCAGCCTCGAGGACTACCTCGCGCACGGCGGCTACCGCGGCCTGCGCCGCGCGCTGACGATGACCGGCGCGGAGGTGGTCAAGGAAGTGACCGACTCGGGCCTGCGGGGCCGCGGCGGCGCCGCGTTCCCGACGGGCATCAAGTGGAAGACGGTGCTCGACCAGCAGGCGCCGCAGAAGTACGTCACCTGCAACGCCGACGAGGGCGATTCCGGCACGTTCTCGGACCGGATGGTGATGGAGGGCGATCCGTTCGTGCTCATCGAGGGCATGACGATCGCCGGCATCGCCGTCGGCGCCACGCAGGGCTTCATCTACCTGCGCGTCGAGTATCCGCACGCGAAGCAGGCGCTCGAGCAGGCGCTCGCGGCCGCCTACGCGGCCGGGTACCTGGGCGCCAGCGTCCTCGGCAGCGGCAAGGCGTTCGACCTCGAACTGCGCATCGCGGCCGGCGCCTACGTGTGCGGCGAAGAGACGTCGATGCTCGAGAGCCTCGAGGGCAAGCGCGGCGAGGTGCGGGTGCGTCCGCCGCTGCCCGCCATCGAGGGCCTGTTCGGCAGGCCCACCATCGTCAACAACGTGATGTCGCTGGCATCGGTGCCGATCGTGCTCGACAAGGGCGCCGCGTTCTACCGCGACTTCGGGATGGGCCGCTCGCGCGGCACGCTGCCGTTCCAGCTCGCCGGCAACATCCGGCACGGCGGCCTCGTCGAGAAGGCGTTCGGCGTCACGCTGCGCGAACTGCTCTACGACTTCGGCGGCGGCTCGGCGTCCGGCCGCCCGATCCGTGCGGTGCAGGTGGGCGGCCCGCTCGGCGCCTACGTGCCCGAGTCGCAGTTCGACACGCCGCTCGACTACGAGGCGTACACCGAGATCGGTGCGCTCGTCGGCCACGGCGGCCTCGTCGTGTTCGACGACACGGTGGACATGGCGGGCATGGCCCGCTACGCGATGGAGTTCTGCGCGATCGAGTCGTGCGGCAAGTGCACGCCGTGCCGCATCGGGTCGACCCGCGGCACCGAGGTGATCGACCGGATCATCGCCGGCGTCGACCGCGAGGCCAACGTCGCGCTGCTCGAAGAGTTGTGTGACACGATGCTCAACGGGTCGCTGTGCGGGCTCGGCGGCCTGACGCCGTTCCCCGTGCAGAGCGCGCTGAAGCACTTCAGAGCCGATTTCTTCGGCGCCCCGCGAACGCCCGGGGCCCAGGAGGCACACTGATGTACGCCAAGGACTATCACGACCGAGGCACCCCCGAGTCCGCGAGCCGGACGTACGTGACCGTCGAGATCGACGGCGTCAAGGTGGAGGTGCCCGAGGGCACGTCCATCATGCGCGCGGCGTCGATCGGCGGCTGCGACGTGCCCAAGCTGTGCGCGACCGACTCGCTCAAGAGCTTCGGATCGTGCCGCCTGTGTCTGGTCGAAGTCGAGGGGCGCCGCGGCTATCCCGCGTCCTGCACGACGCCGGTGGCCGAGGGCATGAAGGTCCGCACGACGAGCGACAAGCTGACGCAGCTGCGCAAGGGCGTGCTCGAGCTCTACGTGACCGACCACCCGCTCGACTGCGTGAGCTGTCCGGCCAACGGCCACTGCGAGCTGCAGAACATGGCCGAGCAGCACGGCATCACCGGCACGCGCTACGGCCTCGACGGGAGGAACCACCAGCACGCGCCGATCGACGCCTCCAACCCGTACTTCCAGTTCGACCAGTCGGAGTGCATCGTCTGCTCGCGCTGCGTGCGGGCCTGCGACGAGGTGCAGGGCACGTTCGCGCTGACGATCCAGGGCCGGGGCTTCGGCAGCAAGGTCGTCGCGAGCATGGACGAGGGGTTTCTCGCGTCCGAGTGCGTGTCGTGCGGCCAGTGTGTCGAGGCCTGCCCGACCGCGGCGCTCACCGAGAAGGCGGTCGTCGAGCACGGCACGGCCGATGCGGCGGTGACGACCACGTGCGCGTACTGCGGCGTCGGCTGCTCGTTCAAGGCCGAGACGAAGAACGGGCAGGTGCTGCGCATGGCGCCCAACCGCGACGGCCACGCCAACCACGGCCACGCCTGCGTGAAGGGCCGCTTCGCCTTCGGCTACGCCACGCACCCGGATCGCGTGCTGACGCCGATGGTGCGCGAGAAGATCACTGACCCGTGGCGCGAGGTGTCCTGGGAGGAGGCCATCGCCCACACGGCGAAGCGATTCCGCGAGATCCAGGCGAGGTACGGACGAGACGCGATCGGCGGCATCACGTCGTCGCGGTGCACGAACGAGGACGTGTTCCTGGTACAGAAGCTGGTACGGGCGGCGTTCGGCACGAACAACGTCGACACCTGCGCCCGCGTGTGCCACTCGCCGACCGGCTACGGCCTCAAGCAGACGCTGGGCGAGTCGGCCGGCACGCAGGCGTTCGACTCGATCATGAAGTCCGACGTGATCATGGTCATCGGCGCCAACCCGACCGAGGGGCATCCGGTGTTCGCCTCTCGCCTCAAGCAGCGCGTGCGGCAGGGGGCGAAGCTGATCGTCGTCGATCCCCGCGAGATCCCGCTGGTCCGGACGCCGCACGTCGAGGCCGACGTGCACCTGCAGCTCAGGCCGGGGACCAACGTCGCGGTGGTCAACGCCCTGGCCCACGTGATCGTCACCGAAGGCCTGGCCAGGGAGGCCTACGTCGCCGAGCGCTGCGAGGCCGACGCGTACGCGAAGTGGAAGGCGTTCATCGCGCAGGAGCGCAATTCCCCGGAGGCCGTCGAGTCGATCACGGGCGTGCCGGCCGAGCGGATCCGCGAAGCCGCCCGGCTCTACGCCTCGGCGCCGAACGGCGCCATCTACTACGGCCTGGGCGTCACCGAGCACAGCCAGGGCACCACGATGGTGATGGGGATCGCGAACCTCGCCATGGCCACCGGCAACCTCGGACGCGAGGGCGTCGGCGTCAACCCGCTGCGCGGCCAGAACAACGTGCAGGGCGCCTGCGACATGGGCTCCTTCCCGCACGAGTTCAGCGCGTACCGGCACGTGTCCGACCCGGTCGTCCGCGAGATGTTCGAGACGATGTGGGGCGTGCCCCTGCAGTCGGAGCCAGGGCTGCGCATCCCGAACATGTTCGACGCGGCTCTCGACGGCACCTTCAAGGGGCTGTACGTGCAGGGAGAGGACATCGCGCAGTCGGACCCCAACACGCACCACGTCTTCGCGGCGCTCTCGGCGATGGAGTGCGTGGTCGTCCAGGACCTCTTCCTGAACGAGACCTCGAAATTCGCGCACGTCTTCCTGCCGGGCTCGTCGTTCCTCGAGAAGGACGGCACGTTCACCAACGCCGAGCGCCGCATCTCGCGCGTGCGCAAGGTGATGGAGCCGCGCGCCGGCTTCGCCGACTGGGAGGTGACGGTGCTGCTGTCGAACGCCCTCGGCTACCCGATGGCCTACACGCACCCGTCCGAGATCATGGACGAGATCGCGCGGCTGACGCCGACCTTCACCGGCGTCACCTTCGAGAAGATCGATCGCCTGGGCAGCATCCAGTGGCCCTGCAACGACAAGGCTCCGGAGGGCACGCCGACGATGCACGTGGGCGAGTTCGTCCGCGGCAAGGGCCGGTTCCTGGTGACCGAGTACATCCCGACGACCGAGCGCTCGACCACGCGCTTCCCGCTGCTGCTGACGACGGGCCGGATCCTCTCGCAGTACAACGTGGGCGCGCAGACGCGCCGCACGCCGAACGTGACGTGGCACCACGAGGACGTGCTCGAGATGCACCCGGCCGACGCGGAGGCCCGGGGCATCAGGACCGGCGACTGGGTGGGCGTGACGAGCCGCACCGGCGCCACCGTGCTGCGCGCGGACGTGACCGATCGGATCCAGCCCGGCGTGGTGTACACGACGTTCCATTTCCCGGAGTCGGGGGCCAACGTCGTCACGACGGAGAATTCGGACTGGGCGACCAACTGCCCGGAGTACAAGGTGACGGCGGTCCAGGCCGTGCTGGTCACCGAGCCGGCGGCGTGGCGGATGAGCCACGACGTGCACCACGGAGACGAGTTCGCCGTGGGCAGCAGGCAGTAGGGGACGCAGATGCAGATCGAGCGACTGGTGGCGATGGCCAATCAGATTGGAGACTTCTTCGGCGCCGAGCCCGACCGAGGGGAGGCCGCGAAGGCCGCCGCGTCCCACCTGCGTCGATTCTGGGACCCGCGGATGCGGACCCAGATCGTCGCGCATCATCAGGCGAACGGCGCCGGGCTGAACGACGTGGCCCGCGCCGCCGTCGAACTGCTGGCCCGGAACGAGGTCTAGGGGCCGCGCGGGTCCCAGGACCGGGCCCCGACGGAGCGACAGCCGGACGGGCGGCGCGCCATCGCCACCCGTCGCCGTCAGTAGCGGCGCTTGAGCTGCCGCATCAGGTCGAATTTGGCCGTGTCCGCGACGGCCATCACCGCCATCACGCCGGCCTGCACCGGGTCGCTGACCACGAGGTCGGCGGCGTCGGGGACGCTGCCGGCCATGTTCAGCGAAATCACGCGCAGGCCGTTGGCCTGGACCTCCTGCACCGCGGTGGTGATCTCGCCGCCCATGATCGAACCGGCCAGCACCAGCATCTTCACGCGCGGCAGCCGCACCACCGCGCGCACTGCGGCGGCCAGCTCCTGTTCGCCGACGAGGGGGATGGTGTCGATCGAGATCCGTTCCCCGCGGATGTTGTGCCGGTCGGCCTCGGCGATGGCGCCCATGGCCACCATGCCCACCTGCGCGCCACCGCCCATCACGATGATGCGCTTGCCGTAGATCCTGGCCAGCGGCGGCTTCTCGTGGACCGCCTGCACGCCCTGGACGCCGCGCAGCTCGGCCAGCACGGCTGGCAGCTCGGCGTCCTCGAGCGCGGCCTCCAGGTAGAGTTCGGACGGGTCGCCGGAGTGGATGTCGACGTAGGTGATGTTGGCCTGGTGATCGGCGAGAACCTTCGTCAGGCCGGCGAGCAGGCCTGGCCGGTCGGTGGCCGTGACCATGAGAGCGTGCGTCATGACGTCCGCGAATCTAACACGCCGGGCAGGAGGGCGGACACCGCAAGCGTCGCGCGTGGCGGCTATAATCGGCCCACCATGACTCGCACGTTCCTCTTCTCGCTCCTCCTTCTGGCCGCGGCGTTCGGATCCGCCACGGCCGCACGGGCACAGACGATGAATTACGGACCTTCGATCACCCTGGACCAGGCCAAGGCCGCGGCCGCCCCGGCCATCGCCGAGGCCCGCAAGAACAACTGGACGATGGCGGTGGCCATCGTCGATCCCGCCGGGGATCTCGTGTACTTCGAGAAGATGGACCACACGCAGGTGGCCAGCACCGTCATCGCCGTCGACAAGGCCCGGTCGGCCGCACGGTTCAAGCGCGCCACGAAGACGTTCCAGGAGGGGCTTGCCGCGGGCGGCGACGGCCTGCGCCTGCTCGGCCTGCAGGGGGCGGTGCCGGTCGAGGGTGGCGTGCCGCTGGTCGTCGGCGGACGGATCGTCGGCGCGATTGGCGCGTCGGGCGGGACCAGCCAGCAGGACGGCGTGGTGGCCGCGGCCGGCGCGGCGGCCCTGAAGTAGCTCGTCTGGACGGAAGTTACAGGGGTGTAGCCATCCTGTCGTGATGTGACAGGAACGTCACCCGTCTCCCCCTTGCTCGTCCTTCCGCGGCTGTGTATCTTCGATCTCGGGGCGCCCGTTCGGGCGCCCCGAATCTCTTTCGGGCCGCCCGTCGGCCCGGTTCGAGGGACCGGCTTCCACGTCGAGGCCATGCACGATCGGGAGCGGCGATGAGTACAGGCACGACGGTGGGGCTTCCCGCGCACGGGGCGACGGGCGGTGTGGACGGCGGGCGGGCGGCCGACGCGTCCGAGATCGACGTCCTGCACGAGATCGGGAGCCGCATCGCGGCGGCCGACCCGCTGCCGGTCGTGCTGCAGCGCGTCGTGCAGTTCGTGACGAGCATCGTCCCGTGCGATTCGTGCTTCGTCTACGTGCTCGACGGCGACGCCCTCGTGCTGCGGTCCTCGAAGACGCCGCACTCCGACGTCGTCGGCCGCCTCAGGTTGCGGCTCGGCGAGGGCATCACCGGGTGGGTGGCGGAGCACCGCCGGCCAGTCGTGATCGGCCGCCACGCGTTCGAGGATCCCCGCTTCCAGACCTTCAACGAGCTGCCGGAGGACCGGTACGAGGCGTTTCTCTCGGTGCCCGTGCTGTCGCGCGGCAAGCTGGTCGGCGTGATCAACCTGCAGCACCGGCAGCCGCACGAGCACAGCCGGCGGGACATCCAGCTGATCTCGACCATCGGCTTCCTCGTGGGCGCCGAGATCGAGAGCGCGCGGCTCGAGGACGAGAACCTGCAACTGTCCGAGCAGCTCGAGACGCGGAAGGTGGTGGACCGCGCGAAGGGCATCCTGCAGCGCGACCTAGGGCTGACCGAGGAGGACGCCTACCTGACCATCCAGCGCCAGAGCCGCCAGCGCCGCAAGTCGAAGAAGGAGGTCGCCGAGGCGATCATCCTGAGCGACGAGCTGCGGCGCGGCCGCGGCGACGCCTGACCGACGCGGCCGGCCAGCCGGCTCCGTGTTGCGCGGGTCCGGCCGTGAGCCGCCGCCGGCACGGTCATCGGTCCGTCGCCGCGACGCTCGTCCGCCGTGACGCGATGCGGGCCACCTCCTCTGGCCTGAAGTCCCAGTCGCCGGGCCTGTCCCGGCGCAGGTCCTCGCGGGTCCACGAGGGCCGCATCAACCCGCTCACGGCGTGCGCCGCGGTGGCCATCAGCAGATGGCCGATCTCGTGCGCGATCGCGCGGCCGAGCAGCGCGCGCGGGTCGGTCGCGGCCGCCCGCGCCAGCCACAGCACCCGTTCCAGGTAGATCGTCGCCAGCACCGCGCGTCCAGCCCGCAGGTCGACGGGGGCGTCGCCGAGCGGCAGCCTCCCGGCCCCTGCGGGGACGCTGCCCCGGACGACGCGGACGGCCAGCTCCCCGGAGCCGAGCGGCCGACCGCATTCCGGGGCAGCGGGCTGGTCCGTGACGCCGCAGAGGCGCCAGGCCGGTTCGATGGCCGCGTGCGCAAGGACCGCTGCGGTGTGGGCCAGCGCGGCGGCGCGCGTGGCCCCGGGCAGGCCGGTTCCGTCGTAGACGCGGATGGCGACGGTGGTCCACGCGGTGACGGCGGCGGTGGCCGGCAGGGCGGCCGTCAGCGCGAGGACGACCAGCGGGCCGATCAGGCGAGGGCGCAGAGGCATCCGGTGCTCCTTAGGTGGGTGAGCGGCGGCTCACCCGCCCACTGTCGGAGCCGGGGACGGGTGCCTCAATGCACCGGCGGGTCACTGGAGGTGAAACGTTGGTGACACGGGCCACGGGGCGCGGGATCCGGCTTTTCTTTACGCCTCGGTTGCGGCATAACTGAGGCGCGCCCGCCGATGGAGAAGCCCCTCCGCTTCGGACCGTTCACGCTCGACGTTCGAGCCCGGGAGCTCTGGGACGGCACGTCACGCACGCGGCTGCAGGATCAGCCGTTCGAGATCCTGCGCCTCCTGCTCGACCGTCCGGGGGACGTGGTCACGCGGGAGGAGCTGAGCCGGCAGCTCTGGCCCGAGGGGACGTTCGTCGACTACGAGCACAGCCTCAACGCTGCGATCAAGCGCCTGCGGGCCGCGCTCGGCGACGACGCCGACCGGCCCCGGTACATCGAGACGGTCCCGCGCCGCGGGTACCGCTTCGTCGGCGCGCCGGCGTCCGGGGCCCTCGCGGCCGGCGCGCCGGCCGCGGTGCGGCTGGCCGTGCTGCCGTTCGACAACCTCAGTCGCGACCCGGCGCAGGAGTACTTCAGCGACGGCCTGACCGAGGAGATGATCTCGCAGCTCGGCAGCCTGGGTCGCGGGCGGATCGGCGTGATCGCGCGGTGGTCCTCGATGGCGTTCAAGGGGTCGCCGATGCGTGCGCGGGAGATTGCCGAGGCGCTGAAGGTCGACTACCTGCTCGAAGGCAGCGTCCGGCGCGACGGAGACCGCGTCCGAATCACGGCGCGCCTGGTCGAGGCCGCCGCCGAGACGCACCTGTGGTCGGAGGCCTACGAACGGGCACTGACCGACTGCCTGTCGGTGCAGGCCGACGTGGCGGCGCGCATCGCGCGGTCGCTCGCGATGGAACTGGCCGCGCCGGTGGCCGGGGCCGACGCGGCCGCGCCCGGCGCCGACGCCTATCAGGCGTACCTCAAGGGGCGGTACTACTGGAACAACGGCGGCTACTACTGGAACCGGCCCGGCGACGCGGCCCTCGGGCACGCGATGGACTACTACGAGCGCGCGCTCGCGCTGGCGCCGTCGTTCGGCGCGGCCCGTGCCGCGCTGGCACGGGCGCAGGTGGCGTCGGGCGAGTACTACCGCGAGATGCCGCGGCAGGCCCTGGTGCGGGCGCGCGAGACGGCGCGGCGCGCCCTCGAGCTCGACCCCGACGCGTTCGAGGCGCACCTGGCCCTGGCGGATGCCATGCCGCTGCTCGACTTCGACTGGGAGGGCGCCGAGCGGGCCTATCTGGCGGTGATTGCCTGCAACCCGAGCGACGAACGCGGCCATCGCGCGTATGCCGCGTTGCTCACGGCGCTCGGCCGCCACGCGCTGGCCGTGCAGGAGGCCGAGCGGGCCCGCGAACTCGACCCGCTGTGCCTCACGGTGGGCACGAGCGCCGCCTGGGTGCGCTTCGCCGCCGGCGACTTCGCCGCCGCGATCGAGTACTGCCTGCACACGCTCGACATGGATCCCGAGTTTCCCTTCGCGCGCCGCCTGCTCGGAGCGGCATGCCTGATGGCGGGCCGGGTGGACGAGGGGCTCGCGGGGCTCGAGGCCATCGCGACCGCCCTCGGCGACGACCCGGTGTCGCTGTCGTGGCTGGCCCACGCCCGGGCGCAGGCCGGCGAGCGCGGCGAGGCCGCCGTGCTCGTCGAGCGGGTGCAGGCGATGGCGGGGGCGCGCTACGTGTCCGGGTACCACCTGGCGCTGCCGCTCGCCGCGCTCGGCGAGCGCGACCGCGCGTTCGTGGAGCTCGATCGGGCGTGGGTGGACCGCGACCCCGCAGTGACGCAGCTGGCCGTGGAGCCGCGGCTCGCCCCGCTGCGCGACGACCCGCGCTTCGATGCCCTGCTCGTCCGCACGGGCCTGCGGGCGGCGGGTGTGCACGGCGCCAGGGCCGCCGCGCGTCCGTGAGGGGCGGCGGCGCCGCGTGCCTCAGTCGACCAGCGTCGCCGGCATCCACTCGCGCAGGCTGTTGATCAGCCAGAGCCCGGTCGCGCGGCGGAGGTCGTCGCGCGTGACGACGCGCTCCCGCAGTACGCCCGATTCGACGAGCGTTCCCCGGAAGACGCCCGGCAGCAGGCCGCACGCGACCGGCGGCGTCACCCGGACGCCGTCGAGTTCGACGACGACGTTGGTGAACGTGCCCTCGGTGATCTCGCCCTCCCCGTTCCAGAGCAGCACTTCATCGACGTCGGGCCGCGTCGCCCGGGCGCGGTCGTAGAGCGCTCTCTCGGTCGTCTTGAGGCGGAGCCGCTCGTCATGGCGGTCCACCGCCGCCGCCGCCAGCGCGACCCGCCACACCCGGCCGTCCTCCGGCTGGAACGGCCGGTACTCGACCGTCACCGTGCCGTCGGGGGCGAGCAGCACGCGGGTCCGCCAGACGCCGGCCGGCACCCGGAAGCCGTCCGGCGACGTGACCAGCGTGGCCGGATCGGCCAGCGTCGCCGCGGCCTCGACGCCGCGGGCGAAGGCGTCGGGCGACCACGGGTAGCCGACGCGCGCGGCGCCGGCCGACAGGCGGGCGAGGTGCCGCTCCAGCCGGACGAATCGTCCGCGCTCGAGCCGGAGCGTTTCGAGCAGCGAGAACATGCCCCCTATTCTGACCAACAATTCAGGAAGTCTTCAGCCCGTCCTCGAGCGGGCACGGCTAGAATTGCACCTGTCATGCGGGTCCTGGTCGTCGAAGACGAGCAGAAGGTCGCCGACGCGCTGCGTGAGGGCCTCGAGGGCGAGCACTTCGACGTGGCCGTCGAGCGCACGGGCGAGGCCGCGTACTTCCGCGTGACGACCGAGACGTTCGACGTGATCCTGCTCGACCTGGGGCTTCCCGGGCGGGACGGCCTCGAGATCCTGACGGCCCTGCGCGCCAAGGGGCTGAAGACGCCCGTCCTGGCGCTGACGGCCCGCGACGCGATCGAGGACCGGGTGCTGGGCCTCGAGCGCGGCGCCGACGACTACCTGGTCAAGCCATTCGCGTTCGCGGAGCTGGTGGCCCGGATCCGCGCGCTCGTGCGCCGCGGCCGCACGACCGAGCTGCCGAAGCTGACGGTGGGCTCGCTCGAAGTGGATCTGGTCACGCGCAAGGTCGCGCGCGACGGCCAACCCGTCGAGCTGACCGTGCGCGAGTTCGAACTGCTCGAGTACTTGATGCGGCACCAGGGCCAGGTGGTCTCCCGCGAGGCGCTGGCCCGCGACGTCTGGAAGGAGACGGCGCGCTCGACGCCCCTCGACAACGTGATCGACGTCCACATTGCCCGGTTGCGCCGCAAGGTCGACGGCGACCAGGGGCCGAAGCTGATTCACACGGTCCGCGGCGTCGGTTTCGTCGTGCGTGAGGGGGAGCCGTGACCGTCCGGCGGTGGTGGCGCTCACACAGCGTGCGGATGCGCCTGACGCTCTGGTACGTGGCGGCGATGGTCTCGGTGCTCGGCGTCTACGCCGTCGTGGTGTTCGTGTTCGTCCGCAACAGCGCGTCCAGCACCCTCGATCAGCGGCTGCGCGGCGATTTCCAGTGGGCCGCGGCGATGGTCGACCAGACGCCGGAGGGCGGCATCACCTGGTACCAGGACGCGCCGGGCGACGCCCAGTTCGACGAGGCCCGCCCGTGGCTGCAGGTGTGGGGCTCGGACGGCACGATCCTCTATCGGAGCGCCGAGGCCGAGTTGCGCCCGGTGGCCCAGAGCCGGGCCCTGGCCGCGCAGCCCGATGACCGAATCGTGTCGGTCCGCGTCGCCGACGAGGCCGCGCCGATGCGCGTGCTGACCCGGCGGGGCCGCATCGCGGCCAAGCCCGTCGTCATCCAGGTCGCGGCCTCCGAGGCGCAGATGTGGGAGGAACTCGGGGAGCTGCGCCTGATCCTGATGCTCGGGCTGCCGCTCGCCGTCGCGGTGGCGGGCATCGGGGGGTACACGCTGGCGCGGCGCGCGCTGGCGCCCGTCGAGCTGATGACCGAGCGCGCGAAGTCGATCACGGCGGACCGGCTCGGAGACCGGCTGCCGGTCGAGCGCCCGGACGACGAGATGGGGCGGCTGGCGGTGGTGTTCAACGAGACGCTCAGCCGGTTGCAGGAGTCGTTCGACCAGATGAAGCGCTTCACGGCCGACGTCTCGCACGAGCTGCGCACGCCGCTGACGGCGATCCGCAGCGTCGGCGAGGTGGGGCTGCGCGGCCACCGCGACGACGCCGCCTACCGCGGCGTGATCGGCAGCATGCTCGAGGAGGTGGACCGTCTCGCGGGCCTCGTCGACCGGCTGCTGACGCTGTCGCGTGCCGAGACCGGGCAGGCGCCGCTCTCGCGCGAGCGCATCGACGTCGAGGGGTTCGTCCGCGACATCACGGCGCACCTGGCCGTGCTGGCCGAGGAGAAGGGGCAGACGCTCGCGGTCGAGGCCCCGGACGCCGTCGAGACCGTGGCGGACCGGCAGGTGCTGCGCCACGCGGTCATCAACCTGGTCGACAACGCGATCAAGTTCACGCCGCCCGGCGGCGCCGTGCGGGTGCGCGTGTCGTCGACGCCCGCCTCGGCGGTGATCGACGTCATCGACGCCGGGCCCGGCATTCCGCTCGAGGCCCGGCCGCGCGTCTTCGACCGGTTCTACCGCGTCGACGACGGCGTGAAGACGGGCACGGGGCTCGGGCTGTCGATCGCCCGCGGCGCCGTCGAAGCCTGTGGGGGCCGGCTGACGCTGGAGCACAGCGGCCCCGGTGGCAGCACGTTCCGCATCACGATGCCGCGCGCACCAGTGGCGCGGCGGCGGGTCAGTTGAGGCACGTCCTCTGGAGGAAGTCGATGCGAAAGTTCACGTTTGCACTGTCCCTGCTGGCCGTGGCGTTCACGGCTGGGGTCGCGTGGTCGCAGCAGGCGCCGGCGGCCCGGCCGCGCGCGGCGGCGCCGGCTGCGCCGGCGGCGTCGGTGAAGGGCGTCGCGACGCCGATGCAGATCATGAAGACGATGACGATTCCCTTTTCCGACGTCGTCTTCATGGCGGGCTCCGAGCCGCCGAAGGACCAGAAGGGATGGACCAACGTCCAGGAGCAGGCCATCGCGCTCGCCGAGGCCGGCAACCTGCTGATGGTGGGCGGTCGCTCGAAGGGGCCCGAATGGATGCGGATGGCCCGCGCGCAGGTGGACGCGGCCGAGGCGGCGGCCAAGGCGGCGGCCGCGAAGAACGGCGACCGGCTGTCGACTGCGGCAGACACGCTCTACGAGACGTGCGCGAACTGCCACAAGAAGTACATGCCCAACAAGTGACGGCGCCCGGGGCTGCGGCTGGCCGACGCCCGTTCGGCCGGCGCGCCGGCCCCCGTCGGGACACGGGCCGGCGCGCCGGCCCGTGCGGCCCCGCGCGGCTCGCGCCGCTACCGTCTCGCGGCCATCGCGCGGAACCGCTCGCGCAGCGCCGCGAGCTGCGCTGCCGCTCCCTCGCGCTTCATGACGAGCTTCTCGAGGCTGGCCAGGTAGGCCGGGTTGCCCATCCGGGCCCGGTACTCCTCGAGAAACGGCTCGACCTTTGCGAAGACCACCACCTGCTCGCCGTTGGCGTCGTTGAACATCTTTTCGTCGACCGCGCCGTTGAGCACGAACGACGACGCCATGTCCCAGTAACTCGTGACCATCCGGAAGTGGGCACTGTGCGGCCCCATCACGGCCTGCATCACCTCGTCGATGCTGGCGGGATTGAACTCGCGGGCGAACCAGTTGCGCGCGTCGCGCATGGTCGCTTCGCGGCGCAGTTCGTAGAGCTTCAGGAGCAGGTCGGCGCTTTCATACGGGGAGCTCACGGTCTCGTCCTCCTCGGCGTCGTGGGCGACGCGCAAACGCGCGATGGTACCACGACGGCCGGGCGGCCGGGCGTCCCGATCCCGCGCGTCAGCGCAGCCGGTCCGACAGCAGGGCCACGGTCAGCGCGTAGTAGTGCGCGCAGTTGTACCCGAGGATGGCGTCGTAGTTCGGGTAGACGAGGAAGTCGCGTTCGCCGACGTTGACGAGCCCGGCGGGGATGTCGCTGCCGGGCAGCGGGCTGCCGTCGGCGAGCGTCACGCCGTGCCGGCGCCAGTCGTCGAGGGGCACGCGTACCGTCATGTTGCGGATCGCGTAGCAGCCCTCGGTTCGCCGCGGCACGCTGGCTTCGATCCCGGGCCGCGCCGGAGCGGGGACGCGCACCTCGCGGCCCCAGGTCTGGGAGCCGTTCCAGCCGTAGCCTTTGAGATAGCTGGCGATCGATCCGAGCGCGTCGGCCGTGGATCGCCAGATGTCGCGACGGCCGTCGCCGTCGACGTCCACCGCGAACTGCAGGTAGCTCGACGGCATGAACTGCGTCTGGCCCATCGCCCCGGCCCACGAGCCCGTCATCGCCGAGGGCTCGACGTGGCCGCGCGACACCATCGTGAGGGCGTTGAACAGCTCGCCCCGGAAGAAGGCGGACCGCCGGGGCTCCCATGCCAGCGTCGCAAGGGCGCGGAACACCGGCGTCCGGCCCGTGGCGCGTCCGTAGCGGCTCTCGACGCCCCAGATGGCCAGCAGGAAGCGGCGCTGGACGTCGAAGGTCGACTCGACCTGCGCCAGCAGCGTGCGGTGCGTCCGGGCCTGTTCGCGCCCGCGCCGCACCATCAGCGGCGTGAGCCGCGTCGCCAGGTAGCGGCTGAAGCCGGGTGTGAGCTCCGCCTGGGACCGGTCGTTCCTGATGACGCGGGGCAGCGGCTCGAGGCCGTCGATGGTGCGGCTGAGGATCTCGTCGCCGAAGCCGCGCGCTCGCGCTTCGTCACGCAGCGCCGTGAGCCATTCCGTGAACGACTGCGGACTGTCCCCCCCCTGCGGGGCGGTGTCCTGGTGGGATGCTGCCGGGATGGAGGGAGGCGGTTCCGGATCCGCCGCCTGCGCGCTCCGGGCAAGCTCGAGCGTCTGGGCGCGCAGCTGTGGGCCCAGACACAAGGCGCCGAGAAGCAGAGCGAGCCAACGCATACGGATGAGACCCGGGGGGGAGCGGCCGCCGCGCCCCCCCGATTATGAACGCATTCCCAGATCGCGACTATTGCTTTTTGCGGGGAGTCACCTTCTAATAGGCGGGTTCGCGACTGCCGGGTACCCCGGCGAACTCCCTTATCACGCTGAGAGTTGACACATGCCATACACGTTGAATGTCAACGGGAAGAGCCAGACGGTTGACGTCCCGGCCGACATGCCCCTGCTCTGGGTTCTCAGAGACGTGCTGAACCTGAAGGGCACGAAGTTCGGCTGCGGTATCGGTCAGTGCGGCGCGTGCACGGTGCACCTGCGCGGGCGCGCGGTGCGGTCGTGCCAGACGACGGTGGCTCAGGCCTCCGCGGCGTCGATCACGACCATCGAGGGCCTGTCGCCAGACGGTTCGCATCCGCTCCAGCGTGCGTGGCAGGAGATCGACGTCCCGCAGTGCGGCTATTGCCAGGCCGGGCAGCTGATGACGGCCGCGGCGCTGCTGTCGACGACGCCGAAGCCGACCGACGCGCAAATCACCACCGCGATGAACGGCAATCTGTGCCGCTGCGGCACCTACCTGCGCGTCCGCGAAGCCATCCACCGCGCCGCCACCATGGCGGCCCGACCGACGCAGACGGCGAGCGCCGCCGGCGCGGCGGCCGAGTAAGAGGAGGAGCCATGACCACGAACCTGTCTCGCCGCTCCTTCCTCCGCGCCAGCGCGATCGCTGGCGGTGGTGCCATCTTCGCGATGCACCTCGACCCGCTCGAACTGTTCGCCCAGGGCGGTCCGCCGCAGGTCGCCTTCGTCGCGACGGCCTTCGTCAAGATCGCGCCCGACGGCATCGTCACCATCATCTCGAAGAACCCCGAGATCGGTCAGGGCATCAAGAACATGCTGCCCATGATCATCGCCGACGAGCTCGACGTCGCGTGGAGCAACGTCCGCGTCGAGCAGGCCGACGTCGACCAGCGCAAGTACGGCGCTCAGGTGGCCGGCGGCAGCACGGCGACCCCGGTCAACTGGGATCCGTGCCGGCAGGTCGGCGCCGCCGTGCGCCAGATGGTGTTGGCGGCGTGTGCGCAGAAGTGGAGCGTGCCGGCGAGCGAACTGACCACCTCGGCCGGCGTCGTCAGGCACCGCGCCAGCAACCGTACGGCCGGCTACGGCGAGCTCGCCGCGGCCGCAGCGGCGATGCCGGTGCCCACGCTGAGCATGGTGCCGCTCAAGGACCCGAAGGACTACACGATCATCGGCAAGCCGATGCGCGGCGTGGACACGACGAAGGTCACCACCGGCCAGCCGATCTTCAGCATCGACTTCACGCTGCCCGGCATGCTGTGGGCCGTCTACGAGAAGGCCCCGGTGTTCGGCGCGAAGGTGGCCTCGGCCAACCTCGATCAGATCAAGGCGCTGCCGGGCGTCAAGCACGCCTTCGTGCTCGAGGGCGGTGCCGACCTGACCGCTGTGGCTCCCGGCGTGGCGATCGTCGCCGACAGCTGGTGGCAGGCGCAGTCGGCCCGCAAGCAGCTCAAGGTGACGTGGGCCTCGCACCCGACCGCGCAGCAGGGGTCGGTGGCGTTCCAGACCAGGGCGGACGAACTCGGCAAGGGTGCCCCCCAGACGAAGCTGCGCACCGACGGCGATGTCGACAAGGCTTTGGCCGGCGCGGCCAAGGTGGTCGAGGCGTCGTACATGTATCCGTTCATCCCGCACGCGCCGCTCGAACCGCAGAACTGCGTCGCGCACTGGCAGAACGGCAAGATCGAGATCTGGGCGCCCAGCCAGACGCCGGCGGCCGGCCTGGCCGTCGTGGCCAACACGCTCGGCATCCAGCAGTCCGACATCACGATGCACCTGATGAAGGTCGGGGGCGGCTTCGGGCGCCGGCTGACCAACGACTACGTGGCCGAGACGGCGGCCATCGCCAAGCAGGTCGGCAACGTGCCGGTCAAGCTGTTGTGGACCCGTGAAGACGACATGCGGCACGACATGTTCCGTCCCGCCGGCTATCACTATCTGAAGGGCGGCGTGGACGCCTCGGGCAAGATCGTCGCGTGGCGCAACCACTTCGTGACGTTCGGGTCGACCGCGCCCAGCGCCCCGGGGCCGACGCCCTCGGGCTATGCCACGGCGGCGAACATCCCGGGCGTGCAGTTCCCGGCCCTCTTCGTGCCGAACTTCGACTTCGGCGACTCGAAGATCCCGCTCGGCGTGCCGACCGGCGCGCTGCGCGCCCCGGGCAGCCACGCCTACTGCTTCGTGTTCCAGTCGTTCATCGACGAGCTGGCGCACGCGGCGGGCAAGGACCCGATCGACTTCCGCCTGGAACTGCTGTCGACCCAGCACTATCCCGCGCCGGAGCGGGGCGGTGACGGCTTCGACGCCAAGCGGATGATCGGCGTGCTGAAGCTGGTGGCGGAGAAGTCGGACTGGAAGGCCAAGCGTCCGCAGGGCACCGCGGTCGGCGTGGGCTTCCAGTACAGCCACCGCGGCTACTTCGCGGAAGTGGCCGAGGTGTCGGTCGACGCCAACAAGCGGATCAAGATCAACAAGGTGTGGGTGGCCGGCGACATCGGCAGCCAAATCATCAACCCGCTGCACGCCGAGAACCTCGTCCAGGGCGGCGTGATCGAGGGCATCAGCCACATGATGCAGGAGATCACGTTCGATGGCGGCGCCGCGGTGCAGAGCAACTTCCACCAGGTGCCGCTGCTGAGGCTGGCGCAGGCGCCGCCGGTGATCGAGGCGCACTGGGTGAAGTCCAACAACCCGCCGACCGGCCTGGGCGAGCCCTCGCTGCCGCCCATCCTGCCCGCGGTGGCCAACGCCATCTTCTCGGCCAGCGGCACGCGGGTGCGATCGCTTCCGCTGTCGAAGCACGGATTCCGCTGGGCCTGATCGCGGCCCGGCGTCCGGCCCTGTTCTCCGTCTCCCGGCTTCCAGTCACCTGGAAGCCGGGAGTTCGTGTTTTGGGGGAACTCGGGCCAGCGTGCCGCCTGCCATGTGCGGCGGATCCAACGAATCGGATGGCCGCGTCCCGTGGATTGGATGGCTGCCCGCCACTCCGGTGCCGGTGTGCCGGAAATGGCCGGAAAACGGCGCTTTGGCGCGATGGCGAAAGGGCAAGCTAGTTGCTCTATACTATCCGGCCGTTGGAGGCTACCCGGCGAGCGGGTTCGATCTGGCGCCGAATGCGGCCGCCCCGTCCGTTGGACTACGTCGTCCGAATTGGAGGTACGAGCACTATGCGCATGTTTGCGAAGGCCGTCGTCTTGGCGGTCGTCGTTCTGTTCCCGTCATTGGCGCACGCGCAATCGGTGGCGGGCGTCGTCCGTGACGCGTCCGGGGCCGTGTTGCCCGGTGTCACGGTCGAGGCTGCGAGTCCGGCCCTGATCGAGAAGGTCCGCACCACCGTGACCGACGGTACCGGACAGTACCGTCTCGACGCGCTGGCGGTAGGCACCTACTCGGTGAGCTACTCCCTGCCCGGCTTCTCGACCGTCAAGCGCGACGGTGTCGAGGTGACCACCGGCGTGACCGTGACGCTGAACACCGAGATGCGCGTCGGCGGCGTCCAGGAGACCATCACGGTCACGGGCGAGACGCCGGTGGTCGACGTCCAGAACAGCCTCCGGGTGCAGCGCGTGCTCGACGACGAGGTGGTCAAGGCGCTGCCGGCGTCGCGCGGCTACGGCAACCTGCTGGCGACGATCTCGGGCATCCAGTCGACCGGCACGTCGAACACGGGCACCGCCCCCGCGATGAACTTCTTCACCTCGCGCGGCGGCCGCAGCAACGAAGGCACGGTCCAGATCGACGGCATGAACGTCGGGTCGGCCTTCAACGGCGGCGGCGTCTCGAGCTACGCCTACGACACCGGCAACGCGCAGGAGGTGCAGGTCACGGTGGCCGGCGGCCTCGGCGAGGCCGACCGCGGCGGCCCGCAGTTCAACATCGTCCCGAAGACGGGCGGCAACAACTTCAGCGGCACCTACTTCGGCAGCATCGCGGGCAAGTGGTCGCAGGGCAACAACCTCGACGACACGCTGCGCTCGTTCGGCCTGCTCGACCCGGCGGAGATCATCAAGAGCTGGGACTCGAGCTTCGCGCTCGGCGGGCCCATCGCGAAGGACAAGGTGTGGTTCTACGCCGTGGCTCGCACGATGGGCGCCTACACGGGTATCGCCGGGTTCTACGCGAACGCCAACGCCGGCGATGCCACCAAGTGGACCTACGTGCCGGACCGCGCCATCAAGGAGCGCAACGCCGAGAGCAAGAAGATCGGCGGCGCCCGCCTGACGGCGCAGCTGAGCCAGCGCAACAAGGTGAGCGCCTACTTCGACTACCAGAAGGCCTGCCAGGGAGGCGCCTACAAGCAGGGCACCGACCAGTGCCGCGGCCGCGGCGACGACTGGGTCGCCGTCGGCGCGTTCGGCAACTGGTCTCCCGAGGCGTCGCACGTGTGGGACGACCGCGAGAAGATCTCGCAAGCGTCGTGGTCGTCGCCGGTCACGAACAAGCTGCTCCTCGAGGCGGGTTTCTCGCGCTACGTCAGCAACTGGGGTGGCCAGACGCCGGCCGGCGCGCTCGACCAGTCGCCGTTCATCCCGGTCACCGAGCAGAGCGTGCTGAACGCACAGGGCCAGCCGACCGGCGTGCCCGTCGCCAACTTCGTCTACCACGGCTTCGCGGGCCTCGGGAACAACTACCAGTCGCACAACGTGTGGCGCGCGTCGGCGGCATACGTCACCGGTGCCCACAGCCTGAAGGTGGGCTATGCGGCGGCCCACGAGGTGACGAACCTGTTCGGCAACTATGCCACGCACGGCCTGGCGTACCGCTTCAACGGCGGCGTGCCGAACCTGATCACGCAGCGCATCACGCCGTGGCAGCAGGGCAACCACACGCGCTACGACGGCTTCTACGTGCAGGACCAGTGGACGCGTAACCGGTTGACGCTGCAGGGTGCGCTGCGCTACGAGCACGCGTGGAGCTTCTTCCCGGAGGGGCAGAGCGGCCTGCTGGCCGACAGCGTGTTCGGCGGCGCCAAGTCGACGCTGCCGGAGGCCAAGGGTGTGACGGGGTACAACGACATCGCCCCGCGCATGGGCTTGGCCTACGACGTGTTCGGCAACGGGAAGACGGCCATCAAGGCGAACCTGTCGAAGTACTGGCAGTCGGCCGCCAACGACGGCGTCTACATCGCGGCCAACCGGGCGTCGACGTTCCAGCAGACGACCACGCGCGCGTGGGTCGACGGCAACGGCAACTTCAACCCGGACTGCAACCTGAACAGCGGTGCGGCGCAGGACAACCGCGCCACCGGCGGCGACCTGTGCGGCGCGTGGGACAACGCGCTCTTCGGCTCGCTGGCCAGTGCCACGGCCCTCAACCCGAAGCTGCTGAACGGCTGGAACATCCGGCCGTTCGACTGGCAGTTCAGCGCGTCGGTGCAGCAGCAGGTCGTCGACCGGGTGTCGGTCGAAGTGGGCTACAGCCGCCGGTCGTGGGGCAACTTCACCTTCACCGACAACCGCGCGGTGGGCCCGAACGACTTCGACACCTACACGTTCACGGCACCGTCGCACCCCGACCTGCCGACGAGCGGCCAGCCGGTGTCGTACACGCTGCTGAAGCCGGCGGCGTTCGGCCGGGTCGACAACTACCTGACGCTGGCGAGCGACTACGGTGACATGAGCTACTACTGGCAGGGCATCGAGGGCACCGTGAACTCGCGGATGCGCAACGGGCTGATGCTGCAGGGCGGCTTCACGACGGGCGCCGGCTACCGTGACCAGTGCGAGATCTGGGCGGCGCTGCCGGAACTGGTGGGCTCGCAGCAGATCAGCGCGTGCAAGATCAGCGAACCGTGGCTCTGGACCTGGCGCGGCCTGGCCAACTACGTGATCCCGAAGATCGAGGTCCAGATCAGCGGCATCGTGCGGTCGCAGCCGAACTCGGCGCCGACGAACGACCCGGCGTCCACCGGTGCGTCGCAGGCGGCCAACCTGATCGTGCCGAACGGGATCGTCCAGACGGCGCTCGGCCGGCCGCTCGCGGGCAACGCCCAGAACGTCACGCTGAATCTGGCGCTGCAGGGGCAGGTGTATCCCGACCGCCTGAACACGGTCGACATGCGGTTCGCCAAGGTGATCCGCATCGGCCGGACGAAGAGCAACGTCGGCATCGACCTCTACAACCTGTTCAACGCGAACACGGGGACGACGTTCAACCAGGTGTTCGGCACGGCCGGTGGCACCAACCTGGGCGCGGCCTGGCAGCGCCCGACGGCCATCCTGAACGCCCGGTTCGTGCGCTTCAACGCGACGGTCGACTTCTAGTCCGGCCGCCGTCCTGGTACGTCCGCGAGCGCCCCGCCCGGTTCCTTCCGGGCGGGGCGTTCGTGTTTCGGGCTCGCGCCCTGATCCAATCATCCGGAGCAATGCCGGTCACGTATTGGATCCCCCCGCAGGGGTGTGCCCGTAAGTCGTTGAACCGCCGCTACTGCGAATCGGGCCCCCCTGGCGGGGGAGTTGCTCTAGACTGGGCCGGCGACGAGGGCGCCGTGGACTTCGATCGTGTGCCCGATTCGCCCTGTCCGTTGGACCGAGTCGCTCCGATTGGAGGTTCGAATGCGCATCGTCGCGAAGGCCGCGCTGCTGGTGGCCGTCGTCCTGTTCCCCGCGCTGGCCCACGCGCAGTCGCTGGCCGGCGTCGTCCGTGACGCCTCCGGTGCCGTGCTGCCAGGCGTCAGCGTCGAGGCGGCGAGCCCGGCGCTCATCGAAAAGGTGCGTGTCGCGGTCACGGACGGCACGGGCCAGTACCGGATCGCCGACCTGCGTCCCGGCACCTACACCGTGACCTACACGCTGCCGGGCTTCGTGACCGTCAAGCGCGAGGCGGTCGAGGTGAGCGGTGCCGTCACCTTGACGTTGAACGCCGAGATGCGTGTCGGCGGCATCCAGGAAACCATCACGGTCACGGGCGAGACGCCCGTGGTCGACGTACAGAGCAGCACCCGTAAGCAGACGGTGCTGGACGACTCGATCATCGCCGCGATTCCGGCCTCGAGGGGCTACGGCAACCTGCTCGCAACGGTGCCCGGCATCCAGGCGACGGGCCTCGACGTCGGGGCCGCCGTGTCGACCAACTTCTTCACCGCCCGTGGCGGCCGCGGCAACGAAGGGACCATCCAGATCGACGGCATGAACGTCGGCTCGGCGTTCAACGGCGGCGGCGTGGCGGGCTACGGCTATGACACGGCCAACGCGCAGGAGATCCAGGTCACGGTGTCCGGCGGGCTCGGCGAGGCGGACCGCGGCGGTCCGGCATTCAACCTGATCCCGAAGACCGGCGGCAACACCTTCTCGGGCAGCGGCTTCTTCAGTACCGCGGGCAAGTGGTCGCAGGGCAACAACGTCGACGACCGCCTCGAGGGCTTCGGCTTCCGCCGCAACCTGAAGACGCTCGTCAAGAACTACGACGACAACTTCGCCCTGGGTGGCCCGATCAAGCGGGACCGTCTCTGGTTCTATGGCAACGCCCGCGTTTACGGCAACGTCAGCCGCGTGCCGAACGCCTTCGCGAACCTCAACGCCGGCAACGCCGCGGTGTGGAACTACGCGCAGGACCCCAATACCGAGGTGCGCAGCCCGTCCGGCAAGAAGATCGGGGCCATCCGGCTCACCGGCCAGGCCACGCAGAAGAACAAGCTGACCTTCTATTACGACTACCAGAGGGTGTGCAACGGGTCGGCGTTCACCGCGGACGGGGACCAGTGCCGCACGCGCGGTGACGACTGGATCGGCCTGGGCGGGACGGCCAGCGCGCCCGAGACCGCCAACCTCTGGGACGACCGCGAGAAGATCGTCCAGGCCGCGTGGACGTCGACCGCCACGAACAAGCTGCTGCTCGAGGCGGGCCTGTCGTCGTTCAACAGCCGCTGGGGCGGCTACGCTCCGGCCGGCTCGCCGCGGGGCCTGGTTCCCGTGACGGAGCAGAGCACGCTGGCCGGCGTGCCGCAGCCGAACTACACCTACCGCGGCTGGGTGTCGGCGCCGTCCAACGATCAGCAGCACAATGTCTGGCGCGCGTCGGCCTCCTACGTGACTGGCTCGCACAACATGAAGGTGGGCTATCAGGCGGCGTACCAGGTGCAGAAGCAGTTCCAGAACGCAGACAGCCAGATCAGTTACACGTTCAACAACGGGACGCCGATCTCACTGACGCTGCGCGCGGCGCCGCACGCCATCAGCAACCGGACGCGCTTCGACGCCTTCTACGTGCAGGACCAGTGGACGAAGGGCCGCGTGACGCTGCAGGGCGGCCTGCGGTACGAGCACGCGTGGAGCTGGCACCCGGGTGGCGAGAACGGCATCCTGGCGGACAACCAGTTCACCCCCAAGTACCTGTTTCCCGAGATCACCGGCGTGAAGGGCTATCACGACATCAACCCGCGTGCCGGCGTCGCGTGGGACGTGTTCGGCACCGGCAAGACGTCGGTCAAGGCCAACGTCGGCCAGTACCTGCAAGCGGCCAACAACGACGCGCAGTTCATCATTGCCAACAACGCGGGCACGCTGCAGCAGACCACCAACCGGCAGTGGACAGACGCCAACCGGAACTTCTCGCCCGACTGCGACCTGCGCAACCCCGTCGCCAACGGGGAGTGCGGGGCGTGGACCAACGGCAACTTTGGCAACCCGCTCATCACGACGGTCGTCAACCCCGACGTGCTCAAGGGCTGGGGCGTGCGGCCGTTCGACATGCAGTGGGGCGTCTCGGTGCAGCAGCAGATCGCGCCGCGCGTGTCGGCCGAGGTGAGCTACAGCAAGCGCTCGTGGTACAACTTCTTCTTCACCGACAATCGCGCGATCTCGCCGGCCGACTTCGACCGCGTGACCATCACCGCCCCGTCGAACACGAACCTGCCGAACGGCGGCGGCTACCCGGTGACGTTCCTGACCCGCAACACGCGCTCGGCGCTCGGCGCGACCGACAACTACTACACCTTCGCCAGCGACTACGGCGACGTGTCGGCCTACTGGCACGGTGTCGACGTCACCGTCAACGCGCGGACGCGCACCGGCCTGACGCTGCAGGGCGGCACGAGCACGGGCCGCGGCGTCCGTGACTTCTGCGCCATCCTCGAGGACCTGCCGGAGCTGTACGTGACCGGCGGCTCCGGCTTCACGAACTGGCAGCAGGGCTCGTGCGGGGTGACCGAGCCGTGGCTGACGACGTTCCGCGGCCTGGCGTCGTACACGATCCCGAAGATCGACGTGCTGATCAGCGCGTCGGCGCGCTCGCAGGCGAACGTGCAGCCGGCCACGACGAACACCTTCGTCGCCACCAACGGCGCGTCGCTGGCGGCCAACTACGTGATCTCCCCGGCCCTGTTCACGCAGTTGACCGGCCGGACGTTCGCGCCGGGCGTGGCCAACCAGACGGTGGACCTGATGCTGCCCGGACAGAAGTACGGCGAGCGGGTCAACGCCGTCGACATGCGCTTCGGCAAGATCCTCCGCTTCGGCCGCACGCGGACCAACGTCGCGGTGGACCTCTACAACCTGTTCAACGCCAACACCGGAACCGCGTACCAGCAGGCCTTCGACCCGCTGACCAACGGCGCGACGTGGCTGCGCGAGACGACCGTGCTCAGCCCCCGCTTCGTCCGCTTCAACGTGACCGTGGATTTCTAGGCCCGGCGCCCGCCCCGTCACGCCGCGAACGCCTCGCCTCCGGTGCTGCCGGGGCGGGGCGTTCGCATTTCCGCGGTGCCGATGCCGGGGCGCGGCGCCGCCGGTGTACGTCCGTCTACCGGCGCACGAACGGCGTCTGCGCGGTGACGCCCATGCCTTCGGTGACGGTGAGGACGCGATTGGCCGCGAGGCCGGCGAGCGTCTCCGTGCCGCCCGACGGCCACCGGATCTCGAGGCGATCGATGCGCGTGGCCGCGCCGAGGCCCACGTGCACGCGGAGGTCGTGCTGGCTCAGGTAGCTCGAGCCGGCCCGCACTTCCCGGATCTGCGTGCGGCCGGCGGCCGTCACCCGCACGCGCGCGCCGATGGCCGACCGGTTGCTCTTCGTCCCCACCAGCCGGAGCAGGACGCTGGCGCGGGTTGCAGGCGCGTCGTTGCGAAGCAGGTCGGCGTCACCGCCGTTGTTGACGATCAGCAGATCGAGGTCGCCGTCGTTGTCGACGTCGCCGGCGGCGAGGGCACGGCCCACCTTCTCCGGGACGAAGCCGGGCCCCGCGCCGCGGCTGACGTCGCGGTAACGGCCCCCGTCGTTGCGCAGCAGCAGGCGCCTCTGGTTCTCGGTGGCGCCGGGGCGGACGTGGCCGGGGCTGTTCATCACGTGGCCGTTGACGACCGCCAGGTCCAGATCCGCATCGTTGTCGTAGTCGAAGAACACGGCGCCGAAGCCGACGTAGGGGAGCGTCGCCGGCCCGACGCCGGTCTTGAACGTCACGTCCTCGAAGAGGCCCCCGCCTAGGTTGTGGAACAGCGTGTGGCCCTCGTACTCGTGGTTGGTCACGAACAGGTCCAGCCGCCCGTCACCGTCGTAGTCGCCGAAGTCGGTGCCCATGCCGGCCCGCGGGTTGCCGTCGCTCGCCACCGAGACGCCGGCGAGCAGCGCGGCCTCCGTGAACCGGCGCCCCCGCTCGTTGTGGTAGAGGAAGTTCGGCGTCGTGTCGTTGGCGACGAACAGGTCCACCCAGCCGTCGTCGTCGTAGTCGCCGGCCACGACACCGAGGCCGTTGCCCCGGTGGTCGTAGACGCCCCACTCGCGGCTGACGTCCGTGAAGGTGCCATTGCCGTTGTTGCGGAACAGCACGCTGCGCAGGGGCATGAAGTTGAGCGGGTGGCAGTACATCCGCAACTGCTGCGCCGCCTGGCCGCAGAACACGGGATTCTCCACGCGCGCGTCGACGTAGTTGACGACGAACAGGTCGACGAAGCCGTCACGGTCGACGTCGGCGAACGCGCAGCTCGTGCTGAAGGCCGAACCCGCGGCCACACCTGCCGTCCGCGTGACGTCGGTGAAGCCCTTGCCGCCGTCGTTGTGGAACAGGATGTTCGGGCCCACGTTGGTGACGTAGAGGTCTGGAAACCCGTCGTTGTCGTAGTCGGCCGCGCACGCGCCCATGCCGTATTCGCGGTGCCCGAGGCCGGCGGTCGCGGTGACGTCGGCGAACGTGCCATTGCCCCGGTTCCGGAAGAGCCGATGACGGGCGCGCCGGTCCACGGCGGGATCGGTCGGCGATCCGCCGTCGACGAGCAGCGCGTCGACGGCGCCGTCCGCGTCGTAGTCGAGGAACAGGCCGCCGCCACTCATGATCTCCAGCAGGTGCCGGGCGGCGCTCGCGCCGTTGACGTGGTGGAACTCGATGCCGGCCGTGGCCGCGACGGGCGTGAAGCGTACCCCGGCATCGATCGTCGGGGCCGCGGCGCCGCGCCCGGCGGCCGCCGGGCCGCCGCGAGGGGCGGCGCCCCGCGCGGCCGGGCCCGCCGTGCGCTGGCCGGCCGGCAGCGCCGCCGTCGCGAGCACACAGGTCAGGGCGGCCAGCGCAGTCCGCAGTCCGGGCGTCCGCGAGCGCGTCACGGCAGGGCCCCCGCGCGCAGGGCCTCGCGGCGCAGCCTGGCGTACTCGGTCCGGTGCGCCCGCGCTTCGTCGACGCGGCCGGCGCCTTCGAGGGCATCGGCGAGGTACCGGTGCGCGTCGATCGGCCCGCCCGTCGAGGCGGCCACCTCGAGGTGCGTGATCGCCTCGGCGGCGCTGCCCGCGCCGAGCAGCGCGACGCCGAGCGCGAAGTGCCCGGTCGGCGCGCGCGGCTCGCTCTCGACCACCCGGCGCAGCAGCGCGACCGCCTGTGCGTGCTCGCCGTTGGCCAAGTGCACGTCGGCCTCGCGCCGCCATGCCGCGACGGCGAACTCGTGCGTACGCGCGTCGGCGGCCTCGTCCTGCAGTTGCTGGAACACGGCGAGTTCCGCGCGGCCGGCGTCGGCCTGGCCCATCCGCAGCAGCGCGGTGCCCAGCACGTAGCGGGCCTCCTTCTGCCTGGCGTCGGCAGCCACGGCGGCGCGCGCCGCGGCCGCCGCCTCCGCGAACCGGCCTTCCCGCAGTTGGATCTGCGCGATCCCGACGCGCGCGGTCACCCGGGCCGGGTCGAGCAACAGCGCCACGGCGTACTCCGCGAGGGCGTCGTCGTGCCGGCTCTGGCGGTAGTACATGTCGGCGAGCTCGTGGTGGGCAGCGGCGTCGTTCGGCACCAGCGCGATACGGTGCTCGAAGGCGTCAATCGCCCCGGCGTAGTCCTGCTGCTGCCGCCGCAGCGCGCCAATCGTCTGATACAGGCTGTTGAACCCGAGGAGCGGCGAGAACCGGACCGCGGCGTCGAACGCCGCAATGGCCTTCGGGTAATCCACCTGCCGCTGATGGACCAGCCCCAGCCGGTACTGCGCCCGGCCCGAGCCGGGCAGCCGTGCCAGTGTTTCACGCAGGGAGCGCGCGGCCTCCTCCAGCTGGCCGGCGGCCACGAGGGCGTCGGCCAGTGCGAGCCGGGCCCGCTCGTCGGCGGCGTCCAGCCGGACCGCGGTCCGCAGCGCGTCGACGGCCGCGCCGGCCTGGCCCTTGGTGAGCAGAACGAGGCCCAGCACCCGATGGGGCTCGGACCGATCGGGCGCGAGCTCGATGGCCGTCTGCAGCGCCCGGACGGCGTCGTCGTCGAGGCCGCTGCGGAACGCGTCCGCCGCCCGCCGCAGGGCCCCGGCCTCGAGCCCTGCCTTGGTGAGCGGGTCCTGCGCGGCCGCCTTCCGGAAGCTCGCCACGGCCTCGTCCAGCCGGCCCTGGCGCAGCAGGTCGAAGCCCGCGGCGTACAGCACGGGCGGAAAGAACGGCTCGATGCCGGGCCGCTCGGCCACCAGACCCAGCTGAAGGAACGGCGAGGGATCGGGTGCCTCCGGGCGGGGTGAGGCTGCGACGGCATCCAGCAGCTGCGAGAGCGGGCCGCTCGCGCCCGCCCGGTCGCCGAGCGTCAGGCGCAGGCGCGCGAGCTGGTACGCGCGTGCGGCGCTCGTCGGGTCGGCTGCGAGCGCCCGGGCGAGCAGTGCCGCGGCCGTGGACCGACCCGCGGGCGTCGCCGCGTGCACGGTGGCGGCCAGCGCCATCGCGTCGAGGCGTGCCGGGTCCATGCGAAGCGCGGCGTCGAACGCCCGCAGGGCATCGGCCTGCCGGCCCCGGTCCAGATACACCCCGCCGATCGCCGTCTGCATCCGGGCCGCGGTTGCCGCATCGGCGCCTGAACGTTCGGCCGCGATGGCCCCCTCGTATCCCTGAATCAGCGCCTCCCACTGGCGGATGCCCTGGGCCAGCGCGTCGAGGCTGCTGGCGACCGTCGGTCCCTCGTCCCCGAAGGCGCCGTCGAGCGCGACGCCGAGGCCGCCCAGTGCCTCGATGACGCCCGCCTTCGGGTCGAGGGTCTGGGCCGTGGCCGGTTCGGGTGTCGCGACGAGCCAGGCCGACGCAAGAAGGACCAGGGTGCGGCACGCGGCAAGGCACGACAGGCGGCAGGCGGCCGGACTCGGTGGCCGTCTGCGGAAGGCCTGCATGGAAGGGGGTGGCCGGAAGGCCTGAGGCGCCACGATGCGCCCGGATTGTAGGCCCTCGCACCGGGGCCATCAAGGTGTAGGACGGAGTAGCCGTTTCAAACCAGGTGTTGACTTGGAGCCATACTGCCGTCACATGGCCAGCCCAGACCGTCCGAACAGCCCTAACCCAGGAGGCCCCGGGCGCGCGGTTACCCACGCCCGGTCCCACCTTTGACTCGGCTTGTGCTGAGGGGTATAAATCCCGGCACTTTCCAGTGCCTTCGTACTAGGCCGCGCTTGCACTCATTCGTCGTTCACCCTCGTCGATCCCGGGCTCGATCGGATTGACGGGGCAGGTCACCCGCAAGACCGGAGGCAGATCATGCGCGTGTTCGGTTCCCCATTGGCTCAGCTCACCTCAGACCGGCGTTGGAAGTGGGCGCTCGGCCTCGTCCTGGTCGGGATCGTCGCGTTGCTGCCCTCCCGCGCGGAGGCGCAGGGCACCGTTGCCGGGGTCATCCGCGATGCTTCTGGCGCCGTGTTGCCCGGTGTCACGGTCGAGGCCGCCAGTCCTGTGCTCATCGAGAAGGTCCGCAGTGCCATCACGGACGGCACGGGGCAGTACCGCATCACCGAGCTGCCCCCGGGCACCTACTCGGTCACGATGACGCTGCCCGGCTTCACGACCGTCAGGCGCGAGGGCGTCGAGCTCAGCGGCGCCGGCGTGCTGACGTTGAACGGAGACATGCGCGTCGGCGGCGTGCAGGAGACGATCACGGTCTCGGGCGAGGCGCCCATCGTCGACGTGCAGAGCACGCGCCGGCAGACGGTCGTCGATGACGAGACGATCAAGGCACTGCCCGCCACCCGCGGCTACAACGCGCTCGTGTTCCTGGTGCCGTCGATCACGGGCGGCAGCAACCAGATCGACCTGATGCCGGCGATGCGCATCTTCTACAGCCACGGTGGCCGCGGCAACGAGGGCCGCGTGTCGGTGGACGGCCTCAGCGTGGGCTCGGCGTTCAACGGCGGCGGCGTATCGGGCTATGTGGTCAACACGTCCGACTCGCAGGAGATGCAGTTGAGCCTCTCTGGCGGTCTCGGCGAGACCGAGGTGGGAGGGGCGACCGTCAACTTCATCCCGAAGACCGGCGGCAACACGTTCGCCGGCTCGGCGTTCGTGAGCCAGGCCGGCCAGTGGTCGCAGGGCAGCAACATCGACAGCCGGCTGCGCGGCTTCGGCCTGACCGACCCGCCGGCGCTCTATCAGAACTGGGACGTCAGCGGCTCGCTCGGCGGGCCGATCAAGCGCGACAAGCTGTGGTTCTTCGCCAACTACCGCGACTTCGGCTCGCACGACGCGATCCTTGGGATGTACGCCAACAAGAACGCCGGGAATCCCAACAGCTGGACGTACGAGCCCGACCGCAGCATTCCGGCACGCAGCGCCGTCTCGGCCACGCCGATGAACATCCGTCTGACGTCGCAGTTGACCGCCCGCAACAAGGTCAGCTTCTTCTACGACTACCAGAAGCAGTGCAACGGCTCGACGCTGACGCAGGACGGCGGCGGGTGCCGCTCGCGCGGCAAGGACTGGGTGGCCAGCGGTACCACCACCAACGTCGCTCCCGAGGCCGCCAGCGGCGCCCAGGGCACGTCGGGCGGCGCCTTCGGGTACGGGGATACCTACCAGAGCGTCACGCAGGCCACGTGGTCGTCGCCGGTGACGAACCGGCTGCTGTTCGAGGCCGGCATCTCCAGCTACATGAGCAAGTGGGGCTGGATGGAGCAGCCGGGCGCCATCACCAACCTGATTCAGGTGCAGGAGCAGAACGCGATCAACGGGATGCCCGCCAACCTGACGTACCGCGCGCTCGACTGGAACTTCAACAACATGCAGAACCCGACGACGTGGCGGGCATCGGCCTCCTATGTCACCGGCGCGCACAGCATGAAGTTCGGGTACCAGGGCATCTTCAACCGGACCGACAATTTCAACCACTACAACCAGAACCGGTTGAACTACCGGTTCCAGAACGGCGTGCCGAACCAGTTCACGATGAACTACGGCGACTTCCTGATCATGGACCGCAGCGCGTCCACGTCGTTCTATGCGCAGGATCAGTGGACGATCAGCCGGCTGACGCTGCAGGGTGCCGTTCGCTTCGACCGCGCCTGGAGCTGGTCGCCGGAGGGACAGGGCATCGACAAGGCCGACCGCTTCCATCCGACCGGCGGCATCACGTTCCCGCGCACGGAAGGCGTGCCCGGGTTCAACGACGTCACGCCGCGCATGGGCGCCGCGTGGGACGCGTTCGGCAACGGCAAGACGTCGGTCAAGGTCAACCTCGGCAAGTACCTGCAGAGCGCCAACAACCAGGACCGGTACACCCTGATGAACCCCGCGCAGGCCACGCGCTTCGCGCGCACGACCAACCGGTCGTGGACCGACGCCAACAGCAACTACGTGCCGGACTGCGACCTGATGAACCCGGTGGCGCAGGACCTGCGGGCGTCCGGCGGCGACTTCTGCGGCCAGTGGAGCAACCTGACCTTCGGTACGCCGCTGCCGCCCGCAGCGATCAACCCCGACATCCTGAAGGGCTGGGGCGTCCGGCCGTCCGACTGGCAGTTCGGCGCGTCGGTGCAGCAGCAGATCCTGCCGCGGGTGTCGGCCGAGGTCGGGTACAACCGCCGCTGGTTCAACGGCTTCACCGTGACCGACAACCGCGCCACCGTGGCGTCGGACTACGACCTCTTCACCTTCACGGCGCCGACGAGCGCGGGCATTCCGCTCGAGGTGTCGGGGCAGACGATCCGCGCGTTCAACCCCGATCCGACGATCGCCGCGACCAACAACAGCTACGTCACCTTTGCCAACGACTACGGGAAGACGATCCAGTACTGGCACGGCGTCGACGTGAACATCAACGCGCGGATGCGCAACGGGCTGGTCTTCCAGGGCGGCACGAGCACCGGCCGCGGGGTCCGGGACAACTGCGGGGTGGTGGCGAAGCTCCCCGAACTGCTGCTCGTCGGGGGCGCCTGGCAGCAGCCCGAGTCGTGCCGGGTGGAGGAGCCGTGGCTGACGCAGTGGCGCGGCCTCGCGGCCTACACGGTGCCGAAGATCGACGTGGCCGTGAGCGCCAGCTTCCAGTTCAAGCCCGGCACGCTCGGCATCGGCGGCAACGACGCGGCCACCAACGGCCAGTCGGTGGCGGCCAACTACCCGGTGCCGAACGCCATCGCATCGCAGACGCTCGGCCGTCCGCTGTCGCTGAACGCACCGAACACGACCGTCAACCTGCTGCTGCCCGGCCAGCGGTACGGCGACGACGTCAACCAGGTGGACCTGCGGCTGGCCAAGGTGCTGCGTTTCGGCCGCACCCGGACGCTCATCGGCATCGACCTCTACAACCTCTTCAACGCCAACCCGGGGCTGACCTTCAACCAGAACTGGGGCGCCGACGGCGGTACCTGGCTGCGGCCGCAGACCATCCTGATGCCGCGGTTCGTCCGCTTCAACGCGACGGTGGACTTCTAGACCGCCGCCGCGCGGGGTTGGCACCCCGCCGACCAGTTCAGGACCCGGCCCGCGCCCTCGCGGGCCGGGTCCTGCCGTTTTGGGCCCGCCTACCGTAAGATCCTCTGTGACCGTGTCAGGTACCCCTTCAGCGTCCAGGAATCGTGTCCGTGCCCTCTGCCTCGCGCTCGGAGCCCTGCTGCCCATCGCCTGCGGAGGCGGTTCGCCCGGCAGCACGCCCGCCGCGTCCCCGCCGGCCCGCGAGCCGGACTTGTTCGCCGAGCGCGCCGCCGAAACCGGGCTCCGGTTCACCCACTTCAACGGCATGTCGGGGGAGCGCTACTACCCCGAGATCATGGCGCCCGGCGTCGCGGTCTTCGATTACGACAACGACGGTGACCTCGACGTCTACCTGGTGCAGGGGCAGATGCTCGGGCCCAAGACGTTGAAGGACGCGACGTTTCCGCCCGCCTTCACGCTGAACGACCGGCTGTTCCGCAACGACCTCGTGGTGGCCGCCGACGGCACGCGGACGCTGCACTTCACGGACGTGACCGAGCAGTCCGGCATCGACGTCCGCTCGTACGGCATGGGTGCCGCCACGGGGGACTACGACAACGACGGCTACGTCGACGTCTACCGCACGGGCCTCAAGGGCAGCGTGATGCTGCACAACAACGGCAACGGCACGTTCACCGACGTCACCGCCCGGACGGGCACGGGCAATCCCGGCGGATGGGGCGTGCCGGCCGCGTTCGTGGACTACGACCGGGACGGATTCCTGGACCTGTTCGTCGGCAACTACCTGCTGTACAGCATCGAGGCCGACATCGACTGCCTTGCGGTGACCGGCGTGCACGACTACTGCCCGCCGAACAGCTATCGCCCGCAGGCCGATCGCCTGTACCGCAACCGAGGCGACGGCACGTTCGCCGACGTGACGCGCACGGCGCTCGTCGGCGGCGCCGACGGCCCGGCGCTGGGCGTGTCGACGGCCGACTTCGACGGGGACGGCTGGCCGGACATCTACGTCGGCAACGACGGCACGGCCAACCAGCTCTGGATCAACCAGAAGAACGGCACGTTCACGGATCGCGCACTGCTGTCGGGTGTGGCGGTCAACGGCGCCGGCAACGCCGAGGCCAGCATGGGCATCGACGCCGGCGACTTCGACAACGACGGCGACGAGGACCTGTTCATCACGAACTGGCTCGCGCAGATGAACATCCTGTACGTCAACACCGGCGGCGGGATGTTCGAGGACCGGAAGGCCGCGTCGGGACTCGGGCCGCCCAGCCTGGCCAAGACCGGGTTCGGTACCGCGTGGTTCGACTACGACAACGACGGCTGGCTCGACCTGCTGACGTTGAACGGCAGCGTGTCGATCATCGAGGCGCAGGCCCGTGCCAACGACCCGTTCCCGTTGAAGATGTCCAATCAGCTCTATCGCAACCTCGGCACCGGCCGGTTCGAGGACGTGTCGGCCAGGGCCGGTGCGGCGCTCAAGCTGATGGACGTCAGCCGCGGCGCGGGCTTCGGCGACCTCGACAACGATGGCGACGTCGACGTCGTGGTGGGCACCGCGGCCGGTCCGACCCGCCTGCTCATGAACGAGATCGGCAACCGGAACCACTGGGTCGGGCTGCGCCTCGTCTCGGGCCGGCGCGATGCGCTCGGCGCCAGGGTCGGGCTCGTGCGCGCGGACGGCTCCACGCTGTGGCGCCGGGTGCGCGCCGACGGCAGCTACGCATCGGCCAACGATCCGCGCGTGCTCGTGGGCCTGGGCCCCGCCGGCACCGCGCCGGCGAGCGTGCGCGTGCAGTGGCCGGACGGCCAGACCGAGGAGTTTCCGCCGGCCGGGCTGGACCGCTGGACCACGCTCACCGAAGGGCAGGGCCGACGGCCGTGACCAGGGGAATCGGGCGCGCTGGCGCGCTCGTGGCCCTGCTGGGGGCTCTCGGATCGGGCGTCACGGCCTGCCGGGGAGGGGGCGCCGCGTCGTCGCCGGCTGCACCGTCCGCCGAGACGCGTGAGGTCTCGCTGCCCGATCTCTCGCGCGTCGAGGCGTCGGTTGCGGCTCAGGTGCGCGAGAAGTACGAGGCGCTCGAGTCGCTGCGGAAGCGGCCCGGTGCCCCGGCCGCCGACGTTGCGGCCGCCTACGGCGGGCTGGCCGTCCTGCTGCACGCGGGCGAGTTCTACGAGGCCGCCGAGCCCGCCTACCTGAGCGCGCAGGCGCTGGCACCGCAGGAGCCGCGGTGGCCCTACTTCCTCTCGCTGCTGCATCGCAGCGTGGGGCAGCCGGACAAGGTGGTGGCCGACCTGACGCGCGTGCTCGAGCTGCGGCCGGACGACGTGCCGGCGCTGGTCTGGCTGGGGCGCATGTACCTGGATCAGGGCCAGGTGGACAAGGCCGAGCCGCTGTTTGCGCGCGCGCAGGCCGCGTCGCCGCGGACCGTCGCCGTGCTGACCGGCCTGGGGCAGTCGGCGCTGGCCCGCCAGGACTATCCGCGCGCGGCGACGCTGCTCGAGCAGGCGCTCACGCTGGATCCTGGTGCCCGCGTGCTGCACTCGCCGCTCGCCATGGCCTACCGCGGGCTGGGTGACACCGCGCGCGCCGAGGCGCACCTCAAGGAGTGGAAGAACACCGAGATCCTGGTGCCCGATCCGCTGCGCCAGGAACTGGACCTGGCCCTCCAGAGCGGCCTGTCGTACGAGATCCGGGGGGTGCGCGCGCTCGAGCAGCGCGACTTCAAGGCCGCCGCCGACTTCTTTCGTCAGGGTGTGGAGTTGACGCCCGGCACCACGATGCTCGGGCGCTCGCTGCGGCACAAGCTGGGCACCGCGCTCTTCCTGCTCGGCGACGCGCCGGGCGCGATCGCGCGCTTCGAGGAGACGGTCACGCTGGCGCCGCAGTCCGGGCTGGATGAGACGGCCGCCAAGGCCCACTACAGCCTTGGCGTCCTGATGATCTCGAGCGGCCGTACGCGGGAGGCGATCCAGCACCTCGAGGCGTCGGTGCGCTACAACCCGAACTACGTCGAGGCGCTGTCCGCCCTCGCCGACCTCGACCGCCAGACGGGCCGGTCCGCGGCGACGCTGCCGCGCTACAAGGCGATTCTCGAAATCAATCCGCGGAACACCGACGCACGGCTGGGTTACGGGATGGCGCTCGTCCGCCTGCGCCGGTACCGTGAGGCGCGTGACTGGATGGCCGAGGCCTCGAGCCTGCATCCCGACCATCCGGAGTTCGTGCACGCGCTGGCCCGCCTGCTGGCCGCAGCGCCCGACGCCGCGGTCCGCGACGGGGCCCGGGCCCTGAGCCTCGTCCAGCAGTTGATGCAGGGGGACCGGACGACGCGCCTGGGCGAGACCCTCGCGATGGCGCTCGCCGAGGTTGGCGACCACGCCCAGGCCGCGGCGGTCCAGCGGGACGTCATGGAAGCCGCCCGCAAGGCGGGACTCTCGTCCGACGTCCGGCGGATGGCCGCGAACCTGCGGCTCTACGAGCGCGGGCAGGCCTGCCGCGCCCCGTGGGCGGACGACGAGTTCACGGGCACCGGGCCGGCGCCTGCCCCGGCCCTCGGGGCCGCCTCGGGCGCCGCACCCCCCTCCTGATTCGTCCATTCAGACAAATTTGCCCCACGCTCGTTCGGCACCTACACAAATGTCGACGGCTCGCGCCGCGGGGGCCCGGCCGACCCCGCGGACGCCAGGGGCCCCTGGGGCTTCGGGACGCCCCGGTGGCGCAGCATCTCTTCATTCCTACATCGATGTCGTTCACGCCTGAGGTGATCTACAAGAACGTCTCGGCCTGAACCTGCGATCGGCCCGAAACAGGCCCGATCCGGCACGTTTTCGAGCCCATCCGTGGCACCTCGCTTGCACAACCGCACCCCAGATGACGTGGACGTGCCGCACTGCACGGCGGAGAGGTGAGGAATGAATCAGGCTGATACGGCGTGGATGTTGATCTCGACTGCCTTGGTGCTCTTGATGACACCAGCGCTCGCGTTCTTCTATGGCGGGCTCGTGCGGTCCAAGAACGCCCTGAACACCATGATGATGAGCTTCATCTCGCTCGGGTTCCTGGGCGTGCTGTGGGCGGTCGTGGGGTACTCGCTGGCGCTCAGCCCGGGCAGCAACTGGCTGGGCGACTTCTCGTTCGTGTTCCTGCGCGGCGTCGGCCTCGAGGCCACGGGAGCGGTGCTGCCCATCACGATTCCTCACGTGCTCTACATGGCCTACCAGGGCACCTTCTTCATCATCACGGCGGCGTTGATCTCGGGCGCCATCGTCGAGCGCATGCGGTTTCCGGCCTACGTCGCGTTCATCTCGCTGTGGGGCATCTTCGTCTACGCCCCGCTGGCGCACTGGGTGTGGGGCGGCGGCTGGCTGGCCGACATGGGTGCGTGGGACTTCGCCGGCGGGACCGTCGTGCACATCAACGCGGCGGTGGCGGCGCTCGTGGCGGCCATCGTCGTCGGCAAGCGCAAGGACTACCCGTCGTCGTCGCTGCTGCCACACAACGTGCCCTTCGTCCTGCTCGGGGCCGGACTGCTGTGGTTCGGCTGGTTCGGCTTCAACGCCGGCAGCGCGCTCGCGGCCAGCCCCATCGCCGGCCTGGCGTTCGTGACGACGATGCTCGCGCCCGCCGCGACGCTCGTGGTGTGGACGCTGCTCGACTTCGTCCGGCTGGGCAAGTCGACGGCGGTCGGCGCCGCCACGGCGATCGTCGTCGGCCTGGTGGCCATCACGCCGGCGGCCGGCTTCATCAGTCCGATGAATGCCATCCTGCTCGGCGGGATCGCGGCCTTCCCGAGCTACTTCGGCCTGATCATCCGCGCCCGGACGAGCCTCGACGACTCTCTCGACGTCGTGGCCGCCCACGGCCTCGGTGGCACGGTCGGCGCGCTGCTGACCGGCGTCTTCGCCGAGAAGGCGCTCAACGGCGTGTTCGACGGCGCGCTCTATGGCAACCCGGGCCAGGTGGGCGTGCAGGCCGCCGCGGTCCTGTCGGCCATCGTCTACAGCGGCGTGGTCACGTTCATCCTCCTCAAGGTGGTGGGTCTGGTGATGCCGCTCCGCGCGTCCGACGGCGAGGAGGGCGAGGGGCTCGACATCTCGATGCACGGCGAGGAGGCCTACCTCCACGCCGAAGGCGCAACCCGCGGCGGCGCGTAGCCGCCGGTCGGGTGGCCATACGGGCGGTCCGGCGTTCCTCCCTGCGCCGGGCCGCCCGTTCCCGTGTCCGGCCGTGTGTCCGCCATAATCCCCTTCATGACCAGTCCCTCCTTCGACGGCCTGCACGTGCTCGTGCTGGAAAGCCGTCGCGCGCGCGAACTGGCGTCCCTCGTCACCACGTACGGCGGGCACCCGATCGTCGCGCCGTCGATGCGGGAGGTGCCGATCGCGTCGAACCCGGACGCGCTCGCCTTCGCCGAGGCGCTGGAGCAGGACGGGTTCGATCTGGTCGTCCTGCTCACCGGCGTCGGCACGCGCGCACTGGTCGAGATCGTCGAGAGGGCCCAAGGGGGACGCGAGCGGTTCCTGGCAGCACTCGGGCGGACCCGTATCGCCGTCCGTGGGCCGAAACCCCTCGGTGTGCTCCGTGAGCTGCAGATCCCCGCGTGGGTCGTCGCCCCCGAGCCCAACACGTGGCGCGAACTGCTGGCCGCGCTCGACGCGAAGAGGCCGGAGCTGCCGCTGGAGGGCTGTCGCGTCGCCGTGCAGGAATACGGCGCGTCCAACCCGGACCTGCTCGCCGGGCTCTCGGCGCGCGGCGCCCTGGTCACAAGGGTGCCCGTTTATCGCTGGGCGCTGCCGGAGGACCTCGCGCCGCTCCAGGAGGGCATCCGCGCCCTCGCCGACGGCGGCGTCGACGTCGTGTTCTTCACCACCGCGACGCAGGTCGTGCACCTGCGCCAGGTGGCCGGCCAGATGGCGCTGCTGCCGCAGGTGGACGCGGCGCTCGCCCGCGCGGTCGTGGCCTCGATCGGGCCCACGACGTCCGAGGAACTGCGGCAGCACGGCATCGAGCCGGACCTGGAGCCCTCGCATCCGAAGATGGGCTTCCTGGCCCGTGAGGCAGCCGAGCGCGCGGGCGCTTTGCTGCGCGCCAAGCGCGGCTGACGGCCCCGGCCCCGCCCCGCGTCGTCGCGCCGTTCGGCCGCCGGCAGCCGCCCCCCGCGGCGGAGGGCGCCGCCGCGGGGTACCATGGAGCACATGGCCACACCCGACGAACTGATGGAACTCGCCGACCTGTGCGCGGACAGGATCGACCGCGGCGGCGCCGTCCGCCTGGTGCCGTCCTTCTCCGATGCCGAGGAGCAGTGCGAGAGCGAGTACGAGAACCTGCTCGAGGCCATCCACGAGGACGAGCTGTTCTCGCCGGTCGACATCGCGCGCCAGGAGTACCTGGTGGAGCAGATTGCCGCCGGGCTGCCCGAGAACCTGCGCACCCTGATCGTCGAGCTGGCCGACAACCATGCGCGGCACGTGTGGATGCAGCAGGAGGGTGCGTACCTGCTGGGCCTGGCCGTCGGACGCCGCACGCGGACGCGCCGGGACGGGTGAGGCCGGCATGCCCGCGTTGGCCTACCTGCACTACGACGTCTTCACCTCCGTTCCGCTGCTCGGCAACCAGCTCGCGGTGTTTCCCGACGGTTCGGGCCTCGACGCGGGCCTGATGCAGCGGCTTGCGCGCGAGATGAACTTCTCCGAGAGCACGTTCGTGCTGCCGTCCGAGACGCCTGGCACCGACGTGCGGATGCGGATCTTCACACCCGCCGCCGAGATGCCGATGGCCGGGCATCCCACGATCGGCACGACGTTCGCGCTGGCCGATGCCGGCACCATCCCCGCCGGCGCCCCGCGGTTCGTGTTCGGGTTGAACGTCGGCCCGACGCCGGTGGACCTCGAGTGGGACGGCCCGCGGCTGCGCTTTGCCTGGATGACGCAGCAGGCGCCGATCTTTGACGAGCCGGTCGCCGACCGTGCGGGGGTGGCCGGCGCGCTCGGCCTGCGCGAGGCCGACCTCGTGCCCGGGTTGCCCGTGCAGGCCGTGTCGTGCGGCGTGCCCTTCCTGTTCGTGGCGCTCCGCGATCGCGCCACGGTCGACCGCGCGATCAGCGATGCGGCCGCGTTCGGGCGGCTCGCCGCGTCCGTCGGCGTGCGCCTGCCGATCTTCCTGTTCGCGCGTCTGCCCGACGGGGAGCCGGCGACCGTGCACAGCCGGATGTTCGCGCCGGAGCTGGGCATCACCGAGGACCCGGCGACCGGCGGCGCGAGCGGGCCGCTCGGCTGCTACCTGGTGCGGCACGGCCTCGTCCACGGCGAGGCCGCGCGCCGGATCCTCAGCCACCAGGGCGTGGCGATGGGGCGGGCCAGCGAGATTCACATCGAGATCACCGGCGACGCCGAGGCCATCACGCGCGTCCGGGTGGGAGGCCGCGCCGTGCGCGTCGGCCGGGGGGAACTGGATCTGTGATCGCTTTCACCAGGGTCGGCAAGCAGTACGGCAGGCAGGTGCTGTTCGTCGACGCGTCGTTTCAGCTCAATCCCGGCGAGAAGGTGGGGCTCGTGGGCCCGAACGGCGCCGGCAAGACCACGCTCTTCCGGATGATCGTCGGCGAGGAGGCGCCCGACGACGGCGACGTCACGGTGCCGAAGAAGCTGTCGATCGGCTACTTCCGCCAGGACATCGAGGGCATGGGCGGGCGCACCGTCCTCGACGAGGCCATCGCCGGCAGCGGGCGGCTGGGCGACCTGCACCACGAGCTCGAGGCGCTGCAGGAGGCGATGGCCGACCCGGCGAAGGCCGATGACATGGACCGCATCCTGGCCCGCTTCGGCGAGGTGCAGGAGGAGTACGAGCACCTGGGCGGCTACGGCCTCGAGGCCCAGGCGCGCGAGGTGCTCCACGGGCTCGGTTTCGACGACGGGCGGATCGACGGCGACGTCGGGGCCCTGTCCGGCGGGTGGAAGATGCGCGTCGCGATGGCGCGCGTGCTGCTCGGCCGGCCGGACGTCCTGCTGATGGACGAGCCCACGAACCACCTCGACATCGAGTCCATCATCTGGCTCGAGGGCTTCCTGAAGGCCCTGCCGGGCGCGCTGCTGATGACCTCGCACGACCGCGAGTTCATGAACCGCATCGTGACGAAGATCGCCGAGATCGACGGTGGCGAGATCACGTCGTACTCGGGCAACTACGACTTCTACGAGCGCGAGCGCGCCGTGCGCGAGGCCAATCGCGAGGCGGCCTACGCCCGCCAGCAGGCGATGCTCGCCAAGGAGCAGCGCTTCATCGAGCGGTTCGCCGCGCACGCCGCCAAGGCCGCGCAGGTCCAGAGCCGCGTGAAGGCGCTGGAGAAGATCGAGAAGATCGAGCTGCCGAAGAAGCGGGCGGTCGTGAAGTTCGACTTCCGGCAGCCGCCGAGGTCCGGCGACCAGGTGGCCGTGGTCGAGCGCATTTCGAAGGCCTACGGGTCACGCGTGGTGCACGAGGACTTCAGCATGACCATCCGCCGCGGCGAGCGCTGGTGCGTGATGGGGAAGAACGGCGCCGGCAAGACCACGCTGCTGCGGATGATCGCCGGCGTGCTGGCGCCGGACTCCGGCACCGTCACGCCCGGGGCGAGCCTGAAGATGGGCTACTTCGCCCAGCAGGCCATCGACCTGCTGGACCTCGACCTGACGATCGCCGAGCAGCTGCAGAAGGACTTTCCGCAGGAGTCGATCGGCGTGCTGCGGAGCCTTGCCGGCGCGTTCCAGTTCTCGGGCGACGACGTCGATAAGAAGATCCGGTCGCTGTCGGGCGGCGAGAAGACCCGCCTGGTGATCGCGCGGATGCTCCTCCACCCGCCGAACTTCCTAGTGCTCGACGAGCCGACGAACCACCTGGACCTGTTCACCAAGGAGATGCTCATCGAGGCGCTCAAGGACTTCGACGGGACGATGCTGTTCGTCTCGCACGACCGCGCCTTCCTGCGCGCGCTCAGCAACCGGGTGATCGAGCTCGGCGGCGAGTCGGGGGTGGAGAAGGAGCCGCACCTCTACCCGGGCTCCTACGTCGAGTACGTACAGCGGACCGGGCACGAGGCGCCGGGGGTTCACGCCTAGGCGGTCGGAGGTCGCGAACCGGGCAGGGCACGCCCCGGGCGATCCGTCACAGCGTCCGCTTGAACAGCACGGTCGCCGCGGTCATCGCGATGGCCGAGAAGGCGACCAGGTACAGCAGGTCGCTCGCGATGGCGTCGAAGCCGGTGTTCTTGAGCAGCAGGCTCTTGAACGCGTGCACGGCGTAGGTGAACGGGTCGACGGCCGCGATCACCTGCATCCACGCCGGAAAGCCCTGCTGCGGGTACACCGCGCCGCTCGGGAAGTAGAGCACCGTGTTCAGCAGGCCGAACATCGCGCGGGGCATCAGCGGATCCGTCATCCGCACCATCAGCAGGAACATCAGGCTGACCAGGGCGAACGCGGTGACGCCGATGACGAGCATCATCCGCAGCGTCCGCAGCGGGTCCAGCGGGTTCGGCACGCCGGCGATGAGCGAGCCGAGCACGGTGATCACCGCGCCGGCCAGCACGGCCTTGATCGTGCCGGAGATGTTGAACCCGGCGACGAGCTCCAGCTTCGTGATCGGGGTCACGAGGTAGCCCTCGTGCAGGCCTCGCGCCTTGTCGTCGATGAAGATGATGCCGCCGCCGATCATCACCATCATGAAGATCGACATCGTGATCGACCCCGGCAGCAGGTACTGGATGTAGGGGACGTACGGGTAGACCTCCACCACGTCCAGCATCGGCGCCGGCGCGACGCGCTCGACCTTGATGGGCGTGTTCATCGCGCCGACGATGCCGTTGACGGTGGCGGCCAGGGTCGCCGAGACGAACGTGTCGGTGTTGTCCGAGATGAGGGCCACGCGCGGGGCGTTCTTCGCCAGCGTCCGGCGGGAGAAGTCGGGTGGCACGGTCAGCACGCCGTTGACGAGGCCGTTCCGGAGGTCCGCCATGGCCTCGCCCTGGTCCGCGTAGTCGTACAGGTCGAGCGTGCGCGTGCCCGACGAGACGGCGTTGGCGAACTCGCGCAGCCGCACGGCGGGCACGCCGTGGTCCAGGTCGACCACCGCCAGCTTGAGGTGCTTGACGTTGCCGCCGAAGGCGTACCCGAGCACCACGAGCTGGAGCAGCGGGAACACCATCGACATCACGATGAGCATCGGGCTGCGGCGGAAGCGCCGCATCTCGCGCTCGACGATCGCCAGGGTGCGTTGCATCGGTCAGCGCCTCATCACGAAGGGGCTGTCGGCCGCCGTCGGCGTCTGCAGGGCGTCGCGCAGGTCGTGGCCCGTGTAGTGCACGAAGACGTCGTCGAGCGTGGCGGTGTCGGCCGCCTTGCCCGGAATGGACGCCTTCAGGTTGGCCGGCGTGTCGAGCACCACGAGCGTCCCGTGGTCGACGATGGCGATGCGGTCGCACAGCTTGTCGGCCTCGTCCATGTAGTGCGTCGTCAGCAGCACCGTCAGGTCCCGGTGCGCCTTGATGCGGCGCAGCATCTCCCAGACGTGCGTCCGCGACACCGGATCGAGCCCGGTCGTCGGTTCGTCCAGGAAGAACACGCGGGGCTCGTGCACCAGGCCGCGCGCGATCTCCACCCGGCGCCGCATGCCGCCCGACAGGTTCTTGACCGGCTTGTCGGCCCACTGGGTCAGCTCGACCGACTCCAGGAGCTCCCCGATGAGCCGCGACCGCCGCTCGCGCGGGACGCTGTACAGCTTGGCGAAGATCAGCAGGTTCTCCTCGACGCTCAGCTCGAGGTCG
>CAWULT010000016.1:0-56472 GCA_963923455.1 uncultured bacterium
CGGGGCCGTGTAGGTGGTGATCGCCGAGCTGGCGGTCATGTCGCCGACGGCGAGCCGGCTGATCTTCGCGGCGGCGGACACGTACGCCTGCATCAGCGCCGGCGACACGCCGAGCACCGACGCGATGTTGTCGAAGCCCTCGGTGGAGTCGTCGCCGGGCAGCAGCGTCGACGCGTCGATCGGCAGGTCGAGCAGGTCGCGGACGGCGTTGGCGTACTCGGCGCGGTTCAGCCGGTGCAGCACCGGTGCGCCCGGGTTCGGTGCCGTGGCGGCCGCCCGGTCCAGCGCGCCCTCGAGGTGCGAGGCGAACGCGCCGAGCGCGGCGGCGTCGGGACGCGGGGCGCCAGCCGGGGGCATCATGCCGGTGCGCACCTTGCGGACGACCTTTTCCCACGTCTCGGCGCGCCCGGCCGCGTCGGCGACGGACAGGCCGGCCAGCGACAACCCGCCCGCCCTGGTGCGCTCGCTGTGGCACGTCGCGCAGTAGCGGTCGACGAGCTGCTGCGGCGGGATCGAGGCCGTCGTCGACGCCGGGGCGGCCGGTTGCGCGGCACGGATCGGCCCGTGCGGTTCGAGGCCGGCGAGGCCTGCGGCCACGAGCATCGCGGCCAGCCACGACGCCCTCACCGCGCGCCGCGGCGCTTCGCGGCCTCGAACTCTTCGAGCACGAGGGTGGCGCCGCCGTGCGCGGGCACGAAGCCCTCGCGCCGCGTGTCGTACGGACGGCTGGCGCGCTCCGGCTCCTCGTTGAAGCTCTGGTACGTGATGGCGCCCATGATCGCCATCGCGTGGACGTCGATCGGGGCGAATTCGAGCACCGCGCCGACGACCATCGCCACCTGGGCGCCGTGGTGGCGGATCTCGTCGATGGCGGACCGCAGCGAGACGTTGCCGCTGGCGCAGGCTGCGCCCATCGTGTAGATGGGGCCGCGGGCCTGGAGCACCTCGGAGACGCAGCCGGCGTGGTCGGTGTCGAGCGAATAGAGCGAGGTCATGCCGTCGATGAAATCGGGCTCCTCCTCGAACTGCACGCGGCTGTTGAACTGGTACAGGGCGTTCAGGTTGTGCCCCGAGACGACCACGGCCTGCCGGTGCGGGTCGTAGTCGGCGTCGAACAGGCCCGCGTCGAGCCAGCCGTCCACGGCGAGCAGCATCGACAGCTTCGTCGTCCACGGCACGCGGGCCACGAGCTTGCGGAGGCGCTTGTGCGCCTCCGCGGGCACACGCGGCTGCAGCGCCGCCAGCTTGGCGTCCACGTCGTACCAGGACAGGTCGCCGCCCACCTTGCTGTAGACGCGGTCGGTCGGGAAGGCCTGCCACTTCGAGATGGCCGACCGGCCCGCCATCAGGGAGTCCCGGAACCCGTCGAGGGTGTCGCCGATGGCGGTGTTCACGCTCATCCCGGTCACTACGATCCGCTTACTCATCGACGAAGACCTCGCAGACGGCGAACGCGGCGAGCGTGTCGCGGTTCCACGCCTGCCCGAGGGCGATCAGCGTGTAGTCGTGGTGCGCCACCTGGGCGTGCAGCGTCATGGTGTCGCCCGGCCGGAACGGGGCGATGAAGGCGGCGTGGTGGACGTGCGTGGCGCGCACGCGCTTCGGCGTGGTGCCCGTCGGCACGTCGGTCCGCCCTTCCACGACGAAGTGGAGCAGCGTGATGCCGAGCTGGCCCATGGCCTCGACGACCAGCACGCCCGGATAGATCGGGTCTCCCGGGAAGTGGCCCGCGAAGCCCAGGTCGCCGGGCCGCAGGGTGCGGGTGCCCCGCACGCCACCCGTCGCCAGGTCCACGGCGTCGACCGTGTCGACGAGGCGCATCGGCGGTCGGTGGGGCAGCAGCCGCTCGAGCGCCTCGGGCCCGAGCGCCACGCGGGTGCCCGCGCCGTCCGGCAGCAGCGGCGCCCGTCGCATCTTCCGGATCAGGCCCTGCAGTTCCTCAGGAGCGAGCACGAACGGCCTCGATGGTGGAGCGGAAGTGGCCTGCCGGATCGGCGGCCGCGTCGGCGCCGTCGACCCGCGACGCCGCCAGGCGTTTCCACGCGCGCGACAGCATGTTGTGGAGGACACGGCCGGGGCCGACCTCGAGGAAGAGGGCATCGGCCCGTCCGGCGACGAGCGCGTCGACCGATACCTGCCACCGGACGGGCTCGCTGACGTGCCGTGCCAGGTGGGACGCGAAGTCGGCGGCCGTCGCCTTCGCCACGGGCGTGCCCGTGACGTTCGGCCAGTAGGGGCGGCTTGGCGTGCGCCACGGCGCGCGGCGCAGCGCGGGCTCGAAGGCGGCGGCGACGGGCGCCATCAGCGGCGAGTGCATCGGCACCCGCTCCTCGATGACCGCCGTGTGTGCCGCGTGCTCGTCCTCGAGCACCGCGGCGGCCCATTCGACAGCCGGGCGGGCGCCGGCGATCACGTGCTGCGTCGGTGCGTTGTAGTTGCTGATGACGATCGGCCCGAGCGCCCCGGCGCGCGCGACGACGGCGGCGACCGTGTCGTGGTCGACCGCGAGCACCGTGACCATCATGCCGGCCGGCGCCTCGTCGTAGCAGCGGCCGCGCTCGTCGACCAGGTACAGGGCGTCGTCGACGGCGAGGGCACCGATGTCCACCAGGTGGCTGTACTCGCCGAGGCTCAGGCCGGCCGACGCGGCGCTCCTCACCCCCTCGGCGGCGAGCCCGGCCAGGTACATCTGCGTGGCCAGGAACACCGTCACCTGGACGTCCCGGTTGCTGCGCAGCGGAGCCCCCGACGGGTCGAGGTATACCGACGTGCGCGCCGGCCCGAGGACGCGGCGCGCAATATGGATGACCTCTTCGGCGGCGGGGTGGGCTTGCCGGGCGCGCACGAGCAGGGCGGGGTCCACCGAGCTCTGGCCCGGGAACAGGAACACGACTGGCGCATGCCGATCGAGGCCGGCGGTGGCCGTGGCGCGTCCTGCGCCGGGGGTTGTGATGAGGTTGCCGCCGTTCATGCCGTGTCCGGTCGAATCAGTAACGAGCCTGCGCGTCCGGGATCCCGTGGCGTGCCCATGGGGTCGCCGAATGGCGTGTCGGTGCCGCGGCCATGTGTGACAACGTCGGTATCGACCGATCCGCACGGCGCCGCCAGCCTGGGTCCAGCCCTGGGTCCTGAGGCTGCTACCCTCTACAAGCGAGATCCACCCGAAAAGTGGATCACGGCGACGCGGAACGAGGTGACGATCGCGTGACCGACCTGCACGTGTGGCATTGGACGACGGAGGCCGTCGGGGACGATGTGGTCGACGACCTGATGGCCGTGCTGTCGGCGCCGGAGCGCGAGCAGGCCGGACGGTTCGTCCAGGCGCGCGACCGGCGCGACTACGTCGCCGCGCACGCGCTGCTGCGCCATGCCCTGGCGTGGCTCCACGGACGGCCTCCCGAGCAGTGGCGGCTCGAGCCCGACACGCATGGCAAGCCGGGGGTGGTCTGGCACGACACGGACGGACCGTCTCCGCAGGTCAGCCTGTCCCACGCGCCAGGGCTGGTGGCGTGTGCGGTGTCGCCGCGGGCGCCGGTTGGCGTCGACGTCGAGCCACTGGTGTCCGATGCCGGGGGACGCTCAGGCGCGGTCGAGTACTTCGCGCGCGAGGAGGTGGATGCCCTGGGTCGGCTGTCCGCCGAGGCGCGGGGCCCGCGGTTCACCGAGCTGTGGGTACTCCGGGAGGCGTACGTGAAAGGGCTCGGCCTCGGCCTGTGGGGGCGGCCCGCGCCGTCCGTCTGGTTCGACTTCGACGGCGCCGGGGGACTGGTGCGGCACGGCGACCGCGGCTGCGCCTGGGAGTTCGGCCTGACCGCGCCGGGCCCAGGCTACCGGATGGCCGTGGCGATGCCGGTGGAAGGGGCCGCGCGCTCGTGGCGGCTGTCCGTTCACCCGGTGGTGGACGCGGCGGTGCCGCTCCACTGGAAGGCGACCGGCCAGCCGAGCATCGACGCCGGCCCGGCACTGCGATCCGTCACCGCGGCACGCCCGCCGCGGCCGTAATCGGCGCCCGCGACGGCGGGGGGGGGGGCGGCCGGGAGGCGTCTAGCTGGCCGCCTGTTCCAGGCGCGGGCGGTGCGGCAGCACGCGCGAGTCACGCTGCTGATCGCGGATGAACTCCAGCGTGCTGTGCAGCGCGGCGATGATCGACTCGACGTTGCCCTCGGCCTCGCGGCGCTTCAGCCTGAGCGCGTCGACCTCGCGCTGCGCGTCGTCGAGCCGGGCCTGCGCGCCGAGCACGATCAGCTCCGCCCGGCCTTCGGCCTCGCGCACGATGCGCGCCGATTCGGCCGTGGCGTTGGCCCTCATGTCCTCCGCCACCCGCTGCGCGTTCAGCAGGGTCTGGTTCAGGCTGCTCTCGAGATCCCGGTACTGCTTGAGCGCGCCCTCGAGCCGCGCGAGTTCCTGCCGCAGCCGCTCGTTCTCGCGCAGCGCCTGTTCGTAGCCATCGGCGGCCTCGAGCAGGAAGGCCCGCACCTCGTCGCGGTTGTAGCCGCGCATTGCGGTGGCGAATCGTGTCTGCCGCAGGTCGAGCGGCATCGGACCGTGGCTGCGTTCCGGCGCGGGCGCCGAGGTGCGGCGATCGATGGGCTGCTCGGATTCGTCGTGGCTGAACATGGTCGGCTCCGCGTCTGATCCCCGTCGACGCTAGCGGCGTCCGAAGATCGCCGTGCCGACCCGCACGATGGTGGCGCCCTCCTGAATCGCGACCTCGAAGTCCCCGCTCATGCCCATCGACAGTTCACCGAGCATGGAGGCAGGGACGCCGGCGGCCAGCCATTCGTCTCGCAGGTCGCGCAGGCGCCTGAAGTAGGGCCGCGCGTCCTCGGGCGTGTCCGGTGCGGGCGGCAGCGTCATCAACCCGACCACCCGGGCGGCGCGGCATGCGGCCGCGGCGTCGAAGAGCCGCGGCACCTCGGCCGGAGGGACGCCGAACTTGGTCGCCTCTCCCGCCAGGTCCACCTGGATCAGCAGTTCCGGCGCCCGCCCTGCTTCGGTGGCCGCGGCGTCGAGCTTCTGGACGAGCTCCACGCTGTCGACCGACTGAATCATCGCGAACGCCGGCCCCGCCTTCCGGGCCTTGTTCGTCTGCAGGTGGCCGAGGAGATGCCACCTGATGGGAAAGTCGGTCGAAGCGGCGATCTTCTGTAGGGCCTCCTGCACGCGGTTCTCGCCGAAGTCGAGCTGGCCCGCGCGGACGGCGGCGTGGATGTCTTCGACGGGAAAGGTCTTGGAGACGGCGACGAGGCGGACCGAGGCGGGATCGCGGCCGGCCGACCGGGCCGCGCCCGCGATGCGGGCACGGACCTCGGTCAGCCGGTCGGCGATGGACATCCGGACTTACTTCTTCAGCATCTGCTGCAGGGCGGGCAGCGCGGCCTTCACCTCGGCGGCCTTCGGGCCGTTCGGGTCGGCCTTGAGATAGCCCTCGAGTGCCGTGACCGCGTCCTGGATCTGGCCGAGGTTGAGCGACGTCATGCCGAGCTGGTAGTGCGCCATCGCCATCGTCGGGTCGGCCTTCACGGCCGCCTCGAACTGCGGCTTGGCCTCGGCGAACTTGCCGCCGTTGAAGAGCACCACGCCCTGGTTGTAGCTGGCCTCGGCGCCGCCGCCCCCGCCCGAGAACTGCGCGGCCTTCGCGCTCGCGTCGGCGGCGAGGTCGAACTTCTTCTGCGCGTTGTAGACGTTGGCCAGGCCGGTGTACGCCTCGGCCGACTGCGGCTTCATCTCGATGACCTTCTTGAAGGCCGTCTCGGCTTCGGTGTAGTTCTGTTTGCTCGCCTGCGCGACGCCGATGTTGTAGTAGCAGTCGCTGCAGGTCGGGATCGACGCGATCACCTCGTTGAACTTGGCGATTGCCTCATCGTGACGGCCGGCCTTCATCGCATCGAGCGCCGACTGCGCGGCGGCCTGCGCCGCGGCCGCCTTTTCCTTGTCGGCGGCCGACATGCCGGTCGCGGCGCTGATGGTGAAGTTCATCGCCTGGTTCGGGCCCTGGCGCACGTTGGCCGGCAGGGTCTGCGAGCCAACACCCTGCTTCGACGCCGTCACCTTGTACGCACCCGACTGGAGGCCGACCTGAAGGAACTCACCCTTGCCGTCGGTCTTGGTCTCGATTCTCCGGTTCGCGCTCTCGGCCTCGAACAGCACCGTCGCTCCTTCGACCGGCTTACCCTGACCGTCAACAACCTTGCCGCGTACCACGCTCTGCGCAAGGGCCGACGCCGCGAGGGTCAGCACGAGAGCGATCGTCAATGTACCGCGGAACAGATGGGTCCGCATGTGTAGGTGCCTCCGCAGAAATATCACTGGATGTGAGCCGTCGGCGCACACTGGCCCAGTTAACCAGTGCCGTGCCAGTAGTTTACCTGAAGAACGCGTCAACCGCATCGAGCTCGTGGGTCACGGGAGCCGGGGGCAGGGACGTCAGGAACCGGCGCCCGTAGCCGGTGGTCCGCAGACGGGGGTCCAGCACGGCCAGTACGCCGCGGTCCGTCCGGTGGCGGATGAGGCGGCCCAGCCCCTGCTGCAGGGTCAGGATGGCCAGCGGCACCTGGTAGTCCGAGAACGCGTCGCCGCCCCGGGCCTTGATGGCGTCGATCCGGGCGGCCGTGACCGGGTCGCCCGGAGAGGCGAAGGGCAGCTTGTCCACGATCACGCAGCTGAGCGCCTCGCCCACCACGTCCACCCCCTGCCAGAAGCTCGACGTGGCGAGCAGCACCGCGTTCGGCGTGGACCGGAACTGGTCGATCAGGACGGACCGGGGTGCCGTGCCCTGGACGAGGACCGGGTAGGGCAGGGCCATCTCGACGAACCGCTGGACGGTTCGCAGGACGGCGTAGCTCGTGAACAGCACGAACGCCCGGCCCCGTGACCGCCGCAGCAGCTCGATCGTCTCCCGGGCGGCGGCTTCGGCGAAGGTGGGCGCCTTGGGCGGCGGCATCCGGCGTGGCAGGTACATCAGCGCCTGGGTGGCGAAGTCGAACTCCGACGGCACGCGAACCTCGTCGGCCTCCCGGACACCCAGCCGGCCTTTCACGTACTCGAACGAGTCGTCGACGGTCAGCGTGGCCGACGTCAGGATCACCGTGCGGAACCTGTCGAACAGCGCGTCGCGCACCAGGCGGGAGACGTCGATCGGCGCCGCGCGCAGGAACACGCCCCGCCCCCGCATTTCGAGGTAGTAGACCAGGTCGGGGTCGTCGCCGCGCAGCAGGATGCGCAGCTCGTGGTGGAGTTCGCCCGCGCGGCGCGCCATCGTCACCACGGCCTCGTCGACCGCCGGCGCGCCGTCGGCGCCGCTCCCCTGCCGGGTCAGCTCCAGCGTGGCCTCGAGGCCCTCGAGCGCGCCGACGAGCATCAGGCCGGCTTCGAGGTGGTCGGCGATCGTCTCGCCCGTGTACCGCGCCCGCGCCTCGGCGCCGCCCGCGTGGAGGCGGACGGCGGCGAGGCCGGTGAAGAAGCCGCGTGCCCGGTCGTCCACACGCGCCAGACCGCGCGCGATCTCCTCGCGTGTCCGGGGGTTGGTCAGCCCCGCCGACTCGAGCACCTGCCGGCCGTCGCGGACGAAGTCGTCGAGCCGGTAGTTGCTCACGCCGAGGCCGAAGTACTGCGTTGCCACGTCCTCGAGCTGGTGTGCCTCATCGACCACGAGCGTCGCGCACGCCGGGATCACCTCGCCGAAGCTGCCATGGCGGACGGCCGCATCGGCACACAGCAGGTAATGGTTCACGATGACGACGTCGGACGCGGCGGCCTGCTGCCGCATGCGCGTGACGAAGCACTCGCCGTAGCGCGGGCAGTCCTGCCCGAGGCACGTTTCGGCCTCGGCGGCGATCTCCTTCCAGAGCGGCAGGTCCTCCGGCAGGTCGCGCAACTCGGCCCGATCGCCGGTGATCGTCGACGCGGCCCACTGCTTCAGGATCGGCAGGAACACCTGGTCGCCGCTCTCGACCAGCCGCTGGCCGATGCCGTGCTCGACCGCATCGCGGTACGTCTCCCAGCGGTGCAGGCACAGGTAGTTCCCGCGGCCCTTCATCAGCGTCGCCGTGAACGGCACGCCGAGCGCCGTGCGCAGCGCCGGCAGGTCCTTGAAGTAGATCTGCTCCTGGAGGTTCTTCGTGCCGGTGGAGACCAGCGCGCGCTGCCCGCTGAGGATGGCGGGCACCAGGTACGCGAGCGTCTTGCCGGTGCCCGTGCCGGCCTGGGCCAGCAGCGTGCCGCCGGTCTCGAGCACTGCGGCGACGGCCGCGGCCATGCGGCGCTGTCCGTCGCGTGGTTCGAAGCCGGCCACGGCGCGCGCCAGGGGGCCCGTATCCGAGAAGACGTGCGCGACGGCGTCGCCCAGCGGCTCGGACACGGTGTCGTCGTCCCGGCGCGGCGTGGCTAGGCGCCCCGGAGCGCGGAGTGGAGCGGGAACCGCTGGCAGAGGCGCTCCACCTCGGCCTTGACCATCGCGGACACACGGTCGTCGTCCGGCGCGGCCAGCACGCGCGCGATGAGGTCCCCGATGAGGTCCATCTCCGGCTCGCGCATGCCGCGGGTCGTCAGCGCCGGCGTGCCGACGCGGATGCCCGAGGCGACCATCGGCGGGTTCCTGTCGAAGGGAATCGCGTTCTTGTTGACCGTGATGGCGGCCCGGCCGAGCGCCGCCTCGGCCACCTTCCCGGTGACGCCCTTCGAGAACACGTCGACCAGCATCAGGTGGTTGTCGGTGCCGCCGCTGACCAGCCGGAACCCGTGGCCGGCCAGCGAGGCGGCGAGCCGCTGCGCGTTGGCGACGATCTGCCGCTGGTAGTCCGGGAAGGTCGGCTCGAGCGCCTCCTTGAAGCAGACCGCCTTGGCCGCGACGACGTGCATCAGCGGCCCGCCCTGGATGCCGGGGAACACGGCGCGATCGAGGTCCTTGGCCCACTGCTCGCGGCACAGCACCAGGCCCGAGCGCGGCCCCCGCAGCGTCTTGTGCGTCGTGGACGTGACGAAGTCGGCGTGGGGCACCGGGCTCGGGTGCATCCCGCCGGCGACGAGGCCCGCGATGTGGGCCATGTCCACCATCAGCACCGCGCCGACCGCCCTGGCCACGGCGCCGACCCGCGCGAACTCGAGCACGCGCGGATAGGCGCTCCCGCCAAGGATGATCATCCGCGGCTTGTGCTCGTGTGCCAGGCGCTCCAGTTCGTCGTAGTCGATGCGCTCGTCGTCCTGCCGGACCCCGTAGGGGACGATGGTGTACCACCTCCCGGAGAAGTTCAGCGGGTGGCCGTGCGTCAGGTGCCCGCCGTGGGCCAGGTTCATGCCGAGCACGGTGTCACCGGGCTTCGTCGCCGCCATGTACACGGAGAGGTTGGCCTGGGCGCCCGAGTGCGGCTGCACGTTCGCGTGGTCGGCCCCGAAGAGCTGCTTCGCCCGGGCGATGGCCAGTGACTCGGCGACGTCGACGAACTCGCAGCCGCCGTAGTAGCGCCTGCCCGGGTAGCCCTCGGCGTACTTGTTGGTCATCACCGAGCCGGCTGCCTCGAGCACGGCCTGGCTGACGAAATTCTCGGAGGCGATGAGCTCGAGCCCCTCGGCCTGGCGGTGGGCCTCGTTGCGGATGGCCTGGGCGATCTCGGGGTCCGCTTCGGCGAGCGTGCGCTGCAGGGGATCGGTCGTCGTGGCGTTCGACATGCGATGGGAATTGTACTATTGGCCGTGCACCCGCCCATGAGCTCCACGGTCACCGTTTCCGCCCGAGGCGAGCAGCGTCTGCGCGCGGGCCACCCCTGGATCTACCGGACCGACGTCGTCGCGGTGGAGGCCGCGCCCGGCGACATCGTGCGCGTCCTCGGGCCGCGCGGCCGCACGCTGGGCTCGGCACTCTTCAGCGACCGCTCGCAGATCACGCTGCGCATGCTGACGTCGGGCGAGGCCGTGGCGGACGAGGCGCTGCTGCACGCCCGCCTGGAGCGGGCCGTCGCGTTCCGCGCCGCGCTCGGCCTCGACGCCACGGCGTACCGTCTCGTCCACGGCGAGGCCGACCTGCTGCCGTCGCTCGTCGTGGACCGCTACGCCGACCACCTCGTGGTGCAGGCGCTGTCACAGGGCATGGATCGCCTGCTGCCGTCGATCGTGCGCTCGCTCGAGGCGCTGCTGCGCCCGGCGGGCATCCTGGCGCGCCACGATCCGAAGGTCCGGGCCCTCGAGGGACTGGAGCAGCACGTGACGGTGCTGGCGGGCGAGGTGCCCGAGTCGGTGATCGTCCGCGAGGGGCCGGTCGAGTACGATGTCGACCTGCGGCACGGGCAGAAGACGGGACTCTTTCTCGACCAGCGCGAGAACCGCGAGGCGGCGGCGCGCTACGCGCGCGGGCGGCTGCTCGACTGCTTCAGCTACAACGGAGGCTTCGCGCTGCGCCTCGCGGCGCAGTGCGAACGGACCGAGGCCATCGACATCTCCGCCGACGCCGTGGCCCGCATAACGGCGAACGCCACGCGCAACCGGACGCCGCGGATCGAGGCGCGCGAGGCCAACGTGTTCGACGAACTGCGCCGGCTCGAGCGCGCGGGCGAGCGGTACGACACCGTCGTGCTCGACCCGCCGGCCTTCGCGAAGAACAAGGCGTCGATTCCGAACGCCGCGGCCGGCTACAAGGAGATCAACCTGCGGGCGATGCGGCTGCTGGCGCCGGGCGGCACGCTGGTCACCTGCAGCTGCTCCTACAACATCGACGAGGCGCTGTTCGGCGCGATCCTCCGCGAGGCGTCGGCCGACAGCCGCACGCCGGTGACGATCGTCGAGAAGCGGATGCAGGGGCGCGACCATCCGGTGCTCGTCGGCGTGCCCGAAACCTACTACCTCAAGTGCTTCATCCTTCGCCGCGTCGAGTAGCGGCCGGGCCTGCCATGTCGAATTTCGCGTCGTATCGGGATTACGTCGGGGCGCTGCCCGACAAACAGTACAAGTCCACGCTGTTCCGCAGCGACGCGCTGATGCTGGGGCTCAACTGCCTGTCGCCCGGGCAGGAGCAGCACGTCCACACGCACGCCGGGCAGGACAAGTTCTACTTCGTCGTCGAGGGGACGGGCGACTTCGTCGTCGGCGACGAGCGCCAGAGTGCCGGGCCGGGCATGGTGGTGTGGGCCCCGGCGGGCGTCACGCACGGCGTGGTCAACCGCGGCAGCACCCGGCTGGTGCTGCTCGTCGGCATTGCGCCCTTTCCGGGGCGGTAGACACCCACTCTGGGCGCGACGGCGCCCGGACGCGTCCCCTTCACTCGAGCGGTGGAGGGCGGCGGCGCTTCGTGGCCTGTTCGAACGCGTACGCCAGCGCGATCAGGCGGGGCTCGCTGCAGGCGGTGCCCGTGAAGCTGACGCCGAAGGGGGCGCGTTTCGGATCGAATCCGTGAGGCAGCGACGCCGAGGGCGCTCCTTCCACCAGTCCGAACGGCACGATTACGGTTGGATACCCGGGTCGGGCGGCGACGTTCGCGCCGGTGCCGGCCGGAAACAGCAGCGCGTCGAGGCGATGCGCCCGCAGCGCGGCGTCGACGCCGTTGCCGCCCGCCAGCCGAAGGTCCTTCCGCCGATCGGCCTCGTAGCGGGCCCGGTCCGCGACCACGTCCATCTCGTCGGAGATGTCGAGCTGCGCCTGTCCGTACTTCAGCGTGCCTTCGGCCGCGTGGTCGCGGTTCCAGGCCCGGAGGGCGGCGAGTGTCCGCACCGGTGCGCGATCGCCAAGCGACGCGAGCCATGCGGTGAAGTCGCGCTTCATGCCGTACTTGAAGACCGTCGAGCAGCCATCGTCGCGGCCCTTCGCGTTGCCGGCCCCGCTGCAGACGGGCCACAGCAGCAGGTTCTCGCCCGGGTCGGTCGCGACGATCGACGGCAGGTCGGCCGGGTCCACGATCACGGCGCCCTGTGCCCGCAGCACCGCGACGGCGTCGGTCATCGCCCGTGCCTCGTCGGGCGAGAGGCCGCCCGTGGCGCCGCGCGTGCCCGGTGTGGCCACCGCGTCGTAGAAGAAGGCGCGTGGGATGCCGATGCGGGCACCGGCGAGCGCACCGCGGTCGAGATACCGGCGGTAGTCACCCCCTGGCGGCGGCGTGCACGCGCGCGTGGCGGGATCGCGCGGGTCCGCGCCTTCCAGCACGCCGAGCAGCGTGGCGGCGTCGGCGACGGTCCGGGCCATCGGCCCGGGCGTGTCCTGGTCGGCCGTGATCGGCATCACGCCGTAGCGGCTGATGCGGCCGACGGTGGGCTTGATGCCGGCGAGCATCGTCTGGCTGGACGGACTGAGAATCGACCCCGACGTCTCCGTGCCGACGTTGGCCGCCCAGAAGCTGGCCGCCGTGCCGATGCCCGAGCTCGACCCGCCGGTCGCCAGCACGGGGCGGCCGTCGGCGAGGCCCGGCCGCGGATCGGGCCGCGGGTCGTACGGATTGAAGCCGAAGCCGTGCAGCGAGCCGTAGTTGGTGGGCATGCCGGTCGCCACCCAGTTGGCGAGCTCGGTCATCACCGTCTTCGCGAGGATGACGGCGCCGGCCGCGCGGAGCCGCGTGGTGACCGTGGCGTCGTAGGGGGGCACGAGCCTCGCGAAGGCCAGCGCGCCGCCCGTCGTCGGCATGTCGGTCGTGTGGATGTTGTCCTTGAGCGCGATCGGGACGCCGTGGAGTGGCCCGCGCACGCGTCCCCGCCGGCGCTCCGCGTCGAGGGCCCGCGCCTCGTCGAGCGCGCGCGGGTTGAGGGTGATCGCCGCGTTCAGCCGCGGTTCGAACCTGGCGATACGCGCGAGCGACTGCTGGACGATCCCCTCCGACGTCGTGCGGCCCGTCGCCATCGCCGCCTGCATGTCCGCGATCGACGCCTCGACGATCGAGAACCCGCCCGCCGGCGCGGCCGCGACACCAGTCGCCGGCGGTGCCGGTGGCGTGCGAGGCTCCGCGGGCCGAGGCCGAGGGGAAGTGGCTTGCCGTGCGGCCAGCCCGGCCGAGCCCCGGTGCACCACGGTGCCGCCCGCCAGCACGACGAGCGCGAGTCCGACGGCGCCGAATCGTGTCGTCACGCGGGACTATTATGGGGGCCGTGAGCGACACCAGGCGTACCGCGCTCGTGACGGGCGCGTCTTCGGGCATCGGCGAGGCCTTCGCCGACGTCTTTGCGGCCCACGGCTTCGATCTGGTCCTCGTCGCGCGGCGCGAGGAGAAGCTGCGCGCCGTCGCGCAGCGGCTCGAGGCGCAGCACGGGGTGCGGGCGCGGGTGTTCGTTGCCGATCTGGCCGTGCCGGGCGCGGCGTCGCGGCTGGCCGCCGCGGTGGCCGCCGAGGGCCTCGTCGTCGACGCCCTGGTCAATAACGCCGGCTACGGCGTGCCGGGCAGCTTCCTCGACTCGCCGTGGCCCCGGCACGAGGCGCTGCTGCAGGTGCTCGTCGTCAGCGTCGCCGAACTGACCCATGCGCTGCTGCCGGGCATGATCGCGCGCGGCTACGGCCGCGTGATCAACGTGGCGTCGCTCGCGGGCCTGACGCCGGCGCCCGCCGGCCACACCCTCTACCCCGCGTCGAAGGCGCTGGTCGTCCGCTTCTCCGAGTCGCTGGCGCAGGAGATGGCGCCGCACGGCGTGCACGTGACCGCCGTGTGCCCTGGCTTCACGCTGAGCGAGTTCCACGACGTGACCGGCACGCGCGCCAAGGTCAGCAAGCTGCCCGGCTGGCTGTGGCTCGACGCGCCCACGGTGGCGCGCCAGGGGTACGACGCGGTGATGGCCGGCGTGCCGATCTACGTCAACGGCCGCGTGAACCGCACGATCGCGCTGCTCGCGCGGCTGTTGCCGCAGTCGGCGGTTGCCGCGGCCGGCCGGCGCTTCGGGCGGTCGTACCGCAAGACGTAACCCACGGCGGCCGTGCTCCGCGCACACCAGCGTCGAGCCTCAGTGGCCCTGTCGGCTCTTGGAGCCGTCGGGAGGAGCCGCGTCACTGGCACCAGCCAATCCCCAGTCCGTCCCGAAGAAGGCCGTAGCGGCGCCCTTGGCCAAGAGGCCATAATCGGGCCAGTGTCAAGCCCAAAGCCACTCGTGCAGGTAGCCTGCGCATGCGAGAAGGTGCTCCGCGAACACGATGATGTTCCGACCTTGGTCAGGATCGTGGACACCTACACTATCGACCCGCCGCCCGCGCCTCCGGCTGGCGTGCCGGTCAGCTATGTCTTGCCTTTGACTATTTTCCTGTCGTTGAAGTCAGGAGATGTGGTCGGCGACCACGCAATCGGAGTGAGGCTGACCTACCCTAGCGGGAAGTCGAGCGACGTTCGGGAATGGCCCGTGAGTTTCGGGGGTGGCGAGCACGGCGCGCATGTCCAGATCGCGTTTGCCCTGCAGATGCCAGAAGTGGGGCTGTACTGGTTCGATGTCTTGTGGGGCGAGGACGTCTTGACCCGAATACCGCTGCGCGTGCGGACTAGAACATCTGCTTCATCGGTCGCACCCAACGAGACTGAGTCGAAGCCACCCATGCCTTCGTAGGCTCCACTCCGCTGGGGCCGATGACAACGGATTCGCTGACGACGCTCAAGACATTCCAAGGGCGTTGCCACGGCTTCAAAGGTCTTCGGCTCCCAGCTACCTGCACGTACAAATGCTGAGCTTGGACGATTTGTCTAAGCTTCTCTTCGAGCGGGGCATTTCGACGTGACTGCCTGAGTGTCTCCTTCCCGTCCCGCAGGCGACGCAGCAGCTCCGGAGAGGCTTTAGCCATGCGCTACCACGATAACCCAAACCTCCGAATCAAAGCATCCAGGAGTTCGTGGTCCATCTGCACGGATTCGCGCAGCCTTGCAGCGCGTTCCTTCCGGCCGTGATTGTTGGCTGGCGGTTGCAGCCAGGTCGCTATCAGGTACTCGGGGCGGACCACACGTATCGGGGCGCCGCTGAAATCTAGGGTCGCAGCGCTTCTGACGGCCTCTTCGTGGAGCGCTGTAGGTGCAGGAACAATCTGCACGGGGACGTCACCAATCACGATATGTTCATGTCGGACTGCGAATTCCTTCTCTGCCGCCCACTGATAGAGTGGTTCGAGATCGATCAGTCCGCTCGAAGATGCGGCGAATAGGGCCAGCACGTCCAAATCGAACGTCGGTATCGCCTCGTCCCAGAATGCCTGCGCAACCGCCCCGAAAACAGCGTAGTCCTCAATAATTCCTCGCTCTTTGAGGTCGTCGAGAGCGGCAATGACATCGGAGAATTTCGGGAACATCTGAGTGAACCTGCCTTGAGATTGTCCTCACGGCGACGCGCCTGGAGCTGCCGGCGGCATGCCGGGGTGTCGCCACGTCCGGGGCGCGCGATTCAGATCTGCAGGTGCTGCCGCGCCAGGCGGGCGACGAGCGCGTCGAGCGACTCGCCGTCGAGCGCGAACGTGCCGGCCTCCTCGGACCAGGACAGCTTGTAGCTGCGGAGCAGCGCCGACACCCAGATCTGCTGCACCGGGGCGTTCGGGCTGATCACGAACTTGGCCGGCGGCTCGTCGAACACGACCTGCAGCACGCCGTTCCGCAGGTCCACCTCGAAGTCGGCCTCGTCGGCCAGTGGCAGCAGGTGCTGCTGCAGGTCGTCGAGCGCCTCGTCGGCCTTCAGCCGGAATTCCTGTTCGGTCATCGTGCGTCCGAGAGCCGTTCGGCCGAGGCGACGTAGCTCCTGCGCGCCCGTGCCGTCATGCCGGTCTGCTTCATCCTGACGTCGAGCTTGTGTTCCTTGTTGTCGAGCGCCGCAGGCGAGAAGCCGAGCGTGTACAGCGCGTGCAGTTCCTGCGCCACGCGCGTGAAGGTGGGGGCGAGATCGGCCGTCTTCTTCAACTCGAAGTAGCCGCCGCCCGTCTCCTCGGCGATCTTCCGCAGGCCGCGGTCGGGCCGCGTCACCTGGCGCCGGACGCCGTTGAAGAACTCCGACTCGAGACCGATCGAGTAGACCATCACTTCCTTCTCGCGGGCGTGCTGCAGCACGTCGCCCAGGCCGCGCCGGCTCGCCGTGTCGTCGCCGTCGGTGAAGGCCAGCACCACCTTGCGGCCCTCGACCCCCTCGAGCAGCGAGATGCTCGCGTCGATGGCGTCCCACAGGCGGGTCGGGTTGCCGAACTGCAGGTCGCTCATGGACGCGATCAGGTCGTCGCGGTCGTTGGTGAACGTGCCGCTGAACTGGATCTTGTCGCTGAAGGCGCCCACCTGGCCCTTGTCCGCCGGCAGCATCCGCAGCAGGAACTGCTCGGTGGCCGACTTCAGCAGGTCGAGGCTGGCCGTCATGCTGGCGCTGAAGTCGAGGATCACGACCACCGTGAACGGCTGTGTTTCGTTCAGGAAGAAGGTGATCTCCTGCGGCTTGCCGTTGTCGAGGACGGTGAAGTCCTCCTTGTCGAGGCTGGGCACCAGCCGGCCCTGGGCGTCGGTGACCGTGGCCAGCACGGGCACGATGCGCGTGCTCGACCGGAAAACCGGCTCCTGGCCGTGGCCGACGAGCAGGGCGCAGGTGACCAGGATAGAGGTCAGGAGCAGGCGCATGATCCCGAGCTTAGCAACGCGTGTGCCGGGAGTAAACCTCTCCTCCCCCTCTTTGGGGGCCGCGCCCGCTGAGCCCCCGGGCCGGAACCACGCTAAGATCTGCCCTCATGCGCACCATTCTCCTCGCGTTGTCCTTCTTGGTGGTGGCGGCGGCCGCCATGGCGCAGACGGTCGTGACGGGCGTCGTCCGGGACCCGTCGGGCGGCGTGGTGCCCGGCGCGTCGGTGACGGCCAAGGCCGAGTCGGCCGGGCCCCAGCAGACCGTGACCGGTCCCGACGGACGATTCGTCGTGGCGGTGCCCGGCTCCGGGATGATCACCCTGACCGTGCGGTCGGCCGGGTTCGCCGAACGCCGCGAAACCCTCACCGGCGGCGAGTCCGACGTCGACGTGATGCTGTCGCCGGCAGGCCTGCTCGAGACGGTGATGGTCACCCCCACGCGCACCGAGCAGCGGCTGGGCGACGTCCCGGCCAGCGTCAGCGTGCTGAGCAAGGAGGAGATTCGTCAGTCGCCGGCCGTCGTGGCCGACGACGTGCTGCGGCAGATCCCGACCTTCAGCCTGTTCCGCCGGTCGAGCAGCCTGACGGCACAGCCGACCACGCAGGGCGTCTCGCTGCGCGGCATCGGCCCGAGCGGGGTCAGCCGGACGCTGGTGCTGCTCGACGGCGTGCCGTTCAACGACCCGTTCGGCGGGTGGGTGTACTGGACGCGGGTGCCGATGGCGAACGTGGAGCGCATCGAGATCGTCGAGGGCCCGAGCTCGAACCTCTACGGCAACTACGCGATGGGCGGCGTGATCAACCTGATGTCCAGCCCCGCCTCGCGCCGCACGGCCGAGGCCAGCGTCCAGTACGGCAACCTGAACACGCCGAAGTTCGACCTGGCGGGCAGCGACGTCTGGGGCAAGGTGTCGGTCTCGGCCCAGGGCAGCATGTTCGACACCGACGGGTTCAAGAACGTCGCGGCCACCGAGCGGGGCCCGGTGGACGTCAATGCCAACGTCACGTTCCGGCAGATCAGCGCCAAGATGGACTACGCGCCGACGAACCGCGTGCGCGCGTTCGCCCGCGTCGGCTACTTCTCCGAGGAGCGCAACAACGGCAAGGTCACTACGATCGACGCGATCACGACGCCCGAGGCCAACGACACGCAGTGGACGTCGGTCAACGGCGGCCTGCGGACCGAGCTGCCGGACTCGAGCTCGCTGCAGGCCACCGTGTTCGGCGACTTCAACACCTTCCACGCGAACTTCCTGGCGGTGCCGAACCTCGTGACCCGCGCCATCGCGCGCGTGACGCTCGACCAGGTGGTGCCGACGGACCAGTTCGGCGCCAACGTCCAGTGGTCGCGCGCCCTCGGCTCGAAGAACTACTTCACGGCGGGCACCGACCTCCGCTGGGTCGACGGGGACAGCCAGGAAGCGGGCTTCGACGCCGTGGTGGGCCGCACGCAGAACATCGACCGCGCGTCGGGCGGCACCCAGCGCAGCACCGGGGTGTTCCTGCAGGACATCCTGACGCCGGTCCCGCAGGTGACGATCACGGCGGGCATCCGCTTCGACCAGTGGCGCAACTACGACGCCCACAACCTGGAATACAACGTGCCGACGGGTACGCCCACGACCAACCACAACCCGAACCTGCCGGCCCGCAGCGACTCGGTGGCCAGCCCGCGCGTGGCCGTGATGTACCGCATCACCGACCGCGTGAACGCCTGGGGCAGCGTGAGCCGCGGCTTCCGCGCGCCGACGCTGAACGAGCTGTACCGCCAGTTCCGCGTGGGCGCCATCCTGACGCAGGCCAACTCCAGCCTCGGTCCCGAGCGGCTCACCGGCGGCGAGTTCGGGGTCAACGTGCTGCCCACGAGCAACATGACCGTGCGCGGCACGTGGTTCGACAACCGCGTCGAGAACCCGGTGGCGAACGTGACGCTGACCGCCGCGGTGCGCCAGCGGCAGAACCTGGGCCGCACGCGCGTCCGCGGCTTCCAGACGGACCTCGACTACCGTCTCGGCACCGATTGGCGCGTGGGTGCGGGCTACGTGTTCAACGTGGCCAGGGTCACCGAGTACAACCCGACGCCGGCGCCGGCCGTGTCGCTGGTAGGCAAGTTCCTGCCGCAGGTGCCGAAGCACCGCGGCTCGGTGCAGCTGGTGTACGCCAACCGGAAGTACCTGACGGTGGCGCTCGACGTCGAGGCGATGGGCCGGCAGTTCGAGGACGACCAGAACCTGCTGGTCGTGCCGGCGGCGGCGCTGGCCGACGCGGGCTACGAGGCGTCGACCGCGCCGGGCCTGCCCGGGTACGCCGTCGTCAACCTGAGCCTGTCGCGCGCGCTCGGCTCGCGGGCCGAGGTGTTCCTGGGGGCGCAGAACCTGTTCAACCAGGAGTTCTTCGTCGGCCTGCTGCCCACCACCATCGGCCAGCCCCGTCTCGTCAACGGCGGCGTGCGCGTGCGCGTGGGCCGCTGATGACGACGGCCGGAGCCGGCGTTCGTCCCGGACCGCCGGCACGGCGGGTGGCATGATGCGGCGCGTGGGCTTGGCGGCGGCGGCGCTGATCCTGGCGTGCGTGCCCGTCTCCCACGCGCAGGTCGACGTGCAGGCGCTCGTCGCGAAGGCGGGCGCCTACGTCGCGCGCTTCGAGCGTGAGTTCGGCTCGATGGTGGCCGAAGAGCGCTACGAGCAGAGCGTGCGGCCCAACCTGGGCACCGCCGTCCGCTCCAACCGCAGCGTGGGGCCGATGCAGACGGTCCTCGTCTCCGACTTCCTGCTGGTGCAGGTGCCGGGCGAGGGCTGGATGCCGTTCCGCGACGTCTTCGAGAAGGACGGCCAGAAGATTCGCGACCGCGAGGAGCGGCTGGCCAAGCTGTTCCTGAACGGCGGCACCCGGTCCGCGTTCGAGCAGGCGAAGACGCTGATGGCCGAGGGCGCGCGCTACAACATCGGCAACATCGACCGGAACATCAACCTGCCCACGCTGCCGCTGGCCTTCCTGACCGATCTGCACCGCACGCGCTTCGACTTCAAGGTGGGCAAGCGCGACGCCGCCGAAGGCACCGTGCTCGAGTTCGACGAGAAGACGCGCCCCACTTACATCAGCACCACCGGCGGGCGCGACCTGCCGGTGGAGGGCCGCTTCTGGGTGGACGAGGCCACGGGCACCATCCGCAAGAGCGAGCTGAACGCGCTCGACACGATGGTCGAGGCCCGCATCATCGTCACCTACCAGCTCGACGGCGGCACCGGCCTGTGGGTGCCGGCGAAGATGGAGGAGCGGTACCGCCGCCCCCGCGACGCGTCGGAAGTGCACGGCGTAGCCACGTATTCCAGGTTCAGGCGCTTCTCGGTCAGCACCAGTGAGGAAGTGGCCCAGTAGAGGTCGTATGATCCGATCGATGCGCACGACATTGCTGTTGACGCCGGTGGCGCTGCTGCTGGCCTGTTCCTCGACGCCGGCCCAGCAGGCAACCGGCCAGGGTCCGGGTGACGTGGCCGCCCGCGTCGGTACACGCTCGATCACCGTCCGCGAACTGGACGACAAGTGGAAGGCCGAGGACCCGGCGCAGCACGCCGAGGCAACCCAGATGATCTACGACGGGCGGCGTGCGGCCCTCGACTCGATCGTCGCGGAGATGCTGCTCACCGAGGCCGGCAAGGCGAAGAACATGAGCGCCGACGCGTATCTCGAGGCCGAGATCGCCAGGCGCACCAAGCCCGTCACCGACGCCGAGGTGACCACGTTCTATCAGGCGAACATCAGCCAGATGCAGGGCCGCTCGCTCGAGGTGATGGCGCCAGCGATCAACCGGTACCTCACGGACCAGCAGCGGGCGACGGCGCGTGACGCTGTGCTCGCCGAGTTGCGGAAGGCCGGCCCCGCGGTGCGCATGTCGCTCGACGCGCCCCGCAGCACCGTGGAGATCGAGCCCACCGACCCGGCCCTCGGGAGCGCCTCGGCGCCGGTGACGATCGTCGAGTTCTCGGACTTCCAGTGCCCGTTCTGCCAGCGCGTGGCGCCCACGCTGAAGCAGCTCAAGACGTCCTACGGCGACAAGATCCGCATCGTGTGGAAGGACTTCCCGCTGACGCAGATCCATCCGCAGGCCTTCAAGGCGGGCGAGGCCGGGCACTGCGCCGCGGATCAGGGCAAGTTCTGGGAGTACCACGACGCGCTGTTCGCCAACCAGCAGGCGCTGCAGCCCGCGGACCTCAAGAAGCACGCGGCGACGGTGGGCCTCGACGCCGACAAGTTCGCGGCGTGCCTCGATTCGTCGAAGTACGGCGAGCGCGTGCGCGACGGCGTGTCGCAGGGCGGCCGGCTGGGCGTCAACTCGACGCCGACCGTCTACGTCAACGGCCGGCGTCTCTCCGGCGCGCAGCCCTACGAGGTGTTCGCCGCCGTGATCGACGAGGAGCTGGCGCGGCCGGCGGCGCGCTAGCCCGCGTCTTCCAGGCGACCGAGCCGATGCAGCGGGTACCCGAGCCCGAGCTGATGGACGACGACCACCAGGCCGTCGCCTACGCGCGGGCCGACTTCTCCACGTCCGACCAGTGGTTCGTGGACCATCTGGCGGCCGAGTTCCCGGATCACTTGCGGCGCGTGGTGGACCTCGGGTGCGGTCCGGCCGGCGTGCTGTTGCGGCTGGCCTCGGCCGTGCCGGGCGCGCGCATCACCGGAGCCGACGGCTCCGAGCCGATGCTGCGCCTGGGGCGCCAGGCCGTGCAGGATGCCGGCCACGCGGGGCGCGTCGACCTGGTGCAGGGGCTGATTCCCGGCCTGCCGCTCGAAGCGCACGCCTTCGATGCGGTGATCTCGAAGGACCTGCTGCACCACCTGCACGACCCCTCCGTGCTCTGGGCCGAGGTGGCGCGGCTGGGCAGGCCCGGGGCGGCCGTCTACGTGATGGACCTGTTCCGCCCCGAGTCGATCGAGGCGGCCCGCGCGATGACCCACGCGGTCGTCTCGCGCGAAGACCCGGTGCTGCAGCAGGACTTCTTCAACTCGCTCATCGCCGCCTTCACCGTGGACGAAGTGCGGGCGCAGCTTCGCGACGCGAACCTGCCGCTGAGCGTGGCGCAGGTGAGCGCGCGCCATCTGGTGATCAAGGGCCTGCTGCCCTGATGCCTCGCCGGCCGCGCCCGCTGCCGGCCCTGCACGAGCCCCAATGGCGCAGACCGCGACCATCTACGTCCTGTCGATCGACCTCAACGAGATGGACCGCGGCGTCTACGAGCGGCTGGAGCTGCGCGTGGCGCGCCACCCGTCCGAAACGGCGGAGTTCATGCTCGTCCGCGTGCTCGCTTACTGCCTCGAGTACGAGGAAGGCATCGCGTTCGGCAACGACCTGTCGTCGGGCGACGAACCCGCCGTGCTCATCCGCGACATGACGGGACGGCTGACCGGCTGGTTCGAGGTGGGCATGCCCGATGCCAGCCGGATGCACCGCGGCAGCAAGGCCGCCGGGCGCGTCGGCCTCTACACGCACCGCGACATCCGCCAGGTGCTCGGCCAGTTCGAGGGCGCGAAGATCCACAGGGCCGGCGAGATCCGCGTCCGTGCGTTCGAACGCCAGGCCGTCGAGACCATCGCGGCGCTCATCGACCGGCGCACCGGAATGAGCGTGTCGGTGACCGATGGCGACGTCTACGTGACGGTGGGTGATCAGGGCTTCGCGCTGCCGATGACCGAGCACCGGCTGGCGCCCTGAGTGCCAGCCGGCATACCATCGTCGCGCCCATGTCCGGCCGCTCCTCCGCCATGACGGCGCCCGCGCGCGCGTATCGGCTCGCCGGCATCGACATGCTTCGCGGGCTCGTCATCGTGATCATGGCGATCGATCACGTGCGGGACTACGTGATGGTGGGGGCCGAGCAGGACCCGATGGCGAATCCCGACATCGACGCCGCGCTGTTCTTCACGCGGTGGGTCACGCATTTCTGCGCGCCGGTCTTCATGTTTCTCGCCGGCACCAGCGCCGGGCTGATGGCGGCGCGCAAGACGCCGTCGGAGCTGGGCCGGTTCCTGCTGACGCGCGGCCTGTGGCTCGTCGCGATCGAGGCCACCGTCGTGGCCACGGCCTGGACCTTCGCGCCGTGGGGCCTGGCGGCGCTGGACGGTGCCGTGCTGGTGCCCATGGCGGTGATCTGGGCCATCGGGGCCAGCATGGTCGTGCTGGCCGGGGCGCAGTTCCTCGGCGCCCGCGCGTGCCTCATCGGCGGCGCGCTGATCGTCGCCGGTCACAACCTGCTCGATCCCGTCTGGCCGGCCACGAACGGCATCCTCGACACGATGCACCCGTGGTGGGTGGCCCTGCATGCGCAGATGGGTATCGCCGCGCCGCCGTTCCTCGTCGTGTTCGTGTATCCGGTGCTGCCGTGGATTGGCGTGATGTTGCTGGGGTACGGCGCGGCCGGACTGTTCCAGGATGCGCCGGCCCGGCGCGACGCGCGCCTGCTGGCCTGGGGCGGCGCGGTGACCGCGGCCTTCGTCGTGCTGCGGCTGGCCGACGTCTACGGCGATCCCAACCCCTGGCAGGCCGGAGCCTCGCCGGTCCGCACCGTCATCGACTTCCTGAACGTCACGAAGTACCCCCCGAGCCTGGACTATCTGCTGATGACGCTCGGACCCTCGGCCATGCTGTGTGCGGTCGCCGACCGTCTGCCCGATGCCCTCCGAAGCCGGCTCGTCGTGTTCGGCCGCGTGCCGTTCGCCTTCTACGTGGCGCACCTGTACCTGATCCACGCACTGGCCGTCGGCCTCGGTGTGGCGCAGGGGTTCGACGCAGGACAGTTGCTGACCCTCAGTCCTTTCTTCCCCAAGGGCTACGGTCTGTCGCTGCCGGGCGTCTACCTCGTCTGGGCGTTCGTGGTGGTCTCGCTGTATCCCTTCTGCGCGTGGGTCGCCGAGGTCAAGGCCCGCCGCCGGGACTGGTGGCTCAGCTACCTCTAGCGCGTCGTCGCCCGCCAGGGGCGACGCCGCGGCGGGAGCGCGAATGACCCGCGAGGTCTACACACACGGCCATCACGAGTCGGTGCTGCGCAGTCACTCGTGGCGCACGGCCGGGAACTCGGCGGCGTACCTGCTACCGCACCTGCGGCCCGGCGCCGACCTGCTGGACGTCGGCTGCGGGCCGGGCACCATCACGGTGGATCTGGCGCGCCTCGTCGCGCCGGGCCGGGTGACGGGAATCGACCGCGCGCAGGACGTCGTCGACAAGGCCGTGGCTCACGCCGCCGAACACGGCGTCGCCGTGGACCTGCGCGCCGCCGACGTGTATGCGCTCCCGTTTCCGGACGCGTCGTTCGACGTCGTCCACGCGCACCAGGTGCTGCAGCACCTGGTCGACCCGGTCCGCGCGCTCGTCGAGATGCGTCGCGTACTGCGGCCCGGCGGGCTGGTGGCGGTGCGCGACGCCGACTACGCCAGCTTCGCGTGGGCGCCGCTCGATCCTGGCCTGTCGCGGTGGCTCGAGCTGTACGAGGCGGTGACGCGCCGCAACTCCGCCGAGCCCGACGCCGGACGCTTCCTCAAGGGCTGGGCGCTGCGCGCCGGCTTCACCGACGTGCAGGCCAGCAGCTCGACCTGGACCTACGCCGACGCCGCGTCCACCGCGTGGTGGGGCGGCCTGTGGGCCGACCGGTGCGAGCTGTCGTCGTTTGCGGAGCAGGCGCTCGCGTACGGCCTGTCGACCCGCGAAGAGTTGAGCGCCCTCGCGGCCGCGTGGAGGCGATGGTCCACACAGCCGGCCGCTTACATGATGGTGCCGAGCGGCGAGGTGCTGGCGCGCAGGTAGCCGCGGGCGTTCGAGCACGGCCTGCGTGGCGGCGACCGCTCGTCGATTCGACACGGCCCCGCGGATCGCCCCTATAATCGCCTCGCGTGGCGCGGGCCACGGGAGGTGGCGGATGGCCAATCGCAGGCACTTCATCAAGAGCGCGGTCGGGGCCACGGCGGGCTTCGCCCTGGGCCACGGGCTGGCCGATGCGCGTGTGTCCCAGATCGGGGCCAGGCCCGGAACGCGACGCGAAGTCAGAGTCGGCGGCCGGCGCGTCACGACGGTGGACGTCCACGCGCACTGCTTCGTGCCGGAGGTCCTGGACGTGGTGAAGGGCACGCCACTCGAGGCCACGGCCAAGGCCACCCTGACCGACGTCATCGCGTTGGGCAACCCGCAGCGTCTGGTCGACATGGACGCACAGGGCATCGACTACCAGGCCATCAACGTCAACGCCTGGGGCTACTCGGCCGACCGCGCGTTGGCGCGCGATCTCTGCGCGCTGCAGAACGAGAAGATCGCCCAGTACGTCGCACAGCACCCGAACCGGTTCGTGGGCATGGCCACACTGCCGCTCCAGCATCCCGATCTGGCTGCCGAGCAGCTCGAGCACGCCGTGCGCAAGCTTGGCCTGCGCGGGGCCGCCATCGGAGGCAGCGTCGAAGGCGCGGAGCTGTCGGACCGCAGGTTCGATCCCTTCTGGGCCAAGGCCGAAGAGCTCGGGGTGATGCTCTTCATGCACCCGCAGCCGGCGCCCGGCACCACGCAGAACCCGCGACTCCAGGGCAAGGGCGGGCTCGGCAACACGATTGGCAACCCGCTGGAGACGACGGTGTTCCTCTCGCATCTGATCTTCGAGGGCACGCTCGACCGCTTCCCGGGCCTCCGGATCTGTGCGGCGCACGCGGGTGGCTACCTGGCGTCGTATGCCGGCCGGTCGGACGCGTTGTGCGGGCGCGGTGGAGCGCTCGGGGCGGACTGCCGCGCGCTCAGGAAGAAGCCCGGGGAGTACTTCAAGCGCGAGCTGATCGTCGACACGATGATCTTCCACGAGGAGGGCCTGCGCCATCTGGTCGCCGAGGCGGGTGTCGGCCAGCTGGTGTACGGCACCGATTACCCGTTCGACTGGCCCGTTGGTGTGGACTTCGTGCTGAATGCCCGCTTCCTCAGCGACGCCGACAAGGTGGCCATCCTCGGCGGCAACGCCAGCAGACTGCTGAAGATTGCGTCCTGACGGCTGCGGAACCCTGGCCCGCCTGTCTTCGCACAAGGAGCCCGGAATGCTCGTCGGCAGAGTGAGATTGTTTGCGGCCCTCGTCGTCGCGCTCGGGGCGGCGGTGGGCGTATCGGTCACCGTGGCGGGGCAGGCCGGCGCACGTGCGTCCGGCGGCGGGGCCGAGTGGAGGTTCTTCGGGAGCGACGCCGGCGCAACCCGCTATTCGCCCGCGAATCAGATCGATGCCGGCAACGTCCGCGATCTCCGCGTGGCGTGGCGCTGGTCGGCTCGGAACTTCGGTCCCCGGCCGGCGAATCAGATGCAGGTCAGCCCCCTGATCGTCGACGGGGTGATGTACACGACGGCAGGAATCAACCGTGACGTCGTCGCGCTGGATGCCGCCACCGGGCAGTTGCTGTGGCACTGGCGCCCCACCGGCGAGCTGCTCAGGTGGTTCGACATCATCGAGCCGCTCGCGAGAAGCTCGGGTCGCGGCGTCAGCTACTGGACGGACGGCGCGGGCGACGAGCGGATCTTCGTCGTCATGAACAGCTACATGCTCGTCGCGCTCGACGCGAAGACCGGGCGACAGGTGGCGGGTTTCGGCAAGAACGGCGTCGTGGACATGGCCGACAACCTGCGGTGGAACGAGCGCCCGGGACTGCCGCGTGAAGGCCGGGTGGCCAACACGTCGCCTCCAGCCATCGTCGGCAACGTCCTGGTGGCATCGATCTCGATGCACACCGGCTCGACGCCGAATCTGCCGGGCGCGTCCATCAACGAACAGTGGCCCATGAACATTCCGGGGGACGTCGTGGCCTACGACACCCGGACGGGCAAGATGCTCTGGCGCTTCAACATCGTTCCCCGCCCAGGGGACGAGGGCGCCGAGACGTGGCTGAAGGCCGACCCGAACGTGTGGGACGTCCCTCGTGGCCTGAACCCCTGGGTGAAGCAGCATCCCGAGCTCCTGGAGCAGTCGAACCGGTACAGCGGCAACGCCGGCTTCTGGGCACCGGTCACCGGGGATGCCGAGCTGGGACTGTTCTACATTCCGACGGAGTCGCCGACGAGCGACTACTACGGGGGCTACCGTCCGGGAAACAACCTCTACGCCAACTCGGTGCTGGCGCTCGACGCGAAGACGGGCAAGCGCGTCTGGCACTTCCAGCTGACCCATCACGACCTCTGGGACTACGACCCGCCCACCGCGCCCATCCTCGCCGACATCACCGTCGAGGGTCGCCCGGTCAAGGCCGTCGTCCAGCTCACCAAGCAGGGATTCGTGTTCGTCCTGGACCGCGCCACGGGCAAGCCCGTGTGGCCGATCGAGGAGCGGCCCGTGCCCAGGTCCGATGTGCCCGGGGAATGGACATCTCCCACGCAGCCGTTTCCCACCAAACCCGCCGCCGTCGAAGTGCAGGGGGTGACCGAGAACGACCTCGTGGACTTCACGCCGGAGATCAAGGCCGAGGCGCTTCGGGTCGCGCGTCAGTTCCGTCTCGGGGGGCTCTATGCGCCGCCGTCGCTGCTGAACGCGGCCGATGGCACCAACGGCACGTTGACCGCGCCGTCCGCGGTGGGCGGCGTGAACTGGCCTGGAGGCGCCGTCGATCCCGTCGATGACGTGCTCTATGTCGCCAGTCAGAACACCCTGTTCCGCGCGCTGGTGGTAGAGGGATCAGCGAAGACAGGCGTGCTGTATCACGACCCGCGTGGCCAGCAGGTCGGACCGGGGACGACGGTGTTCGGCCTGCCGCTCCTGAAGCCGCCCTACGGGCGTGTCGTGGCGATCGATCTCAAGACTGGCGAGCGCCTGTGGGCGGTGCCGCATGGCAACACCCCAGAGGCAGTCAGGAACAACCCGAAGCTGCAGGGGGTGGCCATTCCGAATACTGGAGCGCCCACGCGAGGCACGGGGCTGCTGGTCACCAGCACGCTGCTGTTCGGCGGCGAGGGTGGTGCGGCTCCCGTCCTGCGGGCGTGGGACAAGAAGACCGGCGCCGTGGTCGCGGAGATCCAGTTGCCGGGGCCAACCACCGGATTCCCAGTGACCTACACGAAGGCCGGGCGGCAGTACCTCGCGGTGGCCGTACGGGTGGCCGATGCGGTGGAGATCGTGGCTCTCGCACTGCCGGCGTCGGCGCCAACCGGCCGCGGAGGACGGTGATCCTCGCGCGCTCGTGTGGCCCGTGGTCGGCGTCCGCGCACGGCGTGGCCGGGCGCAGGCCTGGGATTGGCGGGGACGCCGCCGTCGGATTGTGGCTGACGCCTGGCCTTCACCTGTTGTAGTCTCTCGCCGCGTCCGTGGTGGGCGCCTTCGACCACCGTCGTGTCGCGCACGTCTGGTGCGTCGATCTGTTCTGCTTCGTCGGCGACTGGTGACCGAATCTCGTTGACGGCCTGATGAGGTGAAAGCATGCGATCAGTGTTGCGGACGTTGAGTCTGTTGGTCCTGGTGCTCGTCGCGCCGGCGGGTGCCTGGGCGCAGGTGTCGCTCGCCGGCGTGGTCACCGACAATTCGGGTGCCGTGCTCCCTGGTGTCACCGTGGAGGCCTCCAGCCCGGCGCTGATCGAGAAGGTTCGCACGGCGACGACCGACGGCAGCGGCCGGTATCGTCTCGAGAGTCTGCAGCCGGGCGTGTACAACGTGAAGTTCACCCTGGCCGGCTTCACGACGCAGACGCGCGAGGGCGTGACGCTGTCGGGCTCTGGCGTGGTCACCGTCAACGGTGACTTGAAGGTGGGCGGTCTCGAAGAGACCATCACGGTCACCGGCGCAGCCCCGGTCGTCGACGTCTCGAGCACCCGGCGCGAGGTCACGCTCGACAACGAGACCATGCGCGCCTTGCCGGCCGTCCGGAGCTACAGCTACCTGCTGAACACGGTGCCAGGCCTGCAGTCCAACATCACGGACGTCAACACCGGCCCTGTCTTCGCCATCTTCCCCGTGCACGGGGGCCGCGGCGTGGAGTCGCGCCTGACCGTCGAAGGCATGAACATCAGCAACCCACCCGGCGGCAACCAGCCTCCGAACTACACCGCGGACATCGGCAACGCCCAGGAAGTCACGATCACCACCTCGGGTGGCCTTGGCGAGTCCGAAACGGCCGGCGTCCAGATGAACATCGTGCCGAAGCAGGGCGGCAACCGCCTGTCGGGCCTCTTCGCGACGTCCGGGTTCTCGAGGGGGATGCAGTCGAACAACTACACGGATGAACTGCGGGCCAAGGGTGCCGGCGCGCCGAATCCGACCTACAACGTGTACGACGTCAACGTGGCGGTCGGCGGTCCGATCATCAAGGACAAGCTCTGGTACTACGGGAGCATCCGCCGCCAGGGCTCCCGCCGCAACATCCTGAACGTCTACTACAACAAGGACGCGGGCGACCCGGCGAAGTTCTATTACAACCCGGACTTCGGCCGGAGCGCGTACTACGATCGCCTGTGGGAGAACTTCACGCCGCGCATCACGTGGCAGGCGTCGCCCAAGAACAAGTTCACCTTCTCGTGGGACGAGCAGCCGGTGTGCCGCACGTGCACGGGCACGGCGAGCTTCAGCGGGTCGCCGTCGTCCACGATCGCACCGGAGGCGGACGGGCACGGCGAGTTCAGTCCGCAGCGCGTGCAGACGGCACGCTGGACCAACCCGGTGACGAGCCGGCTCCTGCTCGAAGCGGGCCTCGGCAACACCTACTACCAGTGGGGCGTGCGCGAACTCGATCCGAACCCGGGCCGAAGCCTGGTTCGCATCACCGACAACGCGACGATCATCAATCCGAACGGTGCGGTGGGCACCATGACGTTCCGGTCGCAGAACTGGCTGGAGAACAAGACCGACGGCGCCAACTGGTTCGCGAGCGCGTCGTACATCACCGGTTCGCACGGCATGAAGTTCGGCTATCAGGGCAACTGGTGGCGCGACGACCGTTCGATGTTCACGAACAACCAGAACCTGGCCTTTACCTTCAACGGGGGCACTCGGGCGGCGGACGGGACGTTCATCCCCAGCCGGCCCAGCGCGATCACCCAGTACGCGAGCCCGTACTTCAACAACGCCCGGGCGATGATGACGTCGTTCTTCGCGCAGGACCAGTGGACGTTGAACCGCCTCACGCTGCAGGGCGGAGTACGGTACGACAATCCGTGGAGCTGGTTTCCGGCCGTCGAGCAGCCGAGGAGCCGGTTCTTCCCCGGTGTGCGCTTCGATCGGCAGGACGGCGTGACGGGCTACCACGACATCGTGCCGCGCATGGGTGCGAACTACGACGTGTTCGGCAACGGGAAGACGGCCGTGAAGCTCAACCTGGGCAAGTATCTCCAGGGCGCCAGCGTCGGCAACCTGCTGTCGGGTGCCAATCCATCGCTGCGCATTCCGGGCGGTGCCGGGGCCACGTTCACCAACCCGTCCGTCACCCGGCCGTGGACGGATACGAACGGGAACTTCGTGCCGGATTGCGACCTCTCGATTCCAACGGCGCAGAGCCCGGCGACGACCGGCAGTATCGATACGTGCGGCGCGATTAGCAACATCCTCTTCGGATCCAACCAGTTCGTCGGCGCGAATTTCGACCCGGCCGTGGCGAGCGGCTGGGGCAGGCGTCCGGCGGACTGGAGCTTCGGTCTCTCGGTGCAGCAGCAGTTCCTGCAGCGGGCGTCGGTCGAGGTGGGCTACTACCGCCGGTCGTTCACCATGTTCACGTCCGGTGGCTCCGTGACCGACAACCTCAACGTCGGCCCGAACGATCTGACGCCGTTCTACCTCACCGCGCCAACCGATCCCCGCCTGCCCGGCGGCGGCGGCCAGCGCATCGGGCCGTTCTACAACCTGACGCCGGACGCGTTCACGCGGCCGCAGAACCTGTTGATCAGGTCGACGAAGGACGTGGGCGACGACACGCGCGTGTTCAACGGCGTGGACGTCACCTTCAACGTGAGGAACGTGAAGGGCGTGACCTTCTCGGGCGGCACGAGCACCGGGAAGGTCGTCAACGACTGGTGCGCGATTCGCGCCGCCGTGCCGGAGTCCTACACGCTGAACCCGTACTGCCGCGTCGAGTCGCCGTTCCAGACGTCGTTCAACGGGCTGGCCACCTACACCGTGCCGCGGGCGGACGTCCTGCTGAGCGTCGTGTATCGCGACCGCGTGATTCTCAACGGCACGCCGAACAACGCCAGCACCGACCAGCTCAGCGGATCGCTGCCGGCGAACTTCAACTTCACGGCGACCGACGCCACCGGCCAGGCGATTGCCGCGCAGATCGGCCGCAATCTGAGCGGTGGTCCGTTCACCGTGAACGTGAACACGCCCGGCACGTTCTATCCTGGGCGCAACCGGCAGCTCGACCTGACGCTGAAGAAGGTGGTGCGGATGGGCAGCCGTCGCCTGACCGGTGGCTTGGACATCTACAACCTGATGAACGAGAACACCGTGCTCTTCTACAACACGAACTTCGTGCCGAACGTGCCCGGCTATCTAAATGCGAACGCCTACATGAACCCGCGGGTGTTCAGGCTGGCGGCCGAGTTCAGCTGGTAGGAGAAGGGCGAGCGTCTGGGAGCGCCGGATGATCGGCGCCCGTTGCCTGGGGCCAGCGCGCAGGTCCCACGCAACGGGCGCCGGCGCCCTGCGCGCCCGGTGTGACGGCAACCGGCATCGGAGCCCGGCTCCGTCGACGTCTACGCGGGCAGTTCACCCGTGGCCATCCAGGTGGCGCACGCCGGCGTGAGGTTCTCGCGCACGAGGCGGTCGTACTTCTCCAGGTCGGCCGTCGTCAGCACGTCCTTCCAGCGGCCGTTCGTGCCCTTGTGGAAGAACGTCGTGCCGCCCTGCTGGAAGACCATGTCGAGGACGGGGGAGTGCTGCGCCGCCGTGGCGCGCATGTACTCGAGGCTGCAGTGCTCGAGCATCCTCGGCATCCGTGCTTCGTCGATCGGGATCTCGAGGAACGCCGCTATGCGGCGCATCTGACCGGGCAGGTCGGCCTTCAGGTGGTTGAAATGCAGCAGCAGCACGTTCGGGAGGTGACGCGCGTCGAACCAGCCCTGCACGTGGTCCCAGAACGACACGCCGAGCGGGAGGCCGCCGCCGTCCAGCCACTCCAGGAAGTATTGCCGCACGTCGTTCACCGGCGGCGCCAGCGGCTCGCCCTCCCGGCCGAACACGTTGTTCAGCATCGGGTACATCTGCTCGGTGAACCCGGCGTGGTGGTTGAACATGCTCCAGGCGACGTCGCGGCCGTCGCGCACCACGTAGATGTACTTCGCCTTGGGGGAGAACACGAGCGCGTCGAGCGGCAGGTGTGTCTTCATGGAGCGCCGGTGCGTCTGCGCGGCAAGTCCCTCGAGCAGGATCTCGAGCGGCATGATCCGGAAGTCCACCCACGGTGAGCCCTCGAAGAGGGCGCTGTCCTCGCCCTGATGCACGAGCTGGCCGACGATCTGCTGCGTCCACGTCGTGCCCGTCTTCCCATAGGTGGCCACCACGATGTCGCCGTCTCGGAACGCCAGATAGTTCCAACGCGTGGAGTCGACGAGCACGTTCTTGATGTCGCGCGTCTTGACGGGATAGGCGGTGGTGTCTGGCACGGCAGTCTCCTCGTGACGGCGTGGACGGATGGCCGAAGTGCGGGCCTCGAGGCGGCTTCCCGGAGCCCTACCGCGCGGCCCTGGCGAGGCCGGTGACGATGTCCCAGTTGAACCGCACGAACCGGTGCAGTTCGCTCTCGAGAATCCGCTCGAGGTCGCTGTGCGCGCCGTAGCCCTTGGGCCCGTCCTCGACGTCGGCGGCCGGCCCGATGCCGTAGCACTGCATGCCCTTGGCTCGCAGGAAGGACATGTCGGTGGCGCCCGTGCTCATCGTCGGCAGCGTCGTCGTCTGGTAGTGCGCCGTGACGGCGGCCTCGAGAATCTTGAAGGCCTCCGTGTCGATGCGTGAGATGCCGCCGGGACGCTCGCCGAATCCGTTGAACACCACCTCGACGGATGGGTCGTTGACGACTTTCCGGATCTCGCCCATCAGGCGGTTCGGGTCGTCGTCGGGCGCCATCCGGACGTCGAGGGTGGCTCGGGCCTCCGACGGGATCACGTTGTTGCGGTACCCGCCCTGCACGATGTTGGGCGAGATCGACGTGCGGAGCATCGAGGCGCGCGCCGGCTCCTGCTCCCGCAGGTACTTGTCGGCCGGGCCCGAAATCTTCGGATCCAGGCTCAGTACGTCGCGGTAGCGCCTGGCGGCCTCGGGCGTCGACAGGTCGGCGAGCCGCTTGAAGTAGGCGGCCGTCGTGTCGTTCAGCATGATCGGCGGCTGCCACGCCGCGACGGTGGCGACCGCCTGCGACAGGTGCACCACGGCGTTGGTCGTCAGCGGCACCGAACCGTGGCCGGCGGGTCCGTGTGCGACGAGGTCCATCCCCTTGGGGATCTTCTCGGTGGTCTGAATCTGCGCAAAGCGGACCCGCCCGCCTTCTCGCGTGACGCCGCCACCTTCGGCGTAGCAGTACTCGGCGTCGATGGCGTCGTAGTGCTGGTTCACCATGAAGGCGATGCCGACGCGGGTCGAGCCTTCCTCGCCCGATTCGGCCAGGAAGATGACGTCGCGATCGAGCGCCACGCCGCTCCGTTTGAGCAGCAGCATCGTCATCAGGGCCGCGGTGAGGTTGTCCTTGTCGTCGACCGTGCCGCGGCCGTAGATGTAGCCGCCATCGCGATCGGCGCTGAACGGCCCGTGCGACGTCCACTTGCCCGGGTCGACGTTGACGGTGTCGAGATGGCCCATGACGAGCAGCGGCTTCTTGCGGCCGGTGCCCTTGAGGCGCGCCACGATGTTGGGGCGGTTCGGCTCCAGCGCGAACGTCTCCGTGGGGATGCCCTCGCGCTCGAGCGTCTGGCGGATGTAGTCGGCCGCAGGCTTCTCGATGCCGGGAGGGTCGCTCGTGTCCATCCGGACGAGCGCTTGGTAGTGCCGGAGGGTCTCGTCTTCGACAGCCTTCCAGTCGGGCTGCCCGGTGGCTTGTGCGGTGACACGGAACGCCGCGGCGGCGATTCCGGCGGCGGCAAGAAGGACGCTCAGCGCGACGCGCGTGCGGTGCATGCGCGGATCCTACAGCACGAGAGCCGAAGCCCGTGCGGTCAATTCCCCTGGATCGATGACGCCACACGAACCTCTGGCGTCAGGCCGCGCTCGAAGCACCATGCGCAGGAGCACCCGCTGCGGTCTTGCATCGACTGGGGCCGCGGCGGGTCGACCACGGAATCCGGCCGCCGTACCGCCACTGCCGCAGCGAGCATACAATTCGGGCCCAACACCATGCCTGTCAGTCGGGTTCTCGCGACGTCCTTGACGGTCCTGCTGGCCATTGCGCCGCTCGTGGCCCAGGCGCCCGGCTTTGGCCGGGCGACGGCAGGCGAGGACGGCACGGCCGCCGTCACCGGCCTCTTCAACTGGATCCACTCGACGGCCGACGCCGACCGGGGCGTGGCGTTCTACCGGGACGTGCTCGGCCTGGCGCTCGTCCAGTCGCCGTTCGGCGCTGCGCCCGCTGCCCCGCCAGCGCTCCGGGCGCGAGCCGACGGCGCATCGGATCCCCTGGTCTGGGACCTCACTGGCACGCACGGCTCCACGTTCCGCAACGCGTTCATGCACCTGCCCGGCCTCGCCTTCGGGCACGAGCTCTCGGAGTTCACGGGCATTCCGCAGCGGCCCGTGCGCGCGAACCCCTGGGATCCGGGCGCCACGATGTCGATCGTCTCCGTGCCGGACATCGATCGGGTGATGTCGGCGCTGAGGCGCGCCGGCGCCGACATCGTGACCACCGGCGGCGCGCCCGTTCGTGTCGGCGGCACGCGAGCCGTCGTGGCCCGGGACCCCGACGGACACCTCGTCGAGATCATCGAGTCGCCCACCGTCGGCGCGGCCATCGGCCTCACGGTGGCGAACCTGCGCGAGACCCGCTGTTTCTACGAAGGCGTGCTGGGGTTCAGGTTCGAAACACCGTCGCGGTTCGAGCGCGAGGCCCGAGCGCTGCTGGGAATGGACGGCGGGGAGTACCGAGTCAGCGCCGCGCGCGTGCCGGGCACGGCGATACGCCTGGAGTTCTACGAGTTCCGTGGCGTGCGGGCCACGCCGGCACGCTGGCGTTTCCAGGATCCCGGGTCGCCGCAGGTCCAGTTCCGCGTCCGTGACCTGGATGCGCTGCTCGAGTCGAGCAGGAGAGCCCGGGTGCCGTTCGTCAGTGCCCGGCAGCAGCCCATCGAGCGTCCGTTCGGCCGGTTCGTGTTCGTCACGGACCCCGACGGTGTCTTCGTGGAGTACGTGGAGCCGCGTCGCGGCGGCCCCTAGCGCTGAGGCAGGAGCGCCTCGCGATCGGGCGGCACGTGCTGGTCCACGGCGTTGAGCAGCATGGCCGTCATGGTGTAGTCGCCCATGATCATGGTGATCTCGATGGTGCCCTGGCGGCCGAACAGCTGGACCATCTTCGCGAAGAGGGGCGCCGGTACCTGGTGGTTGCCACGCAGCATCGCACGGCCGAACTCGATGACCGTGGCCTCCTTCTCGGGCAGACTCGTCACCGGGCGGTCGTACTTGATGACGTCGATCACGTTGCCGGATACGCCGGCGCGCCGTGCCCCAACCTCGTGCGAACTCCACTCGTACTGCTGGTTGTACTCCCTGGCCGGCACGAGCGTGCTGATCTCGAAGAACTGTGGACCGACGACGGTCTTGCGCAGCAGCTGATTCAGCCGGTCGTACGGTTCAGAGGCGGCCAGGCTGTACATCGAGCTGGCCGGCGGCCCCAGACGTGGCTCGTTCACGTCCTTGCCGTTGATCGCCTCGAACACACGGCGGCCCTCCGCATCGAGCGAGTCCTTCAGGATGAGCGGCAGCCGGGAATGGGACTTCGGGTCGATGTCCGGCGGCAGGGGAGCCCGGCCCGACTGGGCGGAGAGGGTCGTCGCCATCAACAGCACGATCAGCAGTCTCTTCATGTCTACTGTCCCTTTCGGACCCGGCGGCCGGTCGGCAGCATACCGCTCCAGGTGACGCCCGTGCTAGGCGCGCCTCAACGCGGCGAGCGCGCGCCGCTCCGCGCCGAACGGATCGTTGACCACGCGGCACTCCCGGTCGAACACCATGGTCGGCCTCGTGTTCGCGTCGAAGACCGGCCAGGTGGGAAGCCCCGGATGGCTCGGGTTGCCCGAGCGCGCGAAGGCCGCCCACGCGCGGCTCATGCGGTCGGCCAGCGCATACCGGTCCTGTCCGGTGCCGTTCATGAACGACGCGTCGTCCACGTGATCGAAGACGAACGGGAGTTCCATGCCGTGCATCGAGCGCACACGGCCGTTGCGCAGGGGCGATCGCCACTGGAAGTAGTACATGAAGACGGGGGCGCGCCCGAGTGCCGTCTGACGGTCGGCAATCGTGTGCGCGGAGAGGCGCAGCGGTGAGGCGTCGCCGGCGACGATGGCGGCCAGGTCGCCCGGGGTTGCCGACGGGCGGCCCTTTCGATAGACGGCCACCAGCCGGGCCACGTCCGCGGGGTCGGCCTTCAGCGTCGACGCCAGCTGCCTGACGAGCGCGCCATCGTCGGAGGGCTCGGTCGTCCAGTACGGGTCATCCGGGTTTGCGTACGGCACGCCCTCCGTTTCGTTGGAGCCGCACAGAATGGGGACGTCGGCCGCCAGCGGCGAGGCCGACGGCTCGAACGGGTGCACGGTCAGCATGCGCCCGTCCCGCACGGGCACGAACCGCAGGGAGATGTCACCCTCCGGAGAGGGCACCCCGGCTTGGCCGCCGGCCCGTCCAGACCCGCCGGTCAGGGCCGCGAGGATGCGCTCGGGCGCCAGCGCCGCGAGCGCGTCCACGTCGGACGCCCTGAGTTGCAGCCGGCGGAGGAGGATCGATGTGGCCTCCTGTGCGGCCGGCACCTCCAGGGCGCTCACCGCCGTGTCGGCGAGCGTGGCCATGATGATGGACTTGTGGAAGAGGCCCCGGGCCCCGGGCATGCCACGCAGGATGGCCGTCTTGCCACCGCCGCCGGACTGGCCGAAGACCGTCACGTTGCCCGGGTCGCCGCCGAACCGGCCGATGTGGTCGCGGACCCAGCGGAGCGCCTGCACGATGTCCTGCATGCCGAGGTTCGCCGAGCGCGAGAAGCGTTCGACGCCCGAGTCGGCCAGGTGCAGGAACCCGAAGGCGTTCAGTCGGTGCGTGAGGGTGACCACGACCACGTCGTGCTTGCGCGCGAGCGACGCGCCCTCGTAGAAGCGCGAGTTGCCGGACCCGGTCCTGAACCCGCCACCGTGCATCCACACCATGACCGGGCGGCGGGCATCGCCCAGCGCTGGCGTCCAGACGTTCAACTTGAGGCAGTCCTCGCTCATCGGGCCGGTGCCCGTCAGGAAGTCGCCGGCCTCGGGGACCATGGCCCGGAATGGCTGGAACGCGCGCGGTCCGTAGTCGAGCGCGTCCCTGACCCCCGTCCAGGATGACGGTGCCGCGGGGGGCATGAACCGGTTCGTCCCGCCGGTAGGCGCGCCGTAGGGAATCCCTTTGAACGCGACCACGCCCGGCGAGGCCGCGCCGCGCAGGCGGCCGGAGGCCGTTTCGACGATCGGGCCTGGCGTGGCGGGCGCCTGGGCCCACGTGCGTCGGCCGATGACCGTGCCGCCGGCCGTGACGAGGAACTGTCGGCGATTCATGGGTGCCGATCCTACATCCGCGACCATGTCCCCATGCCTGGCGACGCTGCACGCCCGGCGTCCCGTCTGCGGGCGACCGTTGGTCTCGTCGCGGCGTCGGCCTTTGCCCTGGCGGCGCTCGCCGTCGCCCCGGTTGCGGCGCAGGGTGCAAGCCGCTGGCCATGGCCACGCTGCTCGATCGCATCGAGACCTGCTGCTGAACAACCCCGTCATCGAGGTGAACGGCGACCGGGCCACTGGGCACGGGGCGCCATGGCTGAGGGGTCCAAGGATCTCTCATCGACGCGAACTATCCCCCGCACGGCTGCTCGTCTCTCTCATGGTTCCCCGTCCTCTCGAGGCCGCGCTTCGGCACGATCAGTGCACTGGCGCGTTCGGGCGATATCAAGGCCCTGGAAGAATCCGGAGCCTCAGAACGGGGTACCCATGACGATTGGACAGATCCGCGACTGCCTCGGCGCCGTGTTCCTGGCCGCCCTCGTTTCGGCCGTTCCGTCGGCCGCGCAAACCGCGGACGAGCCTTCAGTCCGTGGCTTCGTATCGCTCGGGGCTGGCGTGGTGATTCCTCAAGAGTTCACGCTGGTCGGAACGGTCTCGAGCGGCAGCAACCGGGCCGAGTTCGTTACTGCGTCCGGAAGTCGACGCCGCCCGGTCCTCGACTTCGGGGCTGGCGTCGTGGTTCGCCGCCGCTTGTCAATCGGTGCTGCGTTCTCCAGGTACACCGGGTCATGGCCGGGCACGCTCACCGTCAGGCTGACGCATCCGGCGTTCCACCCGACGATATCGGCGGACGCAGCGACCTCGCCGCTCGATCGCACCTCGACTTCGCTGCACATGCAGGCGGGCTATGTGTTCCAGTTTGGAGAGCGAGCGTCCCTGACCCTGTTCGGCGGTCCGTCGCACGTCAGTCTGACGCAGGACCTCATAGGCGACCTGGACTACGACGAAGACGTCGACCTGATCACGGGACGCTGGTACATCCTGGGTCCGGCCGTTGGCGTCGGCGAACGGACGAAGGCCTCGGGATGGGGGTACAACGCCGGCGCCGACGTCACGTACCAGTTGTCGTCGATCGTCGGAGTCGGCGCCCTGGCCCGCTATACGCGGGCCACGCTCGACCTCGACAACCTGATTCAGGCGGAGATCGACGACCTACCAGCCACACAGAGCACCAGTCTGGGTGGCCTGGAGATCACGGGCGGGCTGCGCCTGCGCCTTGCCGGCTCGAGGGCTGCCAGTGGAGGCACCCCAGCCTGGGAGGTGGAGGCCCACGCCGGCGGAGCGCTCGGGAGCAGTCCAGGCGGCAAGGTGGCGCTGCCTCACGTCGGAGGACCCTTCACAGCCGTGGACGGATCGCCAAGTCGCACCGTGCCGTCCTGGTACTTCGGCGAAGGGGCGCAGATCTTCGGCGAGAACGCCATGTCGCGCGGACGATCGGCTCGTATCTCGCCCCTCGACCCGGTCCTCGACACGTCTGCCGTCGCAGCGGCCCTGGGCAGGACCTTCGGAGTGCGACTGGGCCGAGCGTTGACGCCGCGGCTGGGGATCGAGTTCAGCATCGACGTCTCACGGGGAGGGCTGGCGTTGACGGACGACGCCCTCGCCACCATCGAGGCCAGCCGCTCGACATTCGAGGCTGGGTTCAGCGAGCTGCTGGCGACGAGCGCCAGCGTCGCGCGCGCTGGCCAGCGCGTCAGTTCCAGTTCGACCCTCGCGGCGGCCACCGGCAATCAGTTCATCGCCGCTGGAGCGCTCAGACTCAACCTGCTCCGAGGCCGCGCATTCATGCCCTACGCCGTGGTGGGTGGCGGTCTCATCTCACAGACCGGGGATCTGCCGACGGTGGCGCTGCGCGGCTCCTATGAGTTCACGTCGGTCAGCAACACGTCGTACGGACAGTCCGACGACGTGGGCGTACGATTCGTCTCGTCGAACTCGTTTGCGCCGCTCGTGGGCGCCGGATTCACGCAGGCGATCACGGCGCGAGGCGGTATTCGCGCCGACGTCAGGGCCTATCTGGCGGCGGACAACGTGGCCGTCCTGATGAACGCGTCCGGACGGACGACTCGTGCTGCGAGAGGCGCCTTCAGATTCGACGGCACACCATCCATTCAGATCAGCGGCTTCGACGGTCCTGGGTCGACTCTCTCCGAAGCCGTTGGCGCGCCGTTTCCAGCATCCGGCGCCGATTACCTGGAGGTGGCCAGGGGGAGCGGCACGCGAGCGCTCGTCACGTTCACTGTGGGGTACTACTGGCGGTTCTGAGGCGGCCGCGCGCGTTGAGGGCGAGTCCCTGGGAGACGGCGGAGGCGCTGGAGGCGCGCGCCCGTCCTCTGGTCGTGGTCACTGCGACGTCAGTCCGTCGGTCCGGGCGTGCGGTACTGCCCTGCCTGCCCGATGGACGCGGCCCAGGTGACGATGAGAGCCCGCGGTCGCGGGCCCTCATCGTGGTCCAGCATGTCGATTCGGATCTGAAGCGGCTCGTGCCGGCCACGCAGGCGGCTACGGCACGAGCACGATCTTGCCCATCGCCCCGGGCTCCATCACTGCGACGTGGGCCTGTGCCGCGTCCACCAGCGGCAGTTCTTTCGCGATCACCGGGCTCAGCGTGCCGTTCTCGAGCCCGGCCGCGATGCCGGCGTGGATCTCGTCGAACTCGGCGCGGGTGGTGTTGAAGAGGGTCATGCCGAGGATGGCGGCGTCCTTGGCCATGGCCTTCCGCGGGTCGATCTCGACGCGTCCCCGGTTGCCGATCACGACGACGCGGCCGTGCAGCGCCAGCACGTCGAGGTCCTTGTCGAGGTTGACGTTCGCCAGCATCTCCAGCACCACGTCGACGCCCCGCCCGCCGGTGAGCGTCAGCACCTGCTGCAGGTAGTCCGCGTCTCGGTGGTTGAGCACGTGGTGCGCGCCCTGCGCCTTCACCAGCGCCGCGCCGTCGGCCGTGCCGGCGGTGCCGATCACCCTCAGCCCGTGGCTGCGCGCCATCTGGACGGCCGCGGTGCCCACGCCACCGCTCGCGCCGTGCACGAGCACCGTGTCGCCCGCCTTGGCCCGGGCGCGGATGAAGAGCGCGCGCCACGCCGTGGCGTACGGCACGCCGATGGCCGCGCCCTGCGCGAACGACGCGCGCGCCGGCAGCGGCACCGCCTGCCAGTCCTCGCAGAGGGCCAGTTCGGCGCAGCCGCCCACGGCCGAGAACGCATACACACGGTCGCCCGCCTTCACGCGCGCCACGCCGGCGCCCACCGCCTCGACCACGCCGCCGATGTCGGTGCCCGGCGTGTAGGGCAGCGCGGGCTTGCGCGCGTACGTGCCGCTGCGGATGTAGCCGTCGACGGGATTGATGCCGACGGCGCGCACGCGGACGAGCACCTGGCCGGGGCCTGGAGCAGGGTCGGGCACGGTCTCGAGCCGCATCACCTCGGGACCGCCGAACTCACGCACAACGATTGCCTTCATGGAACCTCCGATGGATCAGGCGAACAGCCGGTCGAAGTTGCCGCCCAGGATGGCGGCCTGGTCGTCGGCCGGCACGCCCAGGCGCTGCAGCACGGCGCGCTGCGCGTCCAGGACCGGGCGCTGCCAGCCGCGCGGGAAGAACGAAGAATCGGTGCCGAACAACAGCCGCGTCGGCCCGGCCACGGCGAGCGCCGTCTGGAAGACCAAGTCGAGCGTGAGGCCGGGCGTGTACCGCACCCATCCGTTCGAGCTCGACGTGTCGAGGTGGATGTTGGCGCAGGCGTCGGCCGCCATCAGCGCCTCGCGGAACAGTCCGGCGCCGAAGTGCGGAATGAGGAACGGCACCTTGGGGAACGCGCCGGCCAGGTGTGCCACGCCGAGCGGGTTGCCCAGGCGCTGGTCGAACGGGCTCGGCAGGCCCAGCTTGCGGCGCACGCCCACCGAGAGCACGCCGCAGTGCACGAACACGGCCGTGCCGGGACGGCCCGCCGCCGCCTCCACCACCCGCAGCGTGCGCGCGTCGTCGAGCGGCACGCGGCTCATGGCCGGAAACAGGCACATCACGCGCAGGCCCTGCGGCCCGAGGGCGTGCAACACCTGATCGACGGCGTCCGGCGCGCTCGGGTCGACCATGAAGTAGCCGACGAACCGGGACGGATGCCTCTTCACCGCGGCGGCCACCGAGTCGGCGTCGCCGGGCACGCTGGCGATGAGGCCCGCGCGGCGCACCTGGTGCGCGTCCAGCTCGGTGACCCACCGGTCCGCCAGCGCCTCGGGCGAGCCCGGGTTCTCCCACTGCAGCTCCTGGCACAGGTCCGCCACCGACTCGAGCTGGCCCCGCTGGCGCGACAGCGTCCAGAAGAACTGGCTGGAGAAGAAGTGGCAGTGGGCATCGTTGACCATGGCTCACAAGGGATATCATGTTCGGCGTGCCGGTGGCGCTACTGATTTACGGACTCGGCGTGCTGATCGGGCTGGTGCTCGCCGATGCGAAGCCCCTGACCCGGGTGGTGCTGGCGCTGCTGTGGCCGATCGGCCCGCTCGCGTTCGTCGTGGTCGTGACGGGACTGGTGCTCGCGTCGCTCATTGCCTTCCCATGGTTCGGGGCGCTCGTTGCGGTGCTGGCTGCTGCGGCGTGGTGGCTCCTTCGCTGAGGTGGATTCGATGGACTACTGTCGTCCCTGGCTCATCGCCGGAGTGAGCCTGCTGTCGCTCGCCGTCGTGGCCGCGCAACCGAGGCCAGCGCAGGGCGTCGCGGCTCGCCTGGTCGGCACGTGGAAGCTCGTGCAATACGAGTCCACGGCCGAGGACAACCGCCAGTACCGCGGCGAACGTCCCATCGGCGTGCTCTACTACGACCGGGCCGGCAACATGGCGGTGCAGATCGCCCCGGACCGCACGCGCCGTCGGTTCACCGGGCCTCCATCGGGGCTGTTCTCCGGGCCTCGGCCCACGCTGGACGAGGCCTTCGACGCCATCGCCGGCTACGCCGCCTACTTCGGGACGTACACGGTGGACGAGCGGGCCCGGACGGTCACGCACCACCGAATCGCCAACCTGAACCCAGGTGGGCTCGGCGACTTCGTCCGGCGCTATGAGTTTCCGACGGACGACCGCCTGGTGCTGACGCCCCTCGAGCAGACCGACTTGCGCGCCGTTCGGCTCACCTGGGAGCGGCAGCGCTAGCCGGCGCAGCGCGGGCTGCTTCGGCTGCACCACGCCCGGCAGAACAGCGAGGCGTTCTGTCCGGTGGCCAAGGCAAGGCGACCGGGACCGCGTCGAGCTAGGGCCGTTCCCCCGCCGCGTAGTGCGCCATGAGCGCCCGCTGCGCGTCGAACCGCCCGGCCTCCCCGGCCGGCCGCGCGTAGCGGCCCGTCGCGTCCAGGGTCATCGCACGGGCCGTGTCGCGCAGGTAGGCCTCCAGCACTACGCGCCGCACGTGCGTGCGGATGCCCGCGTCGCGCACCGGGGTCAGCACCTCCACCCGCCGGCGCAGGTTGCGCTCCATCAGGTCGGCGCTGCCGATGTACATCTCGTCCTGGCCGCCGTTCTCGAACCAGTAGACGCGCGAGTGCTCGAGGAAGCGCCCGACGATCGAGCGGACGCGGATGCGGTCGCTGATGCCGGGCACGCCGGGCCGCAGGCTGCAGATGCCGCGCACCAGCAGGTCGATGTCGACGCCGGCCTGCGATGCCGCGTAGAGCTGCTGGATCATGCCGTCGTCGGTCACCGCGTTGATCTTGATGACGATGCGCGCCGCGCGGCCGGCTCGCGCATGGGCCATCTCGCGCTCGACGAGCGCCACCAGGCGCGCGCGCAGCTGCGACGGCGCCACCAGGAGGCTCCGGCACTCGGGCTGCTGCGCGTAGCCGGTCAGGTGGTTGAACAGGTCCGACACGTCGGCGGCGATGTCCGGGTCGGCCGTGAACAACCCCAGGTCCGTGTAGACGCGCGCGGTGTCGGCGTTGTAGTTGCCGCTGCTCGTGTGGACGTACCCGCGCATGCCGTCGGCTTCCTGCCGGACGACGAGGCAGAGCTTCGCGTGCGTCTTCACGTCCCGGAAGCCGTGCACCACGTGCACGCCGTGGGCCTCGAGCCGGCGCGCCCAGCGGATGTTGGTGCCTTCGTCGAGCCGTGCCTTGATCTCCACCAGCACGGCCACCTGCTTGCCCTTGTCGGCGGCCTCGATGAACAGGTCGATCAGTGGAGAGTTGGCGCCGACGCGGTACAGCGTCGTCTTGATCGCCACGACGTGCGGGTCGGCGACGGCGGCCCTCAGGAACGCCTCGTAGGCGTCGAACGACTGGTACGGGTGGTGAACCAGCACGTCCTGGTAGCGGATCTGGTCGAAGATCGCCTCGGCGTCGTCGTCGGCCCGCCAGAGCGGTCGGGGAGACGCCGGCGTGTCCTTGAGGTCGGGCCGGTGCACCCGCAGCAGCTGCCGCCAGTCGGCGAAGCCGATGCGGTCCTGCGCCCGCACCACCACGTCCTCGCTGGCCTCGAACCCGTCGAGCAGCTGGCTCAGCACGCGCACGGGCATGTCCGGCTCCGCCTGCAGCAGCGCGATCGCGCCGTGCCGCAGCTGCTGGAGACTCCGGTCCACCGACTCGAGCAGGTCGTCGTTCTCGTCGTAGGCCACCTCGAGGTCCGAGTCGCGGACGATCCGGAACAGGTGTGCCCCCTGTACCTCCGAACCGGCGAACAGCAGCTGGACGTTGGCCCGGATCACGTCCTCGAGGAACGCGAACGTCTGGCCCGTGCGCCTCGCCACCCGCTCGGGGATCGGCACGAAGCGCGGCAGCGCCGCCGGAATCGTGAGCCTGGCGAACCGCGTGCGGCCCTCGTGTCGCACCACCACGGCGAACGAGGAACTGAGGTTGGCGATCGACGGAAAGGGCCGGCCCGGCTCGAAGCCGATCGGCGTCAACACGGGCGCGATCTCCCGGGCGAAGTGCGCGGTCAGGTACGCGCGCACGTCGGGCGACCATGCCTCGGCGTCCTCGAAGACGATCCCTTCCTGCGCCAGGTGCGGGCGCAGGGTGCGCCAGGTGGACGCCTGGTCGTCGAGCATGCGCTGCGAGCGTGCCCGCATCGCCGCCAGTTGCGCGTCGATCCGCAGGCCGTCCGGTGCCGTGTCCTCGATGCCGGCCCTCAGTTTCTTGAGCGCCATCGACACCCGGATCATGAAGAACTCGTCCAGGTTCGACGCGGTGATGGCCAGGAACTTCACGCGCTCGAGCAGCGGGTGCGTCTCGTCGTGCGCCTGCGCCAGCACGCGCTCGTTGAACTCGAGCCAGCTCAGTTCGCGGTTGATGTAGAGGGACGGGTCCGAGAGAGCCGGCGGCGCGGCGCCCGGACGGGGCACCGCCCGCAGCGCGGCCCGTCCGCGCGCGCGGGGCGAGGTGCGGCGGTCCTGATCGAGGGAGGTGACGGCGGGGTGCCGGCGAGAGTCCATGCTGATGACGTGGCGGCCCGCGTGTCGAACCGCGCACGAAGAGGCATGGTGCAGGAGGCGTGCCGCGGCCGTGGGGCAGTCCCGTGCAGGCGTGCGGCGGCGGGTGAGTCGCGGCTGCGCGTCGCATCGCGGTCCTGCGTGCCACTGCGGCAGGACGGACACCGGCGCGACGACGAAACCGTCATCGCACTGCCGGATCCGAAATCGGCTCGCGGTCAGCCGTTGACCTGCTCGAGCCGTTCGGTCGTGTAGTGCTTCAGCAGGAAGAGCTGGGCGTCGAAGGGGTCCTCGACGGCGGGCGGACGGCCGTAGCTGCCCATCGAGTCGAGCACCGTCGCGTTCTCGGTGTCGCGCAGGTAGGCGCCGAGCACGATGTCACGCAGGTGGGCGAAGACGTCGGTGTCGCGGATGGGCACCAGCAGCTCGACACGGCGATCGAGGTTGCGCTCCATCAGGTCGGCGCTGCCGATGTACATCTCCTCCTGGCCGCCGTTCTTGAACCAGTAGATACGGGAGTGCTCGAGCAGGCGCCCCACGATCGATCGCACGCGGATGTGGTCGCTGATGCCGGGAATGCCCGGGCGCAGGCAGCAGATGCCGCGGACGATCAGGTCGATCGAGACGCCGGCCTGCGACGCGCGGTACAGGGCGCGCACCATCTGGTCGTCGGTCAGCGCGTTGATCTTGATGATCATCTGCGCGGGGCGGCCCGCGCGGGCGTGGTCGGCCTCCCGCGCGATGAGCGCCTCCATCCGCGTCCGCAGCTGCGCCGGCGCCACGATCAGGCTCCGGTACTCCTTCTGGTTCGAGTAGCCGGTCAGGAAGTTGAACACGTCCGAGGCGTCGGCCACGATGTCGCGGTCCGCGGTGAACAAGCCCACGTCGGTGTAGATCCGCGCCGTGCCGGGGTTGTAGTTGCCCGAGCTGGTGTGCAGGTAGCGCTGGACGCCGTCCGGCTCCTGGCGCACCACCAGGCACATCTTGGCGTGCGTCTTCAGGTTGGCGAAGCCGTAGACGACGTGGATGCCGTGGCCTTCGAGCTGCCGCGCCCACAGGATGTTGTTCCGTTCGTCGAAGCGCGCCTTGAGCTCCACCAGCACGGCCACCTGCTTGCCGGCCTCGGCCGCCTGGATGAGCAGCGGGACGAGCGGTGACTGCTGGCCGATGCGGTACAGCGTCATCTTGATGGCGATGACCTGCGGGTCGCGGACGGCCGCGCGCAGGAACGTCTCGACGGACGCGAACGACTCGAACGGGTGGTGCAGCACCACGTCCTGGTAGCGGATCAGGTCGAAGATCGACTCCGGATCCTCGTCCGCCCGCCACAGCGCCGGGGCCGAGAAGGGCTGGTCCTTCAGGTCGGGCCGGTGGACCCGCGTCAGCTGCAGCCAGTCGCCGAAACCCAGGCGATCGCCGGTCCGGTGCACCACGTCGTCCATCGTCTCGAAGTTGTCGACGAGGATGTTCAGGATGCGGGCCGGCATGTCGGCCTCGACCTGCAGCAGCGAGATGGCCCCGCGGCGCAGCTGCTTGAGGCTGCGGTCGACGGTTTCGAGCAGGTCGTCGGCCTCGTCGGCCTCGATCTCGAGGTCCGTGTCGCGGACGATGCGGAACAGGTGCGCCCCCTTGACCTCGGCGCCCGGGAACAGCTCCTGCACGTTGGCCCGGATCACGTCCTCGAGGAACACCAAGGTGAGGTGGCCCTGGCGTCCGAGCGATGCCGGCAGCGGCACGAAGCGCGGCAACCGTGGCGGCACCTTGACGCGCGCGAACTTGGTGCGCCCGCCGTGCTGCACCACCACCGCCAGGTTCATGCTGAGGTTCGAGATGAACGGGAAGGGATGGCCCGGGTCGAAGGCCAGCGGCGTCAGCACCGGCCCGATCTCCTGCGTGAAGTAGCGCTGCAGGTACTCCTCGATGGCCGGCGTCCAGTCGATCGGGTCGACGAACGAGACGCGCTCCTCGGCGAGCAGCCGGCGCAGCGTCGCCCACGTGGCCGCCTGATCGGCCAGCATGTCGTAGGCGCGCGCGCGCATGGCTGCGAGCTGCCGTTCGGTGCTGTACCCGTCGGGCGCGACGTCGTCGATGCCCTCGCGGTGCTTCTTCAGCGTCGTGGCCACCCGCACCATGAAGAACTCGTCGAGGTTGGTGCCGGTGATGGCCAGGAACTTCACCCGCTCGAGCAAGGGGTGTTTGGGGGCGCGCGCCTGCGCGAGCACGCGCTCGTTGAACTCGAGCCAGCTCAGTTCGCGGTTGATGTAGAGCGCGGGGTTCTTCAGGTCCGCAGGATCGAAGTCGTGCTCGCCGTCATACGCGCGAGGCGCGGGCCGGTCGATCCGGCGGGGGTCGGCAACGCGGCCGGGGTCGCTCATGGCTCGATCCGCAGGGACCTCGCGATCATAGCAGACGGGTGTGACGGCGGCTCGAGCCAGGTCCGTAACTGACTGTCCTGCTTGGGGTTGCGCGGCGCGTCCCGTGGTTGCCCGCCACGGCCTTGCGCACCGACCTCGAATCGCACGCTGTTCGGGCATGCAGCCGAGGTCCGTTGCTCCACCGCGGGTGTAGCATTCCGCCATGCTGCAGCGGCCGTCGCTCTCTCGTGCGCTTGCCGCGGCCATGGTGCTCCTCGTCCCGACGTTCACGCCGGCCCAGACGCCGGCCCCCGCGCCCGCGCAGGACGCACCCCAGGGCCCGACCTTCCGTTCCGGGATCGACCTGACCACGGTCGACGTGGCGGTCGTCGACAATCGGGGGTTGCCCGTCGAAGACCTGAGGGCCCCCGAGTTCGAGGTGAAGATCGACGGAGAGGTGCGCCGCGTCGTCACGGCGGAACTGGTGAAGGTCGATCCCGCCGCGGCGACGCAGGCGGCGGACGACAAGACGGAGACCTTCTACACGAGCAACATGACGCCGCCGCTCGGCCGGCAGATCGTGATTGTGGTCGATCAGCTCAACATCCGCCCGGGCACGCTGCGGCCGCTGATGGACGCGGCCTCGCGCTTCCTGGATCGCCTGAGCCCGCTCGACCAGGTGGCGTTCATCACCTATCCCGAGCCCGGTCCCCGGGTGAACTTCACCAGCGACAAGCTGCGGCTGCGCCTCGCGATGCAGCGGCTGATCGGGCAGCAGCCGCGTCCGCCGTCGGGCCAGCGCAGCATCGGCGACGTCGAGGCGCTGGCCATCCACAACCGGCGGGACCAGCTGGTGCTGAACGACGTGATGGCTCGCGAGTGTCGCAACGCCGATCCGGCGCGACTGGCGCAGTGCGAACGCGACATCGTCGCCCAGGCCTCGGAGATGGCACGGCGGCTCCGCGAGGATGCCGACGAATCGCTGCGCGGCCTGCAGGGGCTGCTCGAGCGCCTGGCCTACATCGACGGGGCGAAGTCGGTCATCCTGATCTCCGAGGGCCTCGCCGTCGACGACCAGAACGAGCTGCGGCGCGTGGTCGCCCTGGCTGGTGCCGCGCGCGCGGCGATCAACGTGATGGCCGTCGACCTGCGGCGCGGCGACGTCTCCGACGTCGAGCAGGCGCCCACGGGCTCGCAGGATCGCCGCCTGCAGATGCAGGGACTCGAGATGCTGGCCACGATGGCGCGCGGCGCGCTCTTCTACATCGCCGGCACCGGCGAGCCGATCTTCGACCGGCTCGCGTCGGAGATCTCGGCCTACTACCTGCTCGGCGTGGAGCAGCGCCCGGCCGACGCCGTCGGCAACCGGCACCGGATCGACGTGCAGGTGCGGCGCCGCAACGTCACGATCCGCTCGCGCCAGGCGTTCGTGCTGTCGCCCTCGGCCGGCCGGCAGCAGTCGGCAGAGGCGCACCTGCGCGAGGCGCTCTCGTCGCCGTTCGGCATCTCCGGCGTGCCGCTCCGCGTGACGACCTTCTCGCACCAGGACCCGGCTGGCGGAAAGGTGCGCGTGCGGATCGCGGCGCAGATCGGCCAGCCGGGCGCGCAGGCCGCCGAGTTCACCGTCGGCTACCTGGTCGTGAACGACCAGAATCAGGTCGTGGCCAGCTACGGAGCGAAGCAGCGCCTGTCGCCCGCTGGCGCGAGCCCGACCGACGCACTCGACTTCCTCGGCGGCGTCGTGCTCGATCCCGGCGTGTACTCGCTGCGCTTCGGCGTCGTCGACGCGGAGGGCCGGCGTGGCAGCGTCGTCCGCGACGTGAACGCGTGGAAGATGAGCGGCGAGGCGCTGGCACTCGGCGACCTGATCGTCGGCCCGGCCCCCGAGCCCGGGCAGCCGCTGCGGGCCTCGGTGGAACCCCACGTGTCGGCCGACACGCTGGCGGGCCACGTCGAGCTGTACTCGAACGCGGCGGCGACGTTCGACCGGGCGACGGTGACGTTCGAAGTGGCCGACGACGCCGACGCGCCGGCGCTGCTGTCGCTCGACGGCCAGGTGGCACCCGGAGGCCAGCCGACGTGGCGGGTGGCGACCGGGCTGATGGGCCTGCGTGCGTTGCCGCCCGGACGCTACGTCGCCCGCGCGCAGATTCGCCGCGACGGCAAGGCGGTGGGCGTGCTGGCCAGGCCGTTCGTGCTCGAGCGGGGCGCCGGCGCCAGGACCGTCAGCGCGACGGCGGCGTCGGAGTCGGCCAGGGCGTTTGCCGGCACGCTCCCGGCGTTCGACCGCGGCGCCGTGTTGCAGCGGGACCTGCTGGCGTCGATGCTCGACGCGGTGGAGCGGCGGTCGCCGGCGCTGCGGGACGCGATGACCGAGGCGCGCGCCGGTCGGTACGGCCCTGCCGCGGTCGAGGCGCTGGGGGCGGGCGACCAGACGGCGGCGGCGTTCCTGCGAGGGCTGGACCTCTACGCCAAGGGCCAGCTCGATCAGGCGGTCACGCAGTTGAACATCTCGGCGGGCCCGCGACGCGAATTCTTTCCCGCGGCGCTGCTCCTCGGCGCGGCCCTGGCGGCCGCGGGGCGCGACCGCGACGCGGCGGGCGTGTGGCAGCTGGCGATCGGCGGTGAGGCACGCCCCGCCGTGGTGTACACGATGGTGGCCGATGCGCGGCTGCGGGACGGGCAGCCGCAGTCGGCGATCGACATCCTGAAACCGGCGTACGACCGGCAGCCGGGCAACGACGACATCGGGCGCCGGCTCGCGGTGGCGTACGTGCTGACGGCGCGCTACGCGGACGCGGTGCCGCTGCTCGACGCGTACCTCGTGCGCCACCCGGCCGACCAGGACCTGCTGCTGGCGGCCGTCGTCGCCGTCTACGAGTGGGTGCGCGGGGGGCAGGTGCTGTCGGAGGCGGATCTCGCGAAGGTGCGCCGCTACGCGGCCGCCTACACGGGGACGGAGGCGGCGCTCGTGTCCAAGTACGTCCAGACGTTGCAGGCACGGTGACGCGGGCGTACCTGCACGGCTGCAACTATCCGTGGTCCACCGACGGGCGCACCGTCTACTACGGGCTGGACTTCGGCGCCAACGTCTGGGGCTCGCACCTCGGCGTGTCGACACGCCGGGCGGCGATTGCGGCGGACTTCGCCGCGATGGCTGCTCTCGGCTTCACCACGGTCCGGTGGTTCGCCTTCTGCGACGGCCGCTCGGGCATCGTCTACGACGACCGCGGCCTGCCGGCCGGCCTCGACGCGTACGTGTTCGACGACCTCGACTCGGCGCTCGAGATCGCGCGTGAGCACGGGATTCGCGTGGTCCTCGTCCTGCTCGACCACCGGTGGATGTTCGAGGGGCTGGTCGACGCGGTGCCGGACCCGGTGACCGGCGCCGTCCTGCAGGCGTGCCTGCCGGACGGGCGCGCCAACGTCTTGCTGACCCATGCGGGGCGCGTGGCCCTGATCGAGCGTGTGCTGGCGCCGGTCGTGACCCGGTACGCGTCCGCCGGCGCGCGGCCGGACCTCGCGGGGCAGGTGGCGGCCTTCGAACTGATGAACGAGCCCGACTTCGTGATCGAGGAGTGGGAGCGGGACCTCAGTTCCCGGGTCCGCCGGCCGTTGCCGTTCGAGGCCATGGCGTGGCTGGTGAGCACGTTCAGCGATCTCGTGCACGCGCGCTCGTCGGCGCTCGCGACGCTGGCGGCTGCGCGGGTGCGCAACCTCTGGGCCTGGGACGACCCCGACCTGGGCCTCGACGTGGTCCAGGTGCACAGCTATCCCGACACCCGGCGGGCGATCGACGATGACGTCTACGGCCGCCACGCGTCGACCCTGGGCGTGCGGCGCCCAGTGCTGCTCGGCGAGTTCCCGGCCAACGGCCCCGAGCAGCATCCGGCCGGCGCGTGCCCGCCGGCGACCACGCTGGACGACTACCTGCGCTTCACGGTGGAGCAGGGCTACGCCGGCGCGTGGCCGTGGAGCTTCAGCGGCACCGACGCCTACGGCCGGCTGCCGGAGGGGCCCCTCCGCCGGTTCGCCGAGCGGCATCCGCACCTCGTCAACCCGCGCTGCCGCTTCCTCCCGCCGCCGCCGTGACGATGCCGACGCTGCGCCAGGCGTCGTGGCTCGTCGCGCGCCGCCGCCAGGTGATCGCGTGCCCCCGGATGGGTCGGTCACCGCGGCGTTGCGCAGTAGGCGGCGGGCAGGGGTTCGACGGCGACCGGGTGGGACCAGAGCTGCCGCATCACGGCGGCCACCTGCTCCGGCCGCCCGCTGGTGACGAACCGCTCGGTTGCCGCCCGGCCTTCCGGCGCCAGCAGGCCGGCGGCGGCGAGCCGGCGCCGCAGCTCCCGCGCCACGGGGCCGGACGGATCCAGGATGGCGACCTCGGGGCCCGCGACCGCGCGGATCACCGGCGCCAGGAACGGGTAGTGGGTGCAGCCCAGCACCAGCGTGTCGGCGCCGCGCGCGAGCACCGGCCGGACGTGGCGTTCGACCACCGCGACGGCCTCACCGCCGTCGAGCGTCCCGCGCTCTACCAGCTCCACGAAGCCCGGACAGGCCTGCATGATGACGTCGACGCCGCTGCCGTGTGCGTTGACCAGCTTGTTCACGTTGGGGCTGGCCAGGGTGACGCTCGTGGCGAGCACGCCGACGACGCGCGATGCCGAGGCGGCCACGGCCGGCTTGATCGCCGGCTCGATCGCGACGATCGGCAGGTTGAAGCGCGACCTCAGCGCGGCCACGGCCACGCTCGTGACGGTGTTGCACGCCACGACCACGGCCTTGGCGCCCTCCCGCTGGAGGAACTCGACGAGCGCGTGGGCGCGTGCCTCGATGTAGCGCTCGCTGCGATCCCCGTAGGGCGCGAAGCCCGAATCCGCCACGTAGAGGACGCTCTCGGCCGGGAGCTCGTCTCGGATCGCCCGCAGCACGGACAGCCCTCCCACCCCGGAGTCGAATACGCCAATCGGGCGGGCGTCCTGCGTCGTGGAGGCGCTGGCGGACACGTCGTCAGGCTGGGGTCAGACGGGCCGAGCCGCGTGCGCACGCCAGCGACTGCGCCAGCGTCTCGGCCGCGGACGGTTCGGTCACCGTGCGCACGAAGTACCAGTCGCCCCGTGCACGCTCGGGCGTCAGCTCCAGAATCAGGTAGCCGTTGCGATCGAGGTTCAGGAACTTCAGGTGCGGCGCCGCGCTCCGGAACTCCGCCGTGTGGGGAATCAGCTCGGGCCGTGCGGGCGAGCTGAGCGCCGGTGTCACGAACTCCACCGCGAGCGACCCTGCGCCCGTCCGAGGGTCGTAGCCCGAGAGCGGGCTGCGGGGCACGTCGAAGCCCCATGAGCTGTGGATGTCGCCGGCCAGAATCACGACGTCGCGAATGCCGTCACGCTCGAGGCAGTCGAAGATGCGGTCGCGTTCGGCCGGGTAGCCCTCCCAGAGGTCGATGCCGGACGTCGGGCTGGCCAGCGGCAGGAACGGCGAGAACATCACCTGCTGGCCGATCACCTTCCACGCGGTTCCGTTGCGCTGCGCACCGCGCAGCCGATCCAGCAGCCAGGCCTCCTGGCGGGCGCCGAGCATGGACCGGCGCGCGTCGCTCAGGCCCGGGTAGTCGCCGCTCGTGACCTGGCGGTCGCGGAACGTGCGGCCGTCGAGCATCACGAGCTCCGCCAGGCGGCCGAACGTGAAGGACCGGTAGAGCCGCGGACCTCCCTGCGCTTCACGCACCGGCAACCATTCGTAGAAAGCCTGCGCCGCGGCGGCCTTGCGGACCGGCCACGGCCCCTTGGCGGCGTCGTGGTTCGCCGCTCCGCCCGACCAGGCATCGTTGGCCGACTCGTGGTCGTCCCAGATGGCGATGAAGGGGTGTGCCGCGTGCGCGGCCTGCAAGTCCACGTCGCTGCGGTAGGTCGCGTAGCGCAGCCGGTAGTCGGCGAGCGTGACCGCCTCGGTTGGAGGCAGCGGGACGCGGCCCGAGGCCGTCCCGTCGCCGTAGACGCCGTTGGCGAACTCGTAGATGTAGTCGCCCAGATGCAGCACGGCGTCGAGGTCCGGCTTGTCGGCAATGGCCCGGTACGCGTTGAAGTAGCCGGCCGGGTAGTTCGAGCACGAGCCCACCGCCAGCCGGACCCGGGACGGATCGGCCGCGAGCGTCCGGGTGCGGCCGATCGTCGACTGCTCGCCGAACGCCTCGAAGGCGTAGTAGTAGGTCCGGCCGGGGGCGAGTCCCGCGGCGTCGACCTTCACCGTGAAGTCGCGGCTCGGACTCGCCGGCGCCGTGCCGCGGGCCACCACCTGGCGCAGCTGCTCGTCCGTGGCCACGCGCCAGGTGACCGCGACGGGCGCCGTCGTCCCGCCGGGTGGCGTGACGCGCGTCCACAGGATCACGCGGTCCGCCAGCGGATCGCCGCTGGCCACCCCGTGACGGAACACGCGGCCGGCCGCCTGCGCCCGTTGTCCGGCCTCCGTGAGTCCCGGCAGCGCGAGCGACACGCCTGCGCCCTGGATGAACCGTCGGCGTGAGATGGCCATGATCTACGCCTTCGTGAGCCGGGACGAGCCCCGCTCACAGACGAAGCTGGCCGCCTTCGACTCGGCGTCGGTCCGCTCCGTGACCGTCGGGACGAAGTACCAGTCGGCGAGCACCCGCTCGCGCGTGACGTCGAGCAGCACGTACCCGTGGTTGTCGCCGTCGAGGAACTTCAGGTGCGGTGTGAACAGGCGCAGCAGTGACGAGGCGCCGCGCAGCGCCGCGTCGGTGAAGAGCGGCGGCGAGCTGATGGCGGGCGTCACCAGTTCCACGGCGATCGAGCCCGCACCGGTCTTGCCGTCGTAGGTGCTGCGGTTGCGGGGGATGTCGAGCGCCCACGAGCTGTGTACGTCGCCCGTCAGCACCGCGACGTTCGTAATGCCGCCGCGCGCCAGCGCGTCGGTGATCCGGGCGCGAGCCGCCGGGTAGCCGTCCCACACGTCGGGATTCTGGACCCGCATGCCGGGCGGCGTCAGGGGCGCGAAGAGAATCTGCTGGCCGATCAGGCGCCACGTCGTGCCCGCCTTCTGCGATGCCCGCAGCCGTTCGATCAGCCAGGCCTCCTGGACGGCGCCGAGCATCGTGCGCGACGGGTCGTTGAGCTCGTCCGCGTTGGCCGGCTGCTTGTCGCGGAAGCTGCGCGTGTCGAGCATCACCAGGTCCACCAGGGAGCCGATGCGGAACTGGCGGTACAGGTGGAACGCGCCCGGTCCCGACTCCCGGACCGGCATCCATTCGAGGTAGGCCTGGATCGCCACGGTCTTGCGCACCCGCCAGTCCCCGTCGAGCAGGTCGTGGTTGATGGCCCCGCCGGTCCACCAGTTGTTCGCCACCTCGTGGTCGTCCCAGACCGTGATGAAGGGATGACGCCGGTGCGCGGCCTGCAGGTCGGGGTCGCCGCGGTAGGTGGCGTACCGGGCGCGGTAGTCCGCGAGCGTGACCGCCTCCCCGGCCGGCGTCGGGACGCGCCCCAGCGCCGAGCCGTCGCCGTACACCCCGTTGGCGAACTCGTAGATGTAGTCGCCGAGGTGCACTACGGCATCGACGTCGTCCCGGTTGGCCAGGCGGCGATAGACGTTGAAGAACCCCGCGGGATAGTTGGCGCACGACACGGATGCCAGCCGGACGCGTTCCACGCGTGCGGCCGGCAGCGTCTTCGTACGGCCGATCGGCGACTGCTCACCCGCGTACTCGAACGCATAGTAGTACGGGCGCCCGGGTTCCAGGCCGGTGGCGTCGATCTTGACGGTGTAGTCCCGAAGCGCGGAGGTCCGCACCGTGCCCGTGCGGACCGGCGACGACAGTCGCTCGTCGGAGGCGATGCGCCACCTCACCTCGACCGGAGCGGCCGCCGCGTGGCCCGCGGGCGGGGTGACGCGCGTCCAGAGAACGACCTGGGTGGTCAGCGGGTCGCCGCTCGCCACTCCGTGCTGGAAACGGCCACCCGCGCCCGATGGGCCGCCGTCCCGTCCGGCGTGCAGCAGCATCGGCCAGGCCGCAGCCGAGGCCGCCGCGCCGCGTATGAACGTGCGCCGGGAAACCGCCATCCCCGGGATCGTAGCCCGACCGACTTCGAGGCGAAAGGGGACGCCGCCGTACCCCGCACGTGTCCCCGTGCCACCCAGATGTGCATTGACAGCGGTCTTCGCCGTCGATAACGTCAGGGGGTGGTGATGTACTGGGTGCGCACGGGACGGCGCTGGCTCGCGGCCGTCGCTCTCGTGTCGCTGTCGTGCGCCGGGGTGTGGTCCAGCGTGGCCCATGCCGGCGACTGTCACGACGGCGAGGCCTTGGTGGCGGTCGTCCACGACGCCTCGGCCCACGCCTTCCGCGGCGCGACCTCGACCGCCGGCGCGCACCCGCTGCACTGCGTGCTCTGTCACACGGCGCGGGTGCTGCGCCCGACGGCCGACCCCATCCACGCGTTCGTTCCGGTCGCAACCGGGGGCTTGCGCTCGCGCGTCTTCGACGCGTTCGTGACGCAGGTCTTCCCGGCCGCGCACCCGCCCCTCCGCTCACCGCCCGCGTCCGCGTCGCGCACATTGCTCGCATAGGCCGCAGGCGCCGAGCGCCGCTCGCATCGCGAGCGCTCGCCGGGCCGATGCGCGGGACAGGTGTTTCTTTTCCGGCGGAGAGGTCATTCATGAAGTCAGTGTTGTACGCGGGCGCGCGGGCGGCGTGCCTGTTGGTGTTCGTGTTCTCGTACGGGCTCGCCACCGCGGCATCGGCCCAGACCGGGCCCCAGCTGTCGGGGCGGTTGCTCAACTCCCTGTCCGGGGATCCCATTCCGGACGCCGTCGTCGTGATCGAGGAATTGCGCCGGGAGGTGACGTCGGGCGCCGACGGCACCTTTGTGTTCCCGAACGTGCCGGCCGGCTCGTATCACCTGATCGTCCGCGCGCAGGGATACTCGTCGCGCCGCACCGAGGTGATGGCCGTGCCGGCGCCGGCGCCGGTGGACGTCATGGTGGACCCCGAGCTGCACTTCGAGGAGGTGTTGTCGGTGGGCCCGGAGGCCCGCAGCCAGTTCGACTCCTTCCAGGCAACGAGCGTGCTGTCGGGCCAGGAGCTGACCAAGCAGCTCGGGATGTCGCTCGGCGCCACGCTCGAGAACCAGTCGGGCGTGACGTCGCGGAGCTTCGGCCCGGCGCCCGCGCGTCCGGTGATTCGGGGCCTCGACGGCGACCGGGTGCTGGTCCTGCAGGACGGCCAGCGCATGGGCGACCTGTCGAGCCAGTCGGGCGATCACGGAGTGACGATCAACCCGGCCTCGGCCGACCGGATCGAGGTCGTGCGCGGCCCCGCTACGCTGCTCTACGGGGCCAACGCGATCGGCGGCCTCGTCAACGTGATCACCAACGACATCCCGATGCGGCCGATCACCGGCGTGTCGGGCAACATGACCTTCGACCTCGGCACCGCGGCCAGTGAGGGCGGCGCTGCCGCCGACGTGCAGGCCGGCA